>JASGEG010000183.1:0-8998 GCA_047606605.1 Rhizobium sp.
ACCAGGCCGACGACATCGGCAGGCCCAGCGTACGGATGATGATTTGCTGGTCCTTGAGATCGAATGTGTAAAGACCGAACAAGGACGCCTTGGTGATGTTGGAAACACCGAAGGTGCCCTTGGTCACATCCGCCCAGTTGATCAGCACGAGGCGGATGATTTCCCCGAAGGCCAGCGTCACGATGGCGAGGTAATCGCCGCGCAGGCGCAACACCGGAAAGCCGAGGATCATGCCCCAGAGCGCCGCCAGGATACCGGACAGAGGCAGGAGCAACCAGAAGGACAGGCCGAAATGCGTCGAAAGCAGCGCATAGGAATAGGCGCCGACCGCATAGAAGGCGACATAGCCGAGGTCGAGCAGGCCGGCGAGACCGACGACGATGTTCAGCCCCCAGGCCAGCATCACATAGATCAGGATCTGGATGCCGAAATTATCGACATAGGTCAGCGATCCCTGCGGGCCGAAAAGCGCCACGGCCAGAAGAGGATAGACGAGCAGGAAGGCCAGCGCCATCTTGTTGAAGTTCTTCGAGACGAAGCCCGGCTCGGCGGCAACCGGCGCCGCTTTCGTCTTGGCTTCCTTCATGGCCGCAAGCTGCGGCTGCACGAAAACCGTCATGACGAAGCGGCCGGCCGCCGCGATCGCGACGATGGATGCCAGAACACCCCAGCGCTGAACGATGACCAGCTGGTTGTCCATGTTCTGCTCGGTCTTCAGGCCGATATAGAGCACGAACATTCCGAAGGAGATGATCGCCGTCCAGAAGGCGTCGGTAAGCCCTTTCCGGACAAGGCCGGGCGCGGTCTTGCCTGCAACGAAGTTTGAATTTGCCATGGCCTTATACCTTCTCGACTTCCGGCCGCCCGAGGATACCCGTCGGCTTGAAGATCAACACGTAGGCCAGGATGCCGTAGGTCGCCACATCCTTATACGCGATTGCGAAATTGCCCGACCAGAAGGACTCGATGAAACCGATCATCAATCCGCCGAGGACGGCGCCCGGAAGCGAGCCGATGCCGCCGAGGACGGCTGCGGTGAAAGCCTTGACACCGGGGGTGAAGCCGTCGGCGAAATTGGCGACGCCATAATACATCAGGTACATCGTGCCGGCGACGGCTGCGAGCGCTGCACCCATGATGAAGGTGACGGAGATGGTGCGGTCGACATTGATGCCGAGCAGCGCCGCCATCTTGCGATCCTGTTCCGTGGCGCGCTGGGCGCGGCCAAGCGACGTCTTGTTGACCAGATACCAGAAGGCGGCAAGCAGAACGACGGTGACGACGAAGATGATGATCTGCTTCAGCGACAGCGAGACGCCGCCGAAATTATAGACATCGCTCACCAGGGACGGGATCGGCTTGTTGCGCGGGCCCTGGGCAACCTGAATGAAGTTCGACAGCACGATCGACATGCCGATCGCCGTGATCAGCGGCGCCAGGCGGAAGGAGCCGCGCAGAGGCCGGTAGGCGACGCGCTCGATCACCCAGTTCCACAGGCTCGTCATCAGCATCGCGACGATGAGCATGACCAGCAGCAGGATCGCCACCGGCAGGCCGGCGAAGAGCGATACCAGAACCAGATAGGTGATGAGAGCAGCGAAGCCGCCGAGCATGAAAACATCACCATGGGCAAAGTTGATCATGCCGATGATGCCATAAACCATCGTATAACCGATGGCGATCAGGCCATAAATGGACCCGAGAGTCAGCCCGTTGAGGAGCTGCTGGACAAAATAATCCATATGTTCATTTCCCCTGGATGCGGAGTCTCGCGACCGCATCTCTTATTGGTTTGAGCGCCCCTTTGAGAGGGTGCCGTGGGGGCGATTCCATACTGTTTTCGAAGGAAATGTGAAGCCAAAAAGGCATGAAATTGACAAATTCTTTTCAATTCACTGTGCGATGGCGCATTTCGAGCCAAAAATGATAGAAAAACGGCATATTCTGGCTCAAAAATAGCCAAGACAGCCGCTTGAATCATCGAAACCGAAAATATCTTGTCAGAGCCCGGCCACCGCGAAGGCTCGTTCCTTTCCGGCCGCGGCCATGCGCTCAGTCGGCAAAACCGGCCGTCAGGGCAAACTCGCGGCCCATTTCCATCAGCTCCTCGAAGACGCTGCCGGCATAGGAGCGCGGCACGATGATCTCGAAGCGATCCGGGCCGGTGCGGGCAAGGTTGGCGCCGACATGGCAGCATAGCATATTGGCCGACTGCCCCTCCGCGAAGACCTGCGGATGCAGGTCGACCGCCACGCATTTCGCCAGGATGCGGCGAATGCTCGGGCCGGAGAGACGCAGCACCACGCGGCCATCGCTCTGCTCGAAAAAGGAGAGGCGGCGCGGGTCCAGCAAGGCAAGATCGCGGGCCAGGCTCTCGGCTCCCAGCGTTTCGGATACCGCCAGCCATTCGCCCGGCCCCGCATGACGCACGGAAACATCCGGCATCGCCTTCAGCGCCGCCAAGGCCCAATCGTCCCATCCTCCATGGCCCAGCACGGAGAAGACGACCGGACGGCGGATGACGGCGAGATGGTTCGGGTTGGGCGCGGCCTCGAAACCGGAAATATGGTCTTCCAGCACATGCCTGCTCTGATATGCGACGCTCATCGGTGCCTCACCCCTGCAGCTTCTTGTTGTCGGGATCGACGAAGACCGGATGGCAGACTTCCGCCGCCACCTCTTCCCCGCGCAATCCGTCCCAGACGATCACATGCTCGCCAAGCCGCTCCCGGCCGGATTTGAGGAAAGCAAGCGCGATGGAATGGCCGAGCACCGGCGAAAAGCAGGCGGAGGAAACATGACCCTGGTCATTCACCGTCGATGGCTTGGCCCCTTCCTTCAGGAGATGCGCACCCGCCCGGATGTCCTTGGCGGGATCGATCGGCTTCAAGCCGACAAGCTGGCCACGATCGGCGGCCGTCAGGCCGAACCGGGTCGAAAGCCGCTTGCCGACGAAATCCGGCTTCTGCGTCGCCATCATCCGCCCGAGGCCGACATCGTCGGGCGTGGTGCGGCCGTCGAGCTCGTTGTGGGTGACATGCCCCTTCTCGATGCGCAGCACGTTCAAGGCCTCGACGCCATAGGCGCAAATGCCCTGCGCCTCGCCCGCCTCCATGATCGCATCCGCCACCGCCTCGCCATAGCCGGCGGGAACAGCAAGCTCATAGGCAAGCTCGCCGGAGAAGGAAATGCGGAACAGCCGCGCCTTCAATCCGCCCTTCAGCAAGACCTCCGAGGCGGCAAGGAAGGGAAAGAATTCGTCGGATATGTCGTCCTCAACGACCTGCTCCAGGACCAGCCGCGCCTTCGGCCCGGCAATCGCCATCTGCGCCCATTGATCCGATGAGGAGACGAAGCGCACGTCGAGCTGCGGCCAGAGGGTCTGGGCGCAGAATTCCATATGCGCCATCGCTTCGCCCGCCATCGCCGTGGTGGTCGTGAGGAAGAAATGATCCGGCGTGAGGCGGCTCACCGTGCCGTCGTCGAAAACCATGCCGTCCTCGCGCAGCATCAGCCCGTAGCGCGCCTTGCCGATCGGCAGCTTCAGCACGGCATTGGAATAGAGCCTGTTGAGGAATTCCGCCGCGTCCGCGCCGAAGACCTCGATCTTGCCGAGCGTGGAGACATCGCAAAGGCCGACATTGGAGCGGACATTGAGCACCTCGCGATCGACGCTGTCGCGCCAGCTCCTTTCTCCGGGGCGCGCAAACCAGGCGGAGCGATACCAGAGGCCGGATTCGACGAAGACGGCGCCATTCTTCTTCGCCCAGCCGTGCAGCGGCGATTCCCGGACCGGCTTGGCATGCTTGTCGCGCGAGGTCCCCGCCATGGCGCCGAACGAGACGGGCGTATAGAAGGGCCGGAAGGTCGTGGTGCCGACGGCTGCCGGGCTGATGCCGCGCATGCCGGCGATGATCCCGGCCGCGTTCACATTGCCGAGCTTGCCCTGGTCGGTCGCCATGCCGCCGGTCGTGTAGCGCTTGGCGTGTTCGGCATGGCCGAAGCCTTCGCGCAGCGCGAGGCCAAGATCCTTGGTGTGGACGTCGTTCTGGAAATCGACGAAGGCCTTGTCCCTGGCGCCGGGCAGATGCCAGATGGCCGAAAAGGACGGATCGTAGTCGCCCTCCACCTCCGGCATCTCGGCTTCATGCGCCTTGTGGCCAAGGCCTTCGATCACCAGCCGCGCCTTGGCCGCGCCATCGGCAAGGCAGCCCGAAACGCGTTCGACCCCCGCAGCCGCGCCGGCGATCTCCAGCGCGCCGCCAACCGTCGGCGCCAGGAAGGCCTGCTTCTCGTCCGACCAGACCGGCTTTGCGCCGCGCTGGCAGGCAAGATGGATGATCGGCGACCAGCCGCCCGACATGGCCAGCGCGTCACAGGCGACGAACTCGTCCAGCCCGCCGCGATCGGCGATGACGCCGCTGATGCGATGCCGGCCCTTCGTGGCCTGTACGGTGCCGCCATGGATGATCCGCACGCCCTCGGGAGCCACATCGCCGGACGCAGCGCGCGTATCGATGATGGCCGCTATCTCGACATCTTCGGCGGCCAGGTCCAGCGCCGTCCGGTAGCCGGAGCCGCCATTGGTGAACACCGCCACCTTCTGCCCGGCGACGACGCCGTAGCGGTTGAGATAGCTGCGCATCGCGCCGGCCATCATCACGCCAGGCTTGTCGTTGCCGCCGAAGACCAGCGGCCGCTCCTCGGCGCCGGTCGCGAGAATGGCGCGCTTGGCGGCGATGCGCCACAGGCGCTCGACGGGCAGATCGGACGAGGGCATCGCCACGTGCTTCTGCACCTTTTCCACCGCGCCGAAGACATTGTCGTCGTACCAGCCGAAGATGGTGGTGCGCGGCATCAGCGTGACATGCGCGAAACCCTGAAGCTCCTCGAGCGCCGCCTGCACGAAGGCATCCGCGGCGACGCCGCCGATGGACAGCCTTTCCGACAGCAGCGAACCGCCAAGACGAAAGCCTTCGTCGGCGAGAATGACGCGCAGCCCGGCGCGCGCAGCCGTCAGCGCCGCCATCAATCCAGCCGGGCCGGCGCCGATCACCAGCAGGTCGCAATGCGCCCAGGCCTTTTCATAGCGATCCGGATCGGGCTGCATCTCCGCCTTGCCGAGACCGGCGGCCTTGCGGATCAGCGGTTCGTAGACCTTCTCCCAGAAGGCGGCCGGCCACATGAAGGTCTTGTAGTAGAAGCCGGCGCCGAGGAAGGGCGAAAGCAGCCCGTTGATCGAGGCAAAATCATGTTTCAACGACGGCCAGCGGTTCTGGCTGACGGCGCTCATGCCCTGATAGAGTTCGGCGACGGTCGCCCGCGTGTTCGGCTCCGCGCGCCCGTCCTTGCCGATCGTCACCAGGGCATTGGGTTCGGCCGAACCGGCCGTGAGGATGCCGCGCGGCCGATGATATTTGAAGCTGCGTCCCACAAGCAGCTGGTCGTTGGCCAGAAGAGCTGCCGCGAGCGTGTCGCCCTCCAGCCCCTTCATCTCCTTGCCGTCGAAGGTGAACGAAAGCGGCCGGCTGCGGTTGACCAGACCGCCGGCGGAAAGACGATAGGCCGTCATTGCGCCACCTCCTGCGCCTTGTCGGCGGCGTCGGCGACGGAAAAGACCTCATGGGTGACATTGCTGCGCTCGACGACGAGCCAGCGGCGGCAGCCGGCCGCATGATGCCAATATTCCGAAATCCGCCCGCGCTCATTGTCGCGGATGAAGACGTAGCGATGCCAGTCCTCGTCCGGTGCCGAGGGTGCCGGGCGGGCGACGGCAGCGCCGCGGATGGTGAATTCTTCCTTGGGGCGCGTGCCGCAATGCGGGCAGGTGATCAAGCTTGCCATTGGTGTCGTGCCCTCAATGCAGGTTCGGCTGCGGCCCCTTGCCGCTTTCGTCGATCGCAAAACCGCGCTCGAAGCGATCGAGGCGCATGAAGCTGCTGGTCTCATGGCTCTCGCCCTTGGCGATCAGATGCGCAAAACAGAAGCCCGAGGCCGGCGTCGCCTTGAAGCCGCCGTAGTTCCAGCCGCAGTTCAGATAGAGATTGTCGATCGGCGTGCGGTCGATGATCGGCGAGCCGTCCATGCTCATATCCATGACGCCGCCCCATGTGCGCAGCACGCGAAGGCGCGACAGGCCGGGAATCAGCGACACCCCCTCCTCCATCGTATGCTCGACGGTGGTGAGATTGCCGCGCTGCGCATAGGAGCCGTAATAATCGATATCGGCGCCGAAGACCAAGCCGCCCTTGTCGGACTGGGATATGTAGAAATGCCCGGCCCCATAGGTAATGACATGGTCGATCACCGGCTTCAGGCCTTCCGAGACGAACGCCTGCAGCACATGGGTTTCGATCGGCAGTTCCAGACCCGCCATCTGGCCGAGGATCGAGCTATGGCCGGCCGCCGCCAGCGCCAGCTTGCCGCAGCCGATGAAGCCGCGCGTCGTTTCGACGCCCGTGACGCTGCCGCTCTCGTCACGGCGAATGCCGACCACCTCGCATTGCTGGATGAGATCGACGCCGCGGCTGTCGGCGCCGCGCGCATAACCCCAGGCGACGGCATCGTGGCGCGCCGTGCCGCCACGCCGCTGCAGCAGCCCGCCAAGGATCGGGAAGCGGCCATGCTCGAAATTGAGATAGGGCATCATCCGCCGGACCTGCTCGCGGTCGAGAAGCTCCGCATCCACCCCATGCATGCGCATGGCGTTGCCGCGCCGCGCATAGGCATCACGCTGGCCGTCGGAATGAAAAAGGTTCAGGACCCCGCGCTGCGAGACCATGGCATTGTAGTTGAAGTCCTGCTCCAGCCCTTCCCAGAGCTGCATCGAGAATTCGTAGAAGGGCTCGTTGCCGGGCAGCAGATAATTGGAACGTATGATCGTGGTGTTGCGGCCGGCATTGCCGGAGCCCAGATAGCTCTTTTCAAGCACGGCGACATTGGTGATGCCGAACTCCTTGGCGAGATAATAAGCGGTCGCCAGGCCATGACCGCCACCGCCGACGATGATCACGTCATAATGCGGCTTCGGCTCCGGCGTTCGCCACACGGGTTGCCAATGACGGTTTCCTGAAAGCGCCTGCTTCAGAAGCTGGTAAGCCGAATAACGCATCTATTGATCCCGATCTCTCCCGGCCGCACATTCGCACATGCAACAAAAACGACAAGTCCCGAAAGAACGGAAAATCCGCCCGGACGGAACGCCATTGTCCGGAATGCGCCGCAACGGCGGGTTCGGCTGTATCCAAAAGAACACGCATTCCCGCGGACATGGCCGCGTCCGGCGTCCCGATGCAATGCGGCATTGCGAAGTCACGATACAATAGCTAGGCGATGCAAACGTGATCGGCATGACGCCTACACTTCATGGTGAAGGCTTCTTAAATATTGTATTCCCTGAATTGAAACGCAGACGCGCTGCGGAAAGACGAAGAGGCAAATGCTCGCGACATTCGAAAAAGCGGCCCTCGAGGCGGGTAAGGCCATATTGGAGGTCTACCGTGCCGGCTACGCTGTCGCCCTGAAGCAGGACAAAAGCCCCGTCACCGTCGCGGACGAGCGCGCCGAACACATCATCCTCGAGCATCTGGCCCGCGATTTTCCGGACATCCCGGCCGTCGCCGAGGAATCCGTGGCAGCCGGCCGGATTCCAGACATTCGCGGCCACGCCTTCTTCCTCGTCGATCCTCTCGACGGCACGCGGGAATTCATCGAGCACCGCGACGAATTCACCGTCAACATCGCCTATATCAAGAACGGCATCCCGGTCGCCGGCATCGTCTTCGCGCCCGCGCTCGGCCTCGCCTTTACCGGCGAGGCCGGCAAGGCATGGAAGCTCGCCGTTTCGGACGCGTTCGCCGTGACCAGGCGCACGACCATTGCCGTCAGGGCCCGGCCGGACAAGCTGCTGGCGCTCGCCAGCCGCTGCAACAGCAGCCCGCGCACGGACAGTTTCATGGCGGAGAACGACGTTTCCGCCTGCACCTCGATCGGCTCTTCGCTGAAATTCTGCCTGCTTGCCGAAGGCAAGGCCGACGTCTATCCGCGCTTCACCCGCACCATGGAGTGGGATACCGCGGCTGGCGACGCGGTGCTGCGCGCCGCCGGCGGGTCGACCGTCACCCTCGACGGCCATCCCCTCGCCTACGGCAAGACCGACCAGAGCGACGATAGCGATTTCGCCAACCCCAATTTCATCTGCTGGGGCGGCAAGGAAAATCTGGTCGACGCCTGAAGCTATTCCAGGAACGAGCGCAGCAGTTTTCTGAATAAAATCAAGCAAAAAGCAAAGAGATAGAGCGCGCCAGCGATTCCATGGAGCGCTGAAAGAATCTGGATTTCGATCCGGAAGCGTAAGTTTTTACTGACGAAAAATAGTAGCGACGCCCGCTTTCCCCCGCAAATTACAGGGGGATTTCTTGTGCTGTAGCGGCATTAAATCGTGTGCAAATCAGCCCTTAGCGGCTTTTCTTAAAATTCTTAGCAAAGTGTTACTATGCGCTTAGGCAATTTTTAAATGTGGCAGGCTAGAGTGCCTCCCGTGGTCTTGAGTATGTGTAGAGAGTCCAATGACCGAAATGATACGTCCCCGAGTGAAGTATGTCATCGGCCCCGATGGCAGCCCGCTGACGATAGCCGACCTGCCGCCGCCGAATACGCGCCGCTGGGTCATCCGTCGTAAAGCCGAGGTTGTCGCCGCTGTCCGTGGCGGCCTGCTGAGCTTGGAAGAAGCCTGCGAACGTTATACGCTCACTGTCGAAGAATTCCTCTCCTGGCAGTCGTCCATCAATACCCATGGCCTCGCCGGCCTGCGGACGACCCGCATACAGCAGTACCGTCACTGACGGCTGCAACAGACGCAATACCCATCTGATCTTCTTTTCGGGCCTTTTTCCTCCTCTCTAGGACAGGAAAAAGGCCCGAAATCATGATGAGACCGGCAAAGACGTTGTTCCTGCCGGAAAACGCCGTGGTGATCCGTATATCGCTTCCCGCAATC
>JASGEG010000184.1:0-15801 GCA_047606605.1 Rhizobium sp.
CCATTCCGCCGGGTTGGCCCAGAGCGTATCGACCTCGCGCTGGGCCGCGGCATAGGCATCGAAATCGGCGGCGACCATGAACCAGTCATGGCTGTAGATGCCCTCGATCAGCCCGGCATATCGGTTGCGGTCGTCGGGAGAGAAGACGCCCGAGGCGATGGCGGCCAGCGCCTGCGACAGCTCGCGCGACCGTTCGATGACGGCGCGGGGATCATGCCCGTCGCTGCGCAGGTTGGCGACTTCGTCGGCCCGCAATCCGAAGATGACGATATTGTTCTCGCCGACATTGTCGCGCATTTCGACATTGGCGCCGTCGAGCGTGCCGATGGTCAGCGCGCCGTTGAGGCCGAATTTCATGTTGCCGGTGCCGGAAGCTTCCATGCCGGCAGTCGAGATCTGCTCGGAAAGATCGGCGGCCGGCACCATGACCTCGGCAAGCGAGACATTGTAGTTCGGAACGAAGACGATCTTCAGCAGGCCGCGCACGGACGGGTCGTTGTTGATGACGCGGGCGACGTCGTTGATCAGCTTGATGATCAGCTTGGCATTGTGATAGCTCGGCGCCGCCTTGCCGGCGAAGAGTTTGACGCGCGGCTGCCAGTCCAGTTCCGGATGCGAACGGATCTGGTCGTAGAGCGCGACGGCCTCGACGATGTTGAGGAGCTGGCGCTTATATTCATGGATGCGCTTGATCTGGATGTCGAACATCGCATTGGGATCGAGCTTGATGCCCATGCGGCTGGCGACCAGATTGGAAAGCTGCACCTTGTTGGCGCGCTTGACGGCGGCGAACTTCTCCCGGAAGGCGCTGTCGCGGGCGAATTTGTCGAGCGGTTTCAGCTTCTCGGCATCGTCGAGGAAATCGTCGCCGATGGTCTCGCGGATCAGGCTGGTGAGGCCGGGGTTGCACTGCATCAGCCAGCGGCGCGGCGTAATGCCGTTGGTCTTGTTGTTGATGCGCTCCGGATAGAGCTTGTGCAGGTCGGCGAAGACGGTGACCTTCATCAGGTCGGTGTGCAGGGCCGAGACGCCGTTGATCGAATGCGAGCCGACGAAGGCGAGATTGCCCATGCGCACGCGGCGATCGCCGTTTTCGTCGATCAGCGAGATCGAGCGGATTTCGCCGTCGCTGAAATTGCGGCTCTTGCGGGCTTCGAGCAGAATCTTGGCATTGATCGCATAGACGATCTGCATATGGCGCGGCAGCAGCCGCTCGAACAGCGGCACGGGCCAGCTTTCCAGCGCTTCGGGCAGCAGCGTGTGGTTGGTGTAGCCGAAGGTGTTGCGGGTGATGTCCCAGGCTTGGTCGAATTCGAGGCCGTGGACATCGACCAGCAGGCGTATCATCTCGGCGACCGAGACGGCCGGATGGGTATCGTTGAGCTGAATCGCCACCTTGTCGGCGAGATTGGTGAGATCGTCATACTGCTGCAGATGACGGCGCAGGATGTCCTGCAGCGAGGCCGAGGAAAAGAAGAATTCCTGGCGCAGGCGCAGCTCCTGGCCGGCCGGCGTCGCATCGGCCGGATAGAGGACGCGGGTCAGGCTTTCGGCCTTGTTGCTCTCGCGCAGCGCGCCGATATGGTCGCCGGCGTTGAAGGCATCGAGCAGGATCGGGTCGATCGGCTGGGCCGACCACAGGCGGAGCGTGTTGACGCGCTTGGCCCGCCAGCCCACGACCGGCGTGTCGAAGGCGGCGGCGATGACGCGCTCGGCCGGCTTCCAGACATAGCGGGGCTGGTCGTCATGGCCGCTGACGGTCTCGACGACGCCGCCGAAGCCGATTTCGTAGGAGCTTTCCTGACGCTCGAATTCCCAGGGATTGCCGTGGGCGAGCCAGGTTTCCGGCAGTTCCACCTGCCAGCCATCGGCCATCTGCTGGCGGAACAGGCCGTGGACATAGCGAATCCCGTAGCCATAGGCGGGGACGTCCACGGTCGCCATCGATTCCATGAAACAGGCGGCAAGGCGGCCGAGACCGCCATTTCCGAGCGCCGCATCGGGCTCCAGTCCGGCAATGACGCGAATATCGACGCCGAGCGAGGAGAGCGCGTTGGTGATCTCCTCCATCAGGCCGAGATTGGAAACGGCGTCGCGCATCAGACGGCCGATGAGGAATTCGAGCGATAGATAGTAGACGCGCTTGGCGTTGGTCTCATAGGCCTTGCGGGTCGATTCCATCCATTTGTCGATGACGCGGTCGCGAATGACGAGGATCGTTGCCGTCAACCAGTCATGCGGCTTGGCGACTTTCGCGTCTTTGCCGATGCGATAGGTCAGACGTTCGATGATTTCCTCGGCGAGGATGTCGGGGCGAGAACTGCGCGGGGCAGGAACCGGGAGATCGGCATTCGTCAAGTTATTCATACTATCAACTCTCGCCATTTGTGATTTATATTCAGGATGTTACGCCTGAAAAAACCAAATTGCCATCTCGTCTAACTAGCAGTTTATGCACCGATGTAAAGTTGTTGCAACAGGCGAGTTGAATGGAAGCAAAAATAGCGCTTCCACGCGTCGGAATCGTCGAAAATGCTTGATTCCGATTGTTTTTCCGGCTCTTATCCGCGGATTAATTGAAAAAACGAAAGCCGCCCGGGATAAGACCCCGGGCGGCTTTCGGTTTCTGAGGGCTGTTGTTGGTGCCCCGGGCGTGAGAGGGGCCGTTATTTGGTGAGAAGCGTAATCTGCTTCGACGTCTGCTTCGCAATCGATGAGAAGGCGTTGAAAAGATCCGTGGCATTCTGCGGCGTGAAATAGTCGGAGGATGTCGTCGCGCAGTATTTCAGCAATGCTTGGCCGTTTTCCGGCGCCATGAAGGCGATCGTGTAGACGTGGATATTGGCCGCGCGCGCCTTGTCGCATTGGATCTTGGTATTGGTATCGGCGCTGTCGACGTTGTTATTGCCATCCGTCATGAAGACGATATAGGTCGACGGGTTTGCCACACCATTCTTGTTCTTGTGCTGCAGCTGCTCATTTGTGAGGCCCGACGTCGTGGACGGTGCGGTCAGGGCGGTGACCGCGGCGGTGAACGCCGGCGCCGAATTCGTCGTTCCGCTCGCCGTCAGATTGTTGACGTATTTGGTGACGCCGCTCGTGCCCCAGGCCATCGCCGTCGGCGTTTGGGCCGTGGAATTATAGGAGTCGGCGCCGGTTCGGACATACATGCTGTTCGGATCGGCCTTGTTCAATTGGGTTGCCAGGTTTGAGGTGGCGATCTTCAGCGCTTCCATTTTCGTGTAGTAGTTGGTTTGCGTGCCCGTGCAGGTTTTTCGCCCGCAGGAGTAAGTATAGGTCTTCGTCGGTTGATCGGTGTTGACCGTATCCGTGTACTCGTCCATCGAGCCGGAGCGGTCGAGCACGAAATACATCGACAGCGGGTTCTTCTGCGCTTCGGTGGAAGTGCTGATGCCGCTTGTCGAGGTGCTCGACGAGCCGACATTCATCGAGGTGAAGCCGAGCATGCGCGTCATGCCGTTCACCTCCATGGAATAGGATGCATCGACAACGACCGAATAGCCGGTATTGCCGGAGGAATCGGTTGTCGTGGTGACGTGTGCGCTGGTGCTTGCCTTGAGCGAAGAGAGCGCGGTTGTATCTCCGGCAAGATAGTTCGACATCTGCCCGGTCACGAATTCGGTGGCCAGTTGCTGGGCGTTGGATGTCGTGGTGCTGCCATTGGCAAGCGCCGTCGCCGTGGCAAGGGCGGCTGCGTCGGTTGCCTGCTGCAATTGGCTGTTGGAAAGCGACATGTTGGTGATGTCGACCGCGACACCCGCCGTTGCCGCCACGACCGGCACCGCCAGCGCCGTCATGATGCCGAAATTGCCGGCGCGGTCGCGCATAAGTTGTGAAAAGCTGCGAAATTTACTCAAACTCGTGATCATCACGTTCGCCCCAACGAAGTAATAGCCTCGGAATGGCAACGACTGTCGACGAAAACTGTAAGCTCGTCCTTTAGAAGATCATTCGAATTTTAGCGATTGACGTAATAATTCCCGTTTTGGGCAAGTTTTACTGTTTTAGCGGGATGACATCCACCGCTTGCACGGTCTTTTGGCCGCCATAGCTCTTCAGCATGCCGATCACGGGGGCGACGTCGGAATAGTCGCGGCCATAGGCGACGACGATGTGGTCGGTGCCGGCGGGGATGTTGTTGGTCGGGTCGAGCTCGATCCAGCCGGCCGTCTCCCCGCACCAGACGCGTACCCAGGCGTGCATGGCATCGGCGCCTTCCAGCCGCTCCTTGCCGGGCGGCGGAATGGTGCGCAGGAAGCCGCTGACATAGCCGGCGGGGATGCCGAGGCTGCGCAGCGCGATGATCATCACATGCGAGAAATCCTGGCAGACGCCGCGCTTCAGGCGAAATGCCTCCTTCGGCGTGGTGTCGACCGTCGTCGCTTTCGGATCGTAGACGAAATCCTTGTGGATCTGCGCGCAGACGGCGTGGGCGATCTGCATCACCGTCAGGTTGGTGCCTGCCCATTGCCGGGCATAGTCGGCGATGTCGGTCGTTTCCGGCAGCCGCGGGCTTGCGCCGATGAAATGATGCGGCGAGGAAGGGTCGATCGACCAGCAGTCGTTGATCTCGTTCGGCAGTCTGGCGAGCACGGGGGAGAAGTCGGCCGCGACGGGCTGGCTTTCGACCTGTACGCGCGCCTGCATGCGGATATCCAGCTTTTCATGCGGATTGCGCAGCAGGATCGACGTTGCCGGATGCTGGAAAAAATCGGTGAAGTGCGATTGTTCGTCGGGATGCGGCGAAACCTTCAGCGAGCCGGCGATCAGGCGCTGCCGGTTGGCAAGCGACAGCGGCAGCACGCGTACGATATGGCGCGCGCCGCTGGCCGGCACGTCGTAGATATAGCCCATATGCAGGGAGAGGTCGTAGAGCATCGCATCATCCGAGATAGGTCTGGGCCAGGAGGTCGGAAAGCTGCTCCAGCTCCCGCTCCAGCCGCTGGTAGACCTCGCCGTTCATCGTTTCCGGCGTCATGACGGCAAGGCCCGAATGCAGCCGCATGGCCTCGCGGTAGAAGGGCGACATCTGGCCGTTGACGAAGGCATTCGGCAATTGCTCGACCTCGCGGTGGATCTCGTTCATCTGGAAGAGGATCGAGCGCGGGTTGAGCGGATCGAGCGCCAGAAGGTCGGTCACCGTCAGGCGGGCCGTATTGACGTTGTAGCGGCGGCGATGGGTCATGACGCTGTCGCCGATTTCCAGCAGCATGTCGAGCGCGCCATCCGGCGCTTCCGGGCCGGACATATGGCCGAGCAGACGCGTCATATGCAGGCCGCGCTCGATATAGCGGCCGAGCGACAGAAAGCGCCAGCCGGTGAAGCGGTACATGTTTTCGTGCACGAGGCCGGCAAAGCCTGCGAGCTTGCGCAGGAGGATCGTCATCGCGTGGCTGGCGTCGTCGCCGGGCTTGACGGCTTCCCTGAAGCGGCGGGCGGTCTTGGCCAGGTCGTTCAGCGCCAGCCAGCCGTCCGGCGAGAAGCGGTCGCGGATGTTGCTGGCGGAATAGACGGCGCTGTCGATATTGCGCAGCAGGCTTTCCGGTACGGCGTCGGTGGTGTCGATGTCGATGGCGGCGAGATAGGTGCTGACATCGGCCAGCAGCGGTTGGCTCGGATCGGCCGCCTCGGCGTAGCGCCCATGCCAGGCGCGCAGGATGCGCAAGGCCCCTTCGGCGCGCTCGATATAGCGGCCCAGCCAGAAGAGATTGTCGGCCGCCCGGCTCGGCAGGCTGCCGGGCATATTGCGGGTGAAGGTCCCCTCGGCCGGCAACAGGGTGTGGCGCTCCACCGGCTTGTCGGAGACGATCCAGACATCGGCGGCCGAGCCGCCGGATTGCATGGCGATGGCGGCGACATCGTCGCCGCTGCCGATGCGGGCAAAGCCGCCCGGCATGATCTGCCAGCCGTTTTCCGTGCGGGCGGCGAAGACGCGAAGGCTCATCGGCCGCGGCAGCAGCTTGCCGTTCACCCAGGCCGGCGTGGTCGAGAGCGTGACGACTTCCTGGCCGACCAGCTTCTGGCCGTCGGTCGCGAGCCACTCCGCGATCGAATCCCTGGCGGTGGTGCGCAGCGTCGAGCCGAGGACGGATTGGCCGTTGTCGTCGAAGAAGGGCATGCAGGAATAAGCCGGCCCGATCACCATTTTCTCGATATGAGCGGCGACATGCTCGCGCTCGGCCTTCTGTCCGCACCACCAGGTGGCGATCGACGGCAGCTTCAGCTCTTCGCCGCGCAGATGCCGACAGATGGTGGGCATGAAGGCGAGCAGCGCGCGGGTCTCGATAATGCCGGAGCCGAGCGCGTTGACGATGGTCACGGTCTGCGCCCTCAGCGCCTCCACCAGGCCCGGCGTGCCGATATGGGATTGCTGGTTGAGTTCCAGCGGATCGGCATAGGCGGCGTCGAGGCGGCGCCAGAGCACGCTGATCGGCCGTAGGCCGGCGACCGTGCGCACCATCAGCTGATCGTTGACGACAGTGATATCCTCGCCCTCGAGCAGCATGAAGCCGAGATAGCGGGCGATATAGGCGTGTTCGTAATAGGTCTCGTTGGCCGGGCCGGGCGTCAGGACGGCGACGCGGCCCTCGGTGCTGCGCTTGCCGCCCAGCAAGGCGTCGCGGAAGGCGCCGAAGAAGGAGGCGAGGCGATGCACCCTGGTTTCGGCATAGATGTCGGAAAAGGCGCGGGTGGTGGCGACGCGGGTCTCCAGCGCGAAGCCGGCGCCGGATGGCGCCTGGGCGCGATCGGCCAGCACCCACCAGTTGCCGTCCGGGCCGCGGCCGATTTCGAAGGCGAGGAAGTGCAGATAGTGCCCGCCCGCGGGCTTGACGCCGACGAGCGGCCGCAGGAATTCCGGATTGGCGGCGACGAGCGCCGGCGGCAGCAGCCCTTCGTTGATCAGCCGGTTGTCGCCGTAGATGTCGACCATGATCTCTTCGAGCAGATCGGCGCGCTGGCACAGGCCTTCCGACAGGGCCTGCCATTCGCGTTCGTCGATCAGGACGGGAATGTGCGAGATCGGCCAGTTGCGCTCGCTGAGGCCGGTGGTGCCATAGGCGCGGTAGAAGACGCCGGCGTCGCGCAGGTAGCGATCGGCGCGGGCGAAGCGCTCGAGAAGCTCCTGTTCCGGCATGCGGCTCAAGGCGGACAGCAGGTTTTGCCAGACCGGCCGCACCGCGCCGGTATTGTCGACCATCTCGTCGGCAACGCCGGGCAGCGCGGAATAGGCAAAGGCCGGATCGTTGCCGATGCCAGCCCTTACCTGTTCCTTGCGTTTCGTCGCTGGTTTCTTGCCCATGCGCAGTTCCGTTTAAATTCCTATCGGCCGGCGCAGATCGAGCGTCAGCGGGAATTCCGCCGATATCGTCTCCGTCCGCAGGCCGTAGCCGCCGGCCGTATGGCCCCAGGGCTCGAATCGCGCCAAGCGCCGCGCTTCGGCCTCGTTGCCGTTGACCGGGAAGGTGTCATAGTTGCGGCCGCCCGGATGGGCAACATGGTAGATGCAGCCGCCGATCGAACGTTGCGACCATGTATCATATATGTCGAAGGTCAACGGCGTGTTGACGGGCAGGAGCGGATGCAGGCCCGAGGCGGGATGCCAGGCCTTGTAGCGGACGCCGGCCACGGAAACGCCCGACGCGCCGGTCGGCGTCAGGGGAAGCGCGCGGCCGTTGCAGGCGACGGTGTAGCGCGAGGGATTGCCGGTTTCGAACTGCACCTGCAGCCGCTCCACCGAGGAATCGACGTAGCGCACGGTGCCGCCGATCGCGCCTTCCTCGCCCATGACATGCCAGGGCTCGAGCGCCTGGCGCAGTTCCAGCTTGCTGCCCTGATATTCCACCTCGCCGCAGAAGGGGAAGCGGAATTCGAGCTGCGCCTGGAACCATTCGGGGCGAAGGTCGAAACCGTTTTCCCGCAGATCGGCAAGCACGTCGAGAAAATCCTGCCAGATATAATGCGGCAGCATGAAGCGGTCGTGCAGCGTCGTGCCCCAGCGCACGAACTTGCCGTCGATCGGATTGCGCCAGAAGCGGGCGATCAGCGCTCGCACCAGCAGCTGCTGGGCAAGGCTCATGCGGGCGTTCGGCGGCATTTCGAAGCCGCGGAATTCGACGAGGCCAAGCCGCCCCGTCGGGCCGTCAGGCGAAAACAGCTTGTCGATGCAGATTTCCGAGCGATGGGTGTTGCCGGTGACATCGGTCAGCAGATTGCGGAACAGGCGGTCGACAAGCCATGGCAATGGCTGGATGCCGCGTCCGGGCGCCGGCACTTGAGAGAGGGCGATTTCCAGCTCGTAGAGGCTGTCATGACGCGCCTCGTCGATGCGCGGGGCCTGGCTGGTCGGCCCGATGAACAGGCCGGAGAAGAGATAGGAGAGCGAGGGATGGCGCTGCCAGTGCAGCACCAGGCTCTTCAACAGATCGGGACGGCGCAGGAACGGGCTGTCGTTCGGGCTGGCGCCGCCGACGACGACGTGGTTGCCGCCGCCCGTGCCGGCGTGACGGCCGTCGATCATGAACTTGTCGGTGCCCAGACGGGTCTGCCGCGCCTCTTCATAGACCACCGTGGTGATATCGACGCAGTCCTGCCAGTTCGAGGCCGGATGGATGTTGACCTCGATCACGCCGGGATCGGGCGCGACGCGGATGACGTTGATGCGCTCGTCCTGGGGCGGCGAATAGCCCTCGATATGCACCGGCAGGCCAATCGCGGCTGCCGCATTCTCGGCGGCGGCCAGCAATTCGAGATAGTCCTCGATCCGTTCGACCGGCGGCATGAAGACGCAGAGCCGGCCGTCGCGCGGTTCGACGGAGATCGCAGTGCGCACCGCGCCGCCGATTTCACCGAGCGTCTGTTCGACGCGCAGCTGGGCGCTGTCGTCGGCCTGGAACGAGGCTTCCGGCATGGCACGGCCCGCCGGCACGATGACGTCGGGCAGGGGAACGCGCGGAATCGTCGGGTCGGCGGTGTGGATATAGGGATAGTGCGACGGCGGCACGTAAGGCAGGGTGCCGAGCGGCAGGCGATAGCCGACAGGAGAATCGCCCGGCACCAGGAAGATCCTGCCGCGGCGGGTGCGCCATTTCTCGCTGATCCAGCGCCTGCCGTCGGCGCGCGCGTTCCAGGCCTGCACCGGCAGGATGTAGCCGGTCGGCGTCGTCAGGCCGCGTTCGAAAACGCGGGCGATGCGGCTGCGCTCCTCGGGGTCTTTCAGCTTCGAATTGGACGGATCGACATTGTCCGGCAGGCTGCCTTCCTTGACGATCCATTCGGCCGGGTCCTCATAGGCCGGCTGTACCATCTCGGGGGGGATCGCCAGTTCCTGGGCAAGCGCCCCCAGGAGCTTGCCGGCGTCTTCCGCGCTCGCGCCGGTCCGGGCCGTCTCCTCGGCGATCAGGGCCGGGTTCTGCCAGATGGGCTTGCCGTCCTTGCGCCAGTAGAGCGAGAAGGTCCAGCGCGGCAGGCTTTCGCCCGGATACCATTTGCCCTGGCCATAATGCAGGAAGCCGCCGGGGGCGAAGCGCTCGCGCAGGCGGCGGATGAGCTGGTCGGCCCGGTCGCGTTTGGTCGGACCGACGGCGGCGGTGTTCCATTCGTCGGACTGGAAATCGTCGATCGACACGAAGGTCGGCTCGCCGCCCATGGTCAGCCGCACGTCATCGTTTTGCAGGATGCGATCGACCTCCTCGCCGAGCGCGTTCAACGCCTCCCAGCTTTCGTCGGAGAAGGGCTTGGTGATGCGCGGATGCTCGGCAACGCGCGCGACCGTCATGTTGAAATCGAATTCGGTGTTGGCCTCGCCGACATAGCCGCCGGAGATCGGAGCGGCATTGCGGTAATGCGGCGTGGCTGCGAGCGGAATATGGCTCTCGCCGGTCAGCAGCCCGGAGGTCGGGTCGAGGCCGACCCAGCCGGCGCCGGGAAGATAAACCTCCGCCCAGGCATGCAGATCGGTGAAGTCCACCTCCGTGCCCGAGGGGCCGTCGAGCGCCTTCAGATCGGGCGTGAGCTGGATGAGATAGCCCGAGACGAAACGGGCCGCGAGGCCGAGATGGCGCAGAACCTGCACCAGCAGCCAGCTCGTGTCGCGACAGGAGCCCTTTGCCCTTTCCAGCGTTTCCTCAGGCGTCTGCACGCCGGCTTCCATGCGGATGACATAGCCGATTTCGCTCTGCAGGCGGGCATTGAGGCCGACGATCATGTCGACGGTCGGCTGCTCGGAACGATCGAGCGTGTCGAGGAAGGCCTGCAGGCGCGGGCCGGTTTTCTCCGGCGTCATATAGATCGACAGATCCTCGCGGATGGTCTCCGGATAGTCGAAGGGCCACTTGGTGGCTTCCTCTTCGACGAAGAAGTCGAAGGGATTGTAGACCGTCATGTCGGCAACGAGATCGACCTCGATCTTCAGTTCGGTCACCGGATCGGGAAAGACGAAGCGGGCGAGATAATTGCCGTAGGGGTCCTGCTGCAAATTCACGAAATGATTGGATGGCGTCACCTTCAGCGAATGGCTGAGGACGCGTGTCTTGGAATGCGAGGCGGGTTTCAGGCGAATGATCTGTGGGCCGAGGCGCACCGGATTGTCGTATTTGTAATGGGTGAGATGATAGATGCTCGCTGTGATCGCCATATGTCTCGTTGCCTAGCCCGCATCGTTGTGCGGCATTGCTGTTCCCGTCAGCAGTGTGTGCAATGCAGCGAAAGAATGCAAGGCGTCTGCACGCCTCAATCGAGGCCGTCCCGCATAATGGCAAAACAAAAAACGGCGGGCTTGTGCCCGCCGCCTGGAAATGATTGCCACAGAAAAGGTTAGCTCCTGCCGAATTCGTCGACGAGACGAATGATGTCGTCCTCGCCGAGATAGGAGCCCGTCTGCACCTCGATCAGCTCCAGCAGGATCTTGCCGGGGTTCGAAAGCCGATGCACCTCGCCGAGCGGAATATAGACCGACTCGTTTTCGCGCAGCATCTGCACATTCTCGCCGACCGTCACTTCCGCCGTGCCCTTGACGACGATCCAGTGCTCGGAGCGATGATGATGCTTCTGCAGCGACAGCTTCTTGCCGGGCAGCACGAAGATGCGCTTCACCTGGAAGCGTTCGCCGTTCAGCACCGAGGTATAGCCGCCCCAGGGACGGTAGGAGGTCGGATGCGTTTCGGTGAGCTTGGCGGTGGTCTTCTGGCCGGCGAGCAGTTTCACCAGCTTGCCGACTTCCTGGCTGTCCTTGAGGTGGCCGACATAGACGGCGTCCTCGCTGGCGATGACCGCGACGTCCTCGAGCCCCTGCACGGCAAGATGGATGCCGTGCGTCATGACGAGGGAGTTCTTGGTGTTGACCAGGGTCGTGTCGCCGGCGGCGACATTGCCGTTCTCGTCGCGCTTGCCGACCTTCCAGACCGAATCCCAGCTGCCGAGATCCGACCAGGTGAAGGGCGAGGGGACGACGGCGGCGTTCGCGGTCTTTTCCATCAGCGCGTAGTCGATGGAGATGTCCGGGCTCTTGGAGAAAAGATCCGCGTCGAGACGGGTGAAGTCCAGGTCGCGCGTTGCCTTGGAAACCGCCTTGCTGGCGGCCTTCTCGACCTCGGGGGCATATTCCTTCATTTCGGCGAGGAGCTGCGCGGCCGAGAACATGAACATGCCGGAGTTCCAGTAGAAGCCGCCGCTGGCGAGCATCTGTTCGGCCTTTTCCAGGGCCGGCTTCTCGACGAAGCGCTTGACCGCATGCGCGCCGCTCGGCAGCGCCTTGCCGCTCTCGATATAGCCATAGCCGGTGGCCGGCTCGGTCGGCGCGATGCCGAAGGTCACCAGCTTGCCTTCCAGGGCGGTGTCGCGGGCGATGCGCACGCAATCGTAATAGGTCTTGTTGGCGTCGATCTCGTAGTCGGAGCCGAGGACATGCATGGTCGCGTCCTTGCCGAAGAGCTCGGTGACGAGCGCGGCGGCAGCCGCGACGGCGGCGGCAGTGTTGCGGGCGACCGGCTCCAGCAGGACGGCGGCCAGCTTCAGCCCAAGCTCACGCGCCTGTTCGGCGACGAGGAAGCGGAACTCCTCGTTGGTGAGCACGATCGGCGCTTCGTAGAGCTCGGCATCGGAAACGCGCTCCAGCGTGTTCTGGAAGAGCGTCCTGTCGCCGATGAACTGGATGAATTGCTTCGGCGCAGAGGCACGCGAGAGCGGCCACAGCCGTGTTCCCTTGCCCCCGGCCATGATCACCGGAACGATTTTGGCTGCCATGCTTCCCTTCTCCTAGATACCGCGTACAAGTGCATTGCGCAAAAATATGCAACGTATGCGATTGTCGCTATCGTTTCTTGGACAACTTCTATCGCCGTTGCGATATTTCTCAAGAGAACTCCAGCGCAAATCTGCCGTCGGCTGCGAACATAATCGATCTTCGTATGAAATTTTCAATGGACTGTGATCGAAGCAGCCCTGTTTCGATGGAAAAGGTGGCATCCGTGCGGCGAAATCCTCGCCGATACGCAAGATCGTTGCCGCGATCGGGCGCGGCAACGATCAGGACCTGTCGCGCTAGGCTTCGACCCTGTCGCCGGGCGCTTCGTGAGCAGGCTCGTGCGTGTCGGCATTGCGCCTGTTGTAGCGGATCGACGACCATAAGGATACGCCGATCAGGGCAGCACCTCCAAGGCCGGTGATGACCTCGGGAATATGCATGAGCGTCTGGACGTACATGATCACCGAGAGGATCAGGATGGCGTAGAAGGCGCCATGTTCCAGGTAGCGATAGTGGGCCAGCGTGCCCTTTTCCACCAGCATGATCGTCATGGAGCGCACATACATGGCGCCGATGCCGAGGCCGATGGCGATGACGAAGAGGTTCTGGGTCAATGCGAAGGCGCCGATGACGCCATCGAAGGAGAAGCTGGCATCGAGAACCTCGAGATAGAGGAAGGCGCCGAAACCACCCTGGGCCGCCGCGTTCATGGTCTGCTGCGAGGCATCCAGCATTCCGGCCAGGACCTCCACCAGCAGGAAGGTCAGCAGCCCGTAGACCGCGGCGTGAAGGAAGGTCGAGGCATCCTCGCCGTCGAGCAGGGTGTGGAAGATCAGGATGAGGAACAGCACGAAGGCGATTTCGACGCCCTTGATGGTGGCGAAATTCGCCATCCGCTTTTCCAGGAAGCCGATCCAGTGCACATCCTTCTCGTGATTGAAGAAATAGGTGAGGCCGACCATCATCAGGAAGGTGCCGCCGAAGGCGGCGATGGGCAGATGTGCGTCCTGCATGATGCGCGCATATTGCTCCGGCTCGGCGGCCGCGAGCTTCAGCGCCTCCCAGGGATTGATCCAGGCGGCGATGGCGACGATCGCCAGCGGGAAGACGATGCGCATGCCGAAGACGGCGATGACGATGCCCCAGGTCAGGAAACGATGCTGCCAGAGCGGCGTCATCTCCTTCAGCTTGTTGGCATTGACGATGGCATTGTCGAAGGAGAGCGAGATCTCCAGCACGGCCAGCACCGCGCAGATGAAGAAGACCGTCGCCATGCCGCCGAGCGTGCCGGTCATGTTCCAGCCGAGGACGCCGCCCAGCAGCAGGCCGAGGACAGTGACGATGAAGGCCCAGGTGAAATAGCTGAGCGTGGATTTGGAGGAAGCGGGCTGCATCACGGACGCACCTCGCAGGTCGGGAGGCATTCGCGTGCGTTTCGAGCGCGCAGCCGCATGCCGAAGACGGCATGCGGGCGAGGCATGGTCAAACTCATCATGGAAGAAATCCGCCGGCTCATCTGCAGGCGGTACCGACATCGCGAGAGCGCCGTAAAAACTCTCGCCAGAGGGGCCCGGCACCATAGTTCAATCCGCAGCCGATGTCAGGAGGCGCGGAGATACCACCATTAGTTAGTGAAGTTGCGATCGGCGTCAAGAGCCGAAATCGGTGTCGGCGGCGGCACCCGCGCTTATTCGAGGTTTTTCCGGAACCATAAGGAGAGGGCGGCGTTTGCCCAAAGCGGGCATGGACGATGTCCGTCGTGAGGATGTCCTTTGCAGGGCGGACCCCTCAAGCGGATTCCATTGTCGGATAGAGACCGGCGGACAAGGAGACCTTCCCATGAGCCAGCCCATTCATCCCAAGCCGAAGGAAAAGAAGCCGGAGCTGACGGCGCGGCAGAAGCGCGCGAAGCCGAATGCCCTGCGCCAGGCGCAGGTGCTGCCACCGCACAATGTCGATCTGACACTGCAGCCGGCGACGCATGAGCAGGTCCATGTGCCCGCCCATGTCAGCGGTGCCGACCTGTCGCGGGAGGCGCCGGGCGATGCTCATCATGGCGAGGCGAAAAAAGGCCGGCCGCACTGAGTTCCCGAAGCGGGGCCACCGCGACATCCATCCGATGATCCGTTCGGCGGCGGGCCGGAATTCCGATCCGTCGCCTGGAGCATTTCCGCGTTTCTTCGAATCGCGAAAACGCTCCATCCTTTTGCTCTTACGCAATTCCGGACGGAAAACCGCTGCACACTTTTCCTGGAATGGCTCTATTTGCCGCGCGGCGGCTTGCCGTTCGACAGGAAGCTGCCGGTGAAGCTGAGTTCGGTCGATTTGGCCGAGCATTCGATGGAAACCGGCTTGCCGGCATAGGGATCGGCGAAGGTGCAGGTTCCCTTGGCATCGACTTGGCCGGTCATCTTGTTGCCGGCGCCGGTGGAGATGGCCTGGATCGGCAATTGCGCCGTCCCCTTCTTGTCACCCGCCTTGATGCCGCGCCCGTCGCCACGGAAGCCGAGCATCTTGCCGCCGGCCGAGAAAATGAAGGTCACCGTGCCGTCCGGGCCGGTCACGCTGGCGATTTCCGCCTTGCAGCCCTTTGACGCATCGAGCTTGCCGACCACCAGTTTCGAGCATTTTCCAGCAACGACGGCGACGCCGGGTCCGGGGAAATTCTGGGCGGCAGCGCCCGTCGCAACGGTGATGGCTGTCAGTCCAATGGCAAGGCCTGCGAATCGCATGTCATGAGCTCCTTCAAAGCCCATGCAGGTTTGCCGATCGAAATGTGGCAGTCAACCCGGGCCGCCGACTCGGTGGCCCGAAGTGCGGATTGGACGGCCTGGAGCAGGGCGCCGGTCAGCTCTGAACGAGCGTGCCGATCAATCCCAGAAGGGCATTCTGGCGGTTGCCGCCGCCGGCCAGGAATTCATAGAGGGTCATCTTCTTTTCGCTGCCGCCATCGACGAGATAGTCGGACTGGCGAATGATGAAAACCTCGCCGCTCTCGGTGTCGCGGGCAAGATGGAACAGGTATTCGTCGCCGTTGGGCTTGTGGTTCTTGTAGAATTGACGCTTCACGATTGCCATCTCGTCCTCCCGTACGATCAATGCCTTAACATGACAGTAGTGTGACTGGCGGGGCGGAAGTCAAGCGGCTAGCGCATGTCGCGCAAAACTGTGCAGCGGTTTTGCCAGAACGATATGCGCACAATCAGAGACCTAAAGCGCGGGAAGCGAATCTGGAAGATCGCGACGCGCTTTGGGAGGACCGGGCCGCCGGAAAATACATCGATCGGGGCGCCGGCGGCGGCTTACATCAGCAAGTGATTGGATATCGGCGGGAAGACGATTATTCTCTGCCCGTGCGCCACGTTTGTCGGGGCGCCATAGCCAGGAGGTCGAAGCAGATGAGAATGATGTTGGCGTTGGGAGTGGCCCTGAGTTTCGCTTGCGTCTCCGCAGGCGAGGCGCAAGCGAAACTCAGGGCCACTCCCAACGCCAACATCATTCTCATCTGCTTCGACCTCCTGGCTATGGCGCCCCGACAG
>JASGEG010000185.1:0-23342 GCA_047606605.1 Rhizobium sp.
AACCAAAAGGCAAATCATCATCGATTGCGGACCTGAACATCCCGCCCTCCCCAGAGAGTGCTGCCTTACTCCTCCATATTAAGTGGTACTAATATTTTAATGACCATCCGATGTCAACGAAAAAATGCTATTTTTAGCTGTATAATTATTGACTTTTACAGGCGCGATCCCGCAAGCAGACGCTAAGGCCGCGCCACTATTCGACAATTTGACATGTGGAACAGAAATTAGGTGAGCAAAGACGCAAGAGATCGAGCGTCAAGCGGCCAGCTTGCCTGCTGGAGCGGCGTCCTGTTCATAGGTCGGGACGCGCGTTCAAGGGACGTAAGCCGCAATGAAGCGGTGCCGCAGAAGAAGAGAAACATTGCGCCGATACAATTGCGGAGTGTATACGGCGCCGATTAAATTAGCAATATCTTATGATAGAAAAAACACGCATGCGTCAGACCAGCAGACGTGTGAAATCGCAACGGCACGCGCCTTGGGACCACCGGCAGACGGTGGATGATGACCGTAGAGACCCCTACCCCTATGCGCGTCTCTTCGCCTCAAGCCTTCATCGACGCCGTGACACCCCGGCTTGGCAGAAGCCGCGCCATGGCGCTCAAAAGATCCGTCTGCGATATCAGGCCGAGGATGCGATGATCGGCATCGACGACGATGACGGCATGGGTGCGCCCATCGGTCAGGACCGGCAGCAGCGACAAGGCCGGATCGGCGGCAGCGGCCAGGGCCGGTTTCGATATCGCCTGTGTGATCGTGTCGATGTTTTGCGACAATTCGCGCAAGCCGACCGTGCCGATCAGGCGAGCTTCGCGGTCCTTCACCGGCAAGGTGCGAATATTGTGCTTCAACAGAAGATGCCGCGCGTGATCCGGCGCGGCATCCTCACCGATGGCGATGACGTCGCGCGACATGATGTCGGCGCAGACTATGTCTCCGTGCGACCGCACCGCCGCCTGCAATTCGACCTGGCGCAACAGGCGGCTGAGGTCATCCCGATCGATATCGAAGGTTTCATCGAGCGCCTCGAGCGCCGCATCGACGTCTTCTTCCCTAAAGCCCACCCGCAAGGGGGGCGGCAGGTCGCGTGTCTGGTGGGTATTCTCCACCGGCTTTGCCGCAATATGCGGATAGCTGCGCTTGGAAAGCCTGTGGAACAGCAGACCCAGGCCGACCAGGATGCAGGAGTTCAGGGCCACGGGGACGAAAGGAAAGAGAAAGCCCCAGCTTGCGACGGCCGGGCCGCCAAGCACGGCCGTCAGGGCCGCAGCGCCGCCGGGCGGATGCAGGCACCGGGTGAAGGACATCGCGCCGATCGCCAGCGAGACGCCGACCCCGATCGCGATGATCGGATCATGAATGAGATAGGCCGCCAGGATGCCCATCATCGCGGAAATCGTGTTGCCGCCGATAATGGACCAGGGCTGGGCGAGCGGGCTTGCCGGAACCGCGAAAAGAAGCACCGCCGACGCCCCCATCGGCGCGACGATCAACGGAAGATGAGGCCCTTGCCCGAAAAGATAGCCGCTGATGACGCCGGTGAGCACGATACCGATCAAAGCGCCGAGGCAGGCGATCAATCGTTCGCGCAGGGTCGCTCCGGCAAGGATCGGGGAAAACAAGCGAAAGCGGCTCGGTCCGACCTTCTGGGGCTCTGGGTGCTGCATGATGAAACCAGTGTAAGAAGAATGTTTCGTGAATTAAGGGAAGATCGGCCAGCTACGTCGTCATCAGCCGCCGGTCCCTGCCCTTGCTGGCGCCGAGAACCTCATGGAACGCATCGAATGCGCCCGAGCGGCCGCTTTTTCGGTAGATGAGGATGGTCTCGACCGTTGCCAGCGGGTGGGTGGGCGACGCCATCGGCCAATGCATGAGATCGAGAACCGATTTCGGCATGACGCCGGCCACGTTGCCGGTCGCCACGCTTGCCAGGATCGCATGGTAGGAGCCAAGCTCGGTCGTGCGCAAATCGCTCGACTTGCGCACCCAGCTTTCGGCAATCCGCCGATAGGTGCATCCCGGTTCCAGCGCGGCAAGCGAGGCGACGCGCAGGTCGGCGGCCGATCGGATCGATGGATGGCCGGGCGGCAGAACGAGCACCAGCTCCTCGACAAACACCGGCTCGGCCTCCAGCTCCACGAGCTCGGCCTCGAAACCGGCTTCGTCGTCCAGCATCGCCCTGGGAGGGCGGGCGACCAGCGCGCAGTCCAGGGCGTCGCGCAGCACATCCCGAGCGAGATCACGCGAAGCCCCCAAGCTCAGTTGCAGAGACACATCCGGCCACATGTGATTGAACCGGGTCAGAGCGGCCGGCAGTCGGCTTGCAGCGGTGCTTTCCATCGCCCCGACGCGCAATGCCCCGGACGGGCGCAGGGGCCTGACCGCCTGCCGCGCCTCGAGCGCCAGCGCGGCCAGGCGATTGGCATAGGTGAGAAACGTTTCGCCTTCCCGCGTCAGCGTCATCTTCTTGCCGTCGCGGCTGAAGAGCAGGACGCCAAGATAATCCTCGAGCTGCTGGATGCGCGTCGTCACGTTCGACGGCACGCGCCCGACAGCTTTCGCCGCCTTCGTCACGCTGCGGTCGCCGGCGACGGCAAGGAAGATCTCGATTGAGGAAAGATCCAAGGAAAAGATCTCGATTCGGGAATTAAACGGACATTTCGTTCCCTATATTAAAATCATCGTCGCAGCTCAAGCGGGTTTTGTCATCAAGTCCGTCTTGGCCCATCGGCCGATTACAGTGCTGAACAGACGGGCAAATCGCCTTTCAAACCGGCAATGATGAAGAAGCGCGGCGCGATTTTCCCCTGCGAATGATCGGTTTGGCCATTGGCACATGGATTGCTTCTCCAGGACCGACACCAGAAGAGATCATACCCATGCTGCATGTTCTGCCCTCCTTGCTCCTAAGCATTGCTCTCGGACTGAGCTGGAACAGGTTCCTGCTCACATTTTCGAGCCGGGGCGACAGCCTGCAGAGCCAGATGCCGGTGACGATGGTGGCGGCAGCCGTCAGCCTTTCCGCGCTGGCGCTGTCAGTCGCCGACAAAGGGCCGTTGCTGGGAGGCGCGATCGTCTTGCTCGGCCTGGCGCTCGCGGTCATCAGCAAGGGCCTCTCCCACCCCGCCGTCATCGTCGGACTGTCAGCCATCAGCCTTGCCGCCTATTTGCAGGTCACCATGCATCTGTCCTAGCCGCGCTTGAAGACGCCGCCCAGGGGCCCTTCGATCACGATCCCTGCATCCGCCTCTTTCGTTGAGGTACGGCTTCCCGTTCGCCGAACAAAAGAGCCCGGCCTGCGTTAACAGCGGTGGCAAGGAAGGGCAGCACGATGGGAAACACATTCAAGATTGGCGATCATGTCAGCTGGAACTCCGAGGCAGGCCGGGTCAGCGGAAGGATCATCAAAATCCACACCCGCGATTTCGACTATAAAGGCCATACGCATCGCGCCAGCGCCGACGATCCGCAATATGAAATCAAGAGCGACAAGACGGAGCATATTGCCGCCCACAAGGGGCGCGTGCTTCACAAATTGCCGGATTGAAGTCCCCGATAGTTTCGGAACATCGACAATTTCGGATGAGATGCGGACCATTCGCTGACTTCGAGGATACCGGCGTCAGCCCCTTCGAACGCCGGACGATCGACCGATCGCGAGATCGCTTCCCCCTGAAAAGCCATGGCATTTTCCGAATTCCACATATTCTGGAAACAATATACATGTGAAATTGGCGAGGAGCATTTACTCCGCCAGTCATTTTGCTATCCTAAACTGCCGGTAACAATCCGACGCGAAAACTACTTTTGCTAGAAAATCTCACAGCTTTTGGAGGTTAGGATGCAATCCTCACGCGTTACGCCTGCCGAGTTGAAATCGAAGATGCTGCAATACCACAAGGCCAAATCCATCCCGATGACGGAAGACGAACTGTCGGCCGAAATCGACAAGAGTGCGATCGCTCGCTACCAGGTCGGCGACCAACTCCTCTCCGAGGTCCAGCAGACCCTGCGTAACCTTGCCGCCGAACTGCCGGAAGGTGCTGCGCGCAACGAAGCGGTCTTTGCCATTTCCAAGATCGACCAGGCCGCGCAGGAAATCGTCTATTGCGCCCTTGGCATGAACAAAAGCATGCCCTTCGTAAAACCCGCATTGCGCGTTCATTCCGCCGGCGAAGAATAATCTTCACCTGCGCCATTATCCGCAACAACGGTCGTCATCTCGGCCGTTGTTGTGTTGCATTGCAAGACCATCGTTTGGGTAGAGCTCGATGAACGTCCATCCCAAAGCCAACGGTGCCTACCGCTATCGCAGAGCCCGCGCGCTGTCCTATTTCATCACGGATGGCGAGCTCGTCGTCTTCAATTTCCTGACCAACCGATCCTTCGCCTGCAACGCCCGCTGCCTCGATGTCCTGATGCAATCGCAGGACTGGAGACCGCTGGAGGACCTGTTCGCGATGACCGAGGAGCATCGCACCTCATCGCTCGTCGAAGAGATCGCACAGCTCTTTTCGCTGACCGCTCTCGTGGTCGAGGGAGACCTGATCGCGACGAAGGACGCCGAATATGAGGATAGCTGGGAGTGGGGTCCGGTCACGGCGCAGCTGCATTTCTCATCGCAGGACAATCTGACCGTCAGCGATCAGATGGCCGCGGAAATCCAGATTCTGCGCGCGAAGGATGACCCTTCGCCGGAGCTGATCAGGCATGGCGGCCAGAAGGATGGCGTCGCCCTTCCGCCGTTCAAGATGGACAGCGAAATCAAGGCCGTCATGCGCACGCGTCGCACCATCCGCGCCTTTCTGGATCGTCCCGTCGCATTGCCGCCCCTTGCCGATGCGCTTTATGCCGGGCTCGGTATTACCGGCATCGTATCGACCGAAATCGGCGATCATCCGCTTCGCATGACCCCGTCACCCGGCGCGCGCAATGCCTTCGAAGGCTATATTTTCGCGCGAAACGTCTCGGGTCTGGCTGAAAACAAGTTCTATCATTACGCTGCCTATGATCATTGCCTGGAGCCGGTCGATTCAGGCGATCCATTGCCGTCGATGGATGCGATGTTCGCCGAAAATCAGCCATGGGTGCGAAAGGCGAGCTTCCTCGTCTTTCTCGTGGCGCATTTCGAACGCGTCATGTGGAAATACATCAATGGAAGCGCCTATGCGCATGTCTTCGTCGAGGCCGGGCATATTGCCCAGAACATGATGCTGATCCTGAGCAGGCATGGGCTGGTCGTGAACCCCGCCGGCGCGATTTCCCATTCACTGATCGAGCGGGCGATCGGCGAGACCAAACTCACCCACAGCGTCGTCTATGCCCTTGCCGTCGGCTATCCGGACAGGGAGGATGATTCCGTTTCCTGGCTTGCGCCCGAGTTCAAGATCCGCGACGACCTGTTCGCGATGATCCGAGATCAAAAGTTCCAAGGATGATGCGGATGGACGAGTTCGAAACGGAATCCGAGCACGAAACCTGGGTGCCGCCGCATCTGATACCAAGCAGGGCGATCATCTATCTCCGCTACGAGAAGAGCCCTGAAAAGTCGTTCGAAACATCGGACGACGAGATCTTGTATCAGGCCCTGCGCCAGCTTGAAAACAATGCCGCCCATATTGCCGGCACCGTTACCGAAAGCGCGGATGGCACCGTCCTGCCGAACGCGTGGAATCCGAGCTGTATAGCGGGGCCTTTGGGCTCGCCGCTGGCGCATGCCATTTCGACGCGGCCGGAGGTCGTGGGCCTCGGCGAGGACAGGAACGGCCAGTTGCTGGTCGCCGCCTCCATGTCGGGCGTCATCGGATTCTATGCGCCGCGGAGCTCCGAAACGGTCGGGCGCGGACGCCTTTGCTTTCTTGGCCACGACGTCCGGGACGTCAGGCATTCCTGGATGAAAAGCCTCGAGATCGGCGACGAGATCCTGGAGCTTTACGAAGCGGATGACGATTTCGATCTTCGCGCCGCGATAGCGGACATCGTGCCGCGCGCCCATCTCGTCAAGGGCAGGTTCTGGGACACGGTCCACTTCGATGCCAGAACCAATTACGCCCTGGCGATCCGCGAATTCGAAAAGGCGGGGATCGAGATCATTCCCACCGAAGACGTCATTACCGATGAATGCCGCGAGGCGGCGCTGCTTGCGGCGCAAACCCGGCCCGATGGCGCCGCGCAACAGAAGTTCCAGGAGATCCGGGCGAGCTATCGCATGCCGGTCGACGACGGGATCATCCTGCTTCCCACCAGTGGCCTTCCGGCGCCGGCGATCAGGGATTGGCCGCTCTCCGTCGGCCGCTATGATCCGGACCCCTTCGAGACGATCATGCCGGTGGTCCTTGGCAACTACGCCATGGTCACGGTCCCCAACGGCCATTCGGCCGAGGGACTGCCCATGGGCCTGACGATCGCAGCACCCGTCCATCTGACCGCCCGCCTGCTTGCATTGGCCGAATGGTTTTGCCGGACAACCCGCTGGCCGACGCTTGCCAGGGTCTAGCCTTTTTCGAGGGCCCGCCAACAGAAAAGAGGTTTGAATGAGCTGGAGCACCGTCGTCCCGCAACTGCCGCGCCAGCTTTGGCTATTGGCAGCAGCCGCTTTCGTGAACTTCCTCGGCTTCATGGTAATGCCTTTCCTGGTTCTCTATCTGACCCAGGTGACCGGCTTCTCCGTCGAGACCGCCGGCGTCATGCTCGCCCTCTTCGGCGCCGGCAACATTCTGGGAGCGTGGATCGGCGGACAGCTCAGCGACAGGATCGGGCCGGCCAATGTGCTGATCCTGAGCTTCACCGCCAGCGCGGTGTTCCTGTCGGCCATCCCGGCTCTCTCGGCCGCCGTATCCGTGGGATGCGTTCTGTTCGTGCTCGCCTTTGCCAACGGCGCCTTTCGCCCGGCCTATGATGCCTGCGTGGTGCTTCTATGCCCGCAGGAAGAACGGCCGCGCGCCTATGCGGTCTATGTCGTCGCCATCAATATCGGCGCCGGCATTGCCGCCGCCATCGGCGGACATCTCTATGGGTTCAATCCCAGCATCATCTTCTACGTCGATGCGCTGACATCGCTGCTGGCCGCCGCAGCCGTGTTCTTGCTTCTCGACCACAACGCGCTGCGCAAGACTGCTGCCACCGCTATCGGCAAAGCGGCGAAACCGTCCCAGGCGCCCTACAGGAGCGCGTCGTTTCTGATCGTATGCCTGGCAACCTGCATACTCGAGGCCATCGGCAAGCAATCCTCGTCGACATTGCCGCTTTATGTCAGCTCGGATTACGGCATGACGCCGCAGGCCTTCGGCAATCTGCTGACCGTCGGCCACATCGCCTTCGCCGCCGCCATTCTCCCGCTTTCGAACTGGGTGAAGTCGAAAAACCAGCTGAACATGGCAATCCTGGGCATGGGCGTCGTCGCGCTCGGATTTGGGGCCTTGCCGTTCGGATCGGGTGTCGCAACGCTCGTGATGCTCTACATGCTGATCACATTCGGACAGCTGCTCTTCTATCCCGCCATCATGGCGATCGTCATGGGACAAGCCGCGCAGAATGACGGGAAGAGCGGGGCCTATATGGGCTTCTATCGAACGATGCAGGCGGTCGCGGGCGTCGCCGCGCCGGTCGTCGGGACCTTCATCTATGTTCAGGCCAGCCCGGAAGCACTCTGGCTCGGCAGCGCAGCACTCACGGTCCTGACCGCGCTCGTTCTCGGCTTCGGAAAAATAGCCGCCCGACAAGTCGTATCGGAGAGCCGGTCGTAACCCGGCAGAGCCGGCCCGCCTGGACAGGAGAGGACGCCGGCGGCGTCCTCCGTTTGGCGCCGTCTTACCCGATCGTCATCAGGCTTGCGTTGCCGCCGGCAGCGGCCGTGTTGATCGATGTCGATACTTCTTCGAGCAGCCAGTTGAGGCAATAGGCCTCGGGATTGCCGATGAGCTCGTCGGTCGTTGCCGCTTGAACGAGGACCAGCGGACCCGGAAGAGCCGCGATCTTGCGATTGGCGGCAAGAACCGCATCGCGATCGCCTTCCACCAGCGCGCCCGAGAACGGGCCATCCTTTTGCCAATCCGAGGTCCAGACGAAGCGCGCCCTGACGGCCAGAGGCAGGTCCGCCAGCACCGTTCGCATGGCATCCGATGCGTCGAGCGCGATGCTGTTGCCGGTCGACAAGGCTGCGGCGATCTGCCGATAAAGACCCTGCTCGGTTTTGGGCACGAGCAGGATTTTGCCGCGCGGATGGAGCGCATAGAGGTTGCGCTCGCCGACGGGTCCCACCAGTTCCCTCTGCAGTCCAAGCGCCGAGCGGCCGGCGAAGCTGCGCGCCGCCTCGCCTTCCGCGACCAGTCCCTTGCCGTCGAGCCATTGGATGAATTCGCGCAGGACCGAATCGGTATGGACGGAATCCTGATGCGGCGGCACCGGCGCCTGCTGGACGAGACGGCCGATATAGAGCGGCCCGCCGGCCTTCGGACCGGTGCCCGAAAGACCGCGGCCACCGAAGGGCTGTACGCCGACGACGGCGCCGATGATGTTGCGGTTGACATAGAGATTGCCGGCCTTGATGCGGCTGGTGACATGCGCGATGGTCTCGTCCAGGCGCGTATGCAGGCCGAATGTGAGGCCATATCCGGACGCGTTGATCTCATCGATCAGCCGATCGAGATCGTTCCTGCGATAGCGGATGACGTGCAGCACCGGCCCGAAGACCTCACGCGTCAAGGCGGACAGCGACTTGATCTCGATCAGGGTCGGCGCGACGAACGTGCCTTTGTCGGCGCTGGCCGGCAGCGGCAGTTGCTCGACCCCGCATCCGATCGCCCGCATCTTCTCGATATGCTGGTTTATCTCGTGCATGGCGCCGTCATTGATGACCGGACCGATATCGATGCTGAGCGCATCGGTGCGTCCAAGCGTCAGTTCGCGCAGCGCGCCCTTGAGCATATTGATCGTCTTGTCCGCGACCTCCTCCTGCAGGCAGAGGACGCGAAGCGCCGAGCAGCGCTGGCCGGCGCTGTCGAAGGCCGAGGCGATGACATCGGCGACGACCTGTTCGGAAAGCGCCGAGGAATCCACGATCATGCCGTTCTGCCCGCCGGTCTCGGCGATCAGCGGTATGGGCTTTCCGGTTGCCGAGAGACGGTCGGCCAGTTGCGCCTGAATGAGGCGGGCGACCTCCGTCGAACCGGTGAACATGACGCCGGCGGTCTGCGGCGCGCCGACCAGCGCGGCGCCAAGCCGGCCGCTTCCCGGAACGAATTGAAGCGCCCCGACGGGCACGCCCGCTTCATGCAGGATTTTCACGCTTTCCTCCGCAATGATCGGCGTCACGCCGGCAGGCTTTGCAAGGACGGGATTGCCGGCGACCAATGCTGCGGCCACCTGCCCGGTGAAAATGGCGAGCGGGAAATTCCACGGACTGATGCAGACGATCGGCCCAAGCGGGGCATGGGTCGGTCCGAGGGTCCGTCTGGCCTGCTCGGCATAATAGCGCAGGAAGTCGATGGCCTCGCGCACCTCGCCGATCGCATTGGCGGCGGATTTGCCGGCTTCGCGGATGATGACCCCCATCAGGGTTTCGATGCGCGACTGCATGATGTCGGCCGCCCGGTCGAGGCAGGCGGCGCGGTCGATAGGGGCGACAGCCGCCCATTCGGGCGCGAATTCTGCGGACATCGCCACGATCCTGGCTGCGTCTTCCACCTTCAGTTCCGTGACGAAACCGACGGTATCGCCGTGATCGGCCGGGTTTGGAACGGGACGGGTATCGCCCTCCACCGAACCGTCGGCGAGGATCGGAAGCGCATGCCATTGCGTTTTGACGGAGCCGATCAAGGCTGCGGACAGATCGACAAGCGTCGTCTCGTTCGAAAGGTCGAGCCCCTCCGAATTCCGCCGCGCATTGCCATAGATCGCCCTGGGAAGGGCGATCTGGTCGTGCGGAGCGCCCACGACCGGCATTGCCGCAACCACCTCGGCCGGATCGGCGATCAGCGCATCGACCGATATGCTGGGGTCGGAGATACGGTTGACGAAGGAAGAATTGGCGCCGTTCTCCAGCAGCCGCCGGACGAGATAGGCAAGCAGGGTTTCATGCGTTCCGACCGGCGCATAGATGCGGCAGGGACGATCGAGCTTGTCCTTGCCGACCACCTCGTCATAGAGCGGCTCGCCCATGCCGTGCAGGCACTGGAACTCATATTTGCCGACCTGAAAATCCGGTCCGGCCAGATGGTAGATGGCAGCGGCGGTCTGGGCATTATGGGTGGCGAATTGCGGAAAGACCGCATCCGGCGCCGCCAGCAGCTTGCGCGCGCAGGCGATATAGGCGACGTCGGTATGGATCTTGCGGGTATAGACCGGATAGCCCTCCAGGCCATCGAGCTGGGCGCGCTTGATTTCCGCATCCCAATAGGCGCCCTTGACCAGGCGCACCATCATGCGCCGGCCGGAACGACGTGCGAGATCGATGATGTAGTCGAGCACGAAGGGGCAGCGCTTGCCATAGGCCTGCACGACGAAGCCGAGACCGTTCCAGCCTGCCAATGCCGGGTCGAAGCAAAGCTCTTCCAGAAGATCGAGCGAGAGCTCCAGCCGGTCCGCTTCCTCGGCATCGATGTTGAGCCCGATATCATAACCCTTTGCTATGAGCGCCAAAGCTCTCACCTTCGGCAGCAATTCCCCCATCACCCGCTGCAATTGCGTGCGACTGTAGCGCGGATGCAGCGCCGAGAGCTTGATCGAAATGCCCGGCCCTTCGTAGATTCCGCGACCGCCGGCCGCCTTGCCGATGGCATGGATGGCCTTTTCGTAATCCTTGTAATAGCGCTCGGCGTCATGAGCCGTCGTCGCCGCCTCGCCGAGCATGTCGTAGGAATAGCGAAAGCCCCTTGCCTCGAGCGGCCGGGCGCGTTCCAGCGCCTCCTTGATGGTTTCGCCGGTCACGAACTGCTCGCCCATCATGCGCATCGCCATGTCGACGCCACGGCGGATCACCGGTTCGCCGGCCCGCGCAATAAGCCGCGACAGGGCGGCGGAAAGCCCCCTGTCATTGACGGTGGAGGTCAGCTTGCCGGTGACGACGAGCCCCCAGGTGGCGGCGTTGACGAAGAGCGATTTGCCGCCGCCGATATGGGACGACCAGTCACCCTCGGCGATCTTGTCGCGGATCAGGGCATCACGCGTCGCGACGTCAGGAATACGCAGCAGCGCTTCCGCAAGGCACATCAGCGCCACGCCTTCCTGGCTCGACAGCGAATATTCCTGCACCAGCCCCTCGACGCCGGTGCCCTTGTGCTTGGCGCGCAGCGCCTCGATCAGCGTCCGCGCGGTCATCCGGATATCGTAGCGCTTCGCCTCCGAGACGCGCGCCGCCGCCACGAGCGGCGGCAGGCACTCGGTTTCCGGCCGGCGATAGGCGGCGGTGATGGCGCGCCGCAGTTCGCTTTGGGCGCGCGCCGGTGGAGCAAAGGCGGAAAATGGCGCGGCGGCGCCTTCTTCCTGCGGATTGGTATCGGCCACTATGTTCAGCATCTATTAGCCCCTGGGAATGACATGCGTGTTGGCGGATCAAGGCAATGACGAGGTTCGTCCCGTCGCGGTATTGCATTGGGTCAATCATAAATCACGAACGCGTTGCATTCCGACTTCATTTGCATGTAATCATTGACGCATCGACTTATTTTTCATGAAAGAATGTGCGTTATGACTACAGAAAAGCCATTTCATGGTGATTTAGACCATTTCGATTCCAAGATCCTCGAAGCCGTCACCGAAGACGGGCGCATATCGATCACAGATCTCGCCGCCCGGATCGGATTGTCCAAGACCCCTTGCCAGCTCCGGCTCAAAAGGCTGGTGGACGAAGGCTATATTGAAGGGTTTTCAGCCATTCTCAATCCCGCAAAGCTGGGGCTGGATCATATTGCCTTCGCGGAGGTGAAACTGTCCAGCACGCAGGAAGATGCGCTCCGCAGCTTCAACCTCGCCGTCCGAAAGATCAAGGAGGTGGAGGAATGCCACATGATCGCCGGCCGGTTCGACTACCTCCTGAAAATACGCACACGCGACATCCGCCGCTATCGCCACGTGCTGGGCGAACGGATCTCCACGCTGCCTTATGTCGCCAGCACCTCGACAAGCGTCGCGATGGAAACCGTGAAGGAAGCGCGCGGCGGGTTCGGCACCGGCGGCTCGTGACGGTGCGGGCTGAAGTCGGGGTGATCCTTTATTCCGATTGATTTGTTCGGCGTCCAAATTTAACGTCGGCCGAGATAATTCCATAGCCTGGCGGATCATCGCATTGCTCAGCTCCCCGCAGCGTCCGCTCCCGCGCGTCTTCGCCAAATCCGGTCGGCCGAAGCCAATGGGCTGCCGCGCCATGCCGCCCATCATGTCCTGATTGCTCCCAACCCGAATTGAGGTTTCCCATGCGCATCGCCGTCGGAGGCATTCATACCGAATGCAGCACGTATAATCCGGTCCTGAACGAGGAGAAGGATTTTCGCGTCCTGCGCGGCGAGGCGCTGACCGCGGCCCCCTATTTTGCGTTCCTGAGGGATTATGACGCCGAGTTCCTGCCGACGATCCACGCCCGGGCGATTGCCGGCGGCCCCATCGCCCGCCATAGTTACGAAGCCTTCAAGGCGGAATTCCTGGAGCGGCTGAAAGCGCTGCTGCCGCTCGACGGGCTCTATCTCGCCATGCATGGCGCCATGTATGTCGAGGGCATGGAGGACGCCGAGGGCGACTGGATCGCGGCGGCCCGCGCCGTCGTCGGCGACGACTGCATGGTTTCGGCCAGCTACGACCTGCACGGCAACGTCACCCAGCGCATCATCGATGCACTCGACATGTATTCCACCTACCGCACCGCGCCGCATATCGATGTCGAGGACACCATGCGCCGCGCGGTCAGGATGCTGACCGAAAGCCTGAAGACCGGCGTGAAGCCGATCCTGCTCTGGGCGCCGATCCCGGTCCTGTTGCCCGGCGAGCGCACCAGCACGGTCGACGAGCCCGCCAGGAGCCTCTACGACCTCCTGCCCGGCATCGACGCCATGGACGGCGTCTGGGATGCCTCGCTGATGGTCGGCTACGTCTGGGCCGACGAGCCGCGCGCCACCGCCGCCGCCATCATGACCGGCACGGACCGCGCCGTCCTGGAACGCGAGGCGAAACGGCTGGCTGAGGCCTATTGGGACGTACGCCATGATTTCGTCTTCGGCTGCGAGACCGGCTCGATCGAGGACTGCGTCGCCAGGGCAATCGCCAGCCCGACGGCACCGGTGGTGCTCGCCGAATCCGGTGACAATCCGACCGGCGGCGGGGTCGGCGACCGCGCCGATGTTCTGGCCGAACTGATCGCCAGGGATGCGAGCGGCGTCATTTTCGCCGGCATTGCCGACAAGGCAGCGACCAAAGCCTGCTATGCCGCGGGTGTCGGTGCAAAGCTCGATCTGACAGTCGGCGCCTCGCTCGACACCAAGGGCAGCGAGCCGGTGAAGGGCCGGTTCACCGTCAAATTCCTGCTGGAAACCTCCGACGAAACCGACGCCCAGGCCGTGGTCGCAATCGGCGGCATCGATCTGGTGCTGTCGGCCAAGCGCCGCCCCTATCACAACATCGCCGACTTCACCCGCCTCGGCCTCGATCCGCACCGGGCGAAGATCATCGTCGTGAAGTCCGGTTATCTCTCGCCGGAGCTGGCGCCGATCGCCAATCCGAACCTGATGGCGCTGTCGCCCGGCGTCGTCGATCAATTCGTCGAGCGGCTGCCGAGGCTGCGCAAACAGAAGCCCACCTACCCCTTCGACAAGGATTTCGCCTTCACGCCGCAGGTGGCGCTCTCGGCCCGCGCGGCGGGCCGCTGACACTTCGGCGCGGGAGCCGAACGGCCGCGCCATCGCACAAACATTATGCATCGCGCCAAGCTGCTCAAAAAAGAGCTTGACGCTGCCGCGGAGTTGAATTTGTATTGAACCAATCTCAAATTGGTTCGGACCATTCAGCCCATGGCGACCGACGACCTTCCAGAAAATTCTACCCACGCCCTGGAGCAGCTCCGGGGCCTGCTGGGCTCGGACAACCTGCCGCCGGACGGAAAGCTGCCGACCGAGCGGGCACTGTCGGAGACGTTCAGCGTCAGCCGCCGCGCCATCCGCCGGGCATTGGAGGTATTGGAGGCCGAAGGCCGCATCTGGCGGCGCCAGGGTTCCGGCACCTATGCCGGCCAGCGCCCCAACGACTGGAGCCAGCATGTCGGCTCGATGGTCGCCGGCACCAATTTCATGGAGATCATGGAGGTGCGCCTGCGCGTCGAGCCGCAGCTGGCCCAGCTCGCGGCGATGCGCGCCAGGCCCGACGATATCGAGCGCATGTACGAGCTGACGAAGAAGATCGTCGCCAGCGACGATGCCGACAGCCGCGAATTATGGGACGGGGCGCTGCATCGCCTGATCGCGCAAAGCGCCGGCAACCAGTTTTTCCTGACGATCTTCGACGTCATCAACCACGTCCGCCAGGACGAGGCCTGGCAAACCATTCGCGAATTGGCCCGCAATACCAACAATACCCGGCCAGCCTCCTACGCCCAGCACATGGCCATCATCGACGCGATCGCGGCGCGCGATCCGATGAAGGCGGCCGAGGCCATGCGCCAGCATCTGCTGATGCTGCAGGAAAGCCTGATCCGCGTCACCTCGCTCGACGGCGAACAACCGCGACAGGAGCTGGCCGAAACCCTGGACTGACCGGAATAGATTTGCACCGACAAGGGCGGGCGGAGAGGAAACCGGCCGCCAGACAGCAAAAGGCAAAAATAAACAGGAGAACAGGATGAAGATCGCCAAATTTCTGACATCGCTGGCCGCCGGCGCGCTGGTCGCGCTGCCGTCCCTGGCCGTCGAGCTCAAGATCGGCCTGCAGGACGACGCCGACGTGCTCGACCCCGCGCAATCGCGCACCTTCGTCGGCCGCATCGTCTATACGGCGCTCTGCGACAAGCTCGTCGACGTGACGCCGGATCTCAAATTCGTGCCGCAGCTCGCGACGTCGTGGAAATGGTCGGCCGACGGCAAGCAACTGACGATGGAACTGCGCCAGGGCGTCAAGTTTCAGGACGAGACGCCGTTCAATGCGCAGGCCGTGGTCGACAATATCCAGCGTTACCAGACCCTGCCGGAATCGCGCCGCAAGAGCGAGCTGTCCTCCGTCGCCAAGGTCGAGGCATCGGGCGAATATGAAGTCACCTTCACGCTGAAGGCGCCGGACGTCACCCTGCTTGCCCAGCTTTCGGACCGTTCCGGCATGATGGTCTCGCCGACGGCGGCCAAGGCCGCGGGCGCCAAGTTCGGCGCCCACCCAGTCTGCTCCGGCCCGTTCAAATTCGTCGAGCGCGTGCAGCAGGACCGCATCGTGCTGGAGAAGTTCCAGGATTACTGGAACAAGGACAATATCTTCATCGACAAGGTGACCTACCTGCCGATCCCGGACACCACCGTCCGCCTCGCCAACCTCCGCTCGGGCGATCTCGACATGATCGAGCGCCTCGCCGCCTCCGACGTCGCCACCGTCAAGAGCGACGGCAACCTCGTCTATGCCGATGCGATCGGCACGGGCTGGCTGGGGATCTACGCCAATATCGGCAATGGCGCGCGCGCCGACAATCCGCTCGGCAAGGACAAGCGCCTGCGCCAGGCCTTTTCGCTGGCCATCGACCGCGACGCCGCCATGCAGGTCGTCTATGACGGCACCGGCCTTGCCGGCAATCAGCCTTTCGCGCCGAACAGCCCCTGGTACGACAAGGACATCCCGGTTCCGACCCGCGACGTCGACAAGGCGAAGGCGCTGATCAAGGAAGCCGGCTACGACCGCATCCCCGTCGAGCTGGCCGTCGCCAACAATCCCGTTTCGATGCAGATGATGCAGATCATCCAGTCGATGGTCGCAGAGGCCGGCTTCGACGTCACGCTGAAGACGACGGAATTCGCGACGCTGCTCGACGCACAGACCGCCGGCAACTATCAGCTCAGCCGCTCCGACTGGTCGGGCCGCCCCGATCCGGACGGCAATATCCAGCAGTTCGTGACGACCGGCGCCGGCCTCAACGATTCCAAATACAGCAATCCGGAGGTCGACAAACTCTTGCTGGAAGCCCGCCAGTCGCAGGACGATGCGGTGCGCAAGCAGAAATACGATGCCGCCATGACCGTCCTCAACGAGGACCTGCCGATCACCTTCCTCGGCCATCAGGCCTGGATCTGGGCCTACAGCAAGAAGGTCAGCGGCTTCACGGCCTCGCCCGACGGCATGATCCGCCTCGCCGGCGTGAAGAAGGACGGCTAGTTCGAAACGACCCGCGGGTTTTCTACCCGCGGGCCATCGCTTGCGGCATGACGAAACCGGGATGCGCTCATGTACACCTACATCGCAAAAAGGCTGCTGGTCGCCATACCGACGCTGCTGATCATCTCCGTCTTCGTCTTCTCCCTGCAGAAGCTCCTGCCGGGCGATCCGGTACTGGCGATGGCGGGCGAGGAGCGTGATCCGCAGGTCATCGCGTTCCTGCGCGAAAAATACCGCCTCAACGATCCCGTCATCTATCAATATGGCTATTGGCTGCAGGGCGTCGCCAAGGGGGATCTCGGCACCTCGCTGCGCACCAACCAGCCGGTGCTGACGCTGGTTGCCGAGAAGCTGCCGGTGACCATCCAGCTTGCCGTCATGTCGATGATCTTCGCCTTCGTCATCGGCATTCCCATGGGCATATTGGCGGCGGTGAAGAAGAACACGATTATCGACTTCCTCGCCAATATCGTCGCGCTCTGCGGATTGTCGGTGCCGAACTTCTGGCTCGGGATCATGCTGATCCTGCTGGTTTCGGTCAAACTCCACTGGCTGCCGGCTTCCGGTTACCAGCCCTTCTTCGAAGACCCCTGGCGCTCGATCCAGACGATGCTCATGCCCTCCTTCGTGCTCGGCAATGCGCTCGCCGCCACATTGATGCGCCACACCCGTTCCTCGATGCTGAGCGTGCTCAGCGCCGACTATATCCGCACGGCCCGTGCCAAGGGTCTCACGGAGAAGGCCGTGGTGCTGTCCCATACCTTCCGCAACGCCATCCTGCCCATCGTCACCGTCAGCGCCCTGCTCTTCGGCGAGCTTCTGGCCGGCGCGGTGCTGACCGAGCAGATCTTCACCATTCCCGGCTTCGGCAAGCTCATCGTCGATGCGGTGTTCAACCGCGACTATGCCGTCGTCCAGGGCGTGGTGCTCTGCACCGCCTTCGGCTTCATCGCCATGAACCTCATCGCCGACATCCTCTATGTCCTCCTCAATCCGCGCATGAGGGCCGCCCTATGAACGCGATCGTGCAGACGAGCGCCGCTCTCTCCGCCGGCCGTGCGCCGAACCGCGCCTGGCGCAAGTTCAGGCGCAACAGGGGCGCGCTGGCGGGGCTCGCCATCATCGCCTTCTTCACGATCCTTGCCATTATCGCCCCGATCCTGCCGCTGGCCGATCCGGTGGCGACGAGCTGGTCGGCGATCCGCAAGGCCCCCTCGGCGGCCCATTGGTTCGGCACCGACGACATCGGCCGCGACATCCTCTCGCGCATGATCTGGGGGGCGCAGGCGTCGCTGATGGCCGGCGTCTTCTCGGTCGCCATCGCCGTCGCGATCGGCGTGCCCTTCGGCCTTGTCTCCGGCTATTACGGCGGCTGGATCGACCAGATCGTCTCGCGCATCACCGAAGCCTTCCTGGCCATGCCCTTCCTGATCACCGCGATCGCACTCGCCGCCTTTTTGGGTCCGAGCCTCACCAACGCCATGATCGCCATCGGGCTTTCGGCCACTCCTGTCTTCGTGCGCCTGACGCGCGGCCAGGTGCTGGCGGTCAAGATGGAGGATTATGTCGAGGGCGCCCGTTCCATCGGCCTGCGCCATCTCAGCATCATCCTCCGCTATATCCTGCCGAACGTCTTTGCCCCGATCCTGGTGCAGGGCACGCTCACCATCGCGACGGCGATCATCGCCGAGGCCAGCCTCTCCTTCCTCGGCCTCGGCCAGCAGCCGCCGGCCCCGAGCTGGGGCTCGATGCTCAACGTCGCCAAGAACTATCTCGAACAGGCGCCCTGGATGGCCATGTGGCCGGGGGCTGCCATCTTTCTCGTCGTCATCGGCTTCAATCTGCTCGGCGACGGCCTGCGCGACGCGCTCGACCCGCGCGAAGCATGATCATCTGAAAGGACATCCGCAATGACCGCCTTCACGACACGTCCTGAAATCCTCGGCACCTTCGGCGTCGTCACGTCAACCCACTGGATCGCCTCGGCCGTCGGCATGAGCATTCTCGAAAAGGGCGGCAACGCCTTCGACGCGGCGGTCGCGACCGGTTTCGTGCTGCAGATCGTCGAGCCGCATCTTTGCGGTCCCGGCGGCGACATGCCGGCGATCCTCTATTCGAAGAAGAAGGACAAGGTGGAGGTCATCTGCGCGCAAGGACCGGCACCGGCTAGCGCGACTATCGAGCATTATACCGGCGAAGGCCTCTCCCTCATTCCCGGCGACGGCCTGCTCGCCACCGTCATCCCCGGCGCCTTCGACGGCTGGATGCTGATGCTGCGCGACTACGGCAGGCTGACCGTCCGCGACGTTCTCGAACCGGCGATCCATTATGCCGAGCACGGCCATCCGGTCCTGCCCCGCGTCTCAGCGACCATTGCCGGGCTTGCCGATTTCTATCGCAAGGAATGGCCGACCTCCTACGAGACCTGGCTGCCCGGCGGTTCGGCGCCCGAGCCCTGGTCGAATTTCAAGAACCCGGTGCTGGCGGAAACCTGGAAACGGGTGATCTCGGAAGCGGAGGCGAAGAGCGGCCGCGAGGCACAGGTCGAAGCGGCGCGTGACGCCTATTATCGCGGTTTCGTCGCCGAGGCGATCGACAGCTACGTCCGCAAGGCCGAGGTGATGGATGCCAGCGGCAGCAAGCACAAGGGCGTGCTGACCGCCGACGACATGGCAGGCTGGTCGGCGACGATCGAGGAGCCGCTGACCTATGATTATCACGGCTGGACCGTCGCCAAGATCGGTCCCTGGGGCCAGGGACCGGCCTTCCTGCAGACCCTGTCGCTCTTGAAGGGCCTCGACATCGCCGCCATGGACCCGGCCGGCGCCGATTTCGTCCATAGCGTCACCGAGGCCATGAAGCTCGCCTTCGCCGACCGCGAGGTCTATTACGGCGACCCGAAATTCACCGAGGTGCCGCTCGACACCCTGCTGTCGGACGCCTATGCCGCCGAGCGCCGCAAGCTGATCGCAGCGCAGGCCTCGCTCGATCTGCGCCCCGGCAGGCTGGCCGGTTTCGAGAGCCAATACGATCGCACCATGGGCATGCTGGAGGCGCCGGAAGCCAAGACCGGCGCGGTCTATGAGCCGACGATGGCGCACCTGACCGAGAAGCGCGGCGACACGGTGCATATCGACGTCATCGACCGCGAAGGCAACATGGTGTCGGTGACGCCGTCCGGCGGCTGGCTGCAATCCTCGCCGATCGTGCCCGGCCTCGGCTTCTGCCTGAACTCGCGCGCGCAAATGTTCTGGCTGAAGCCCGGCCTGCCCTCGTCTCTCGCCCCCGGCAAGCGGCCGCGCACGACGCTGACCCCGACGATGGCGCTGCATGAGGGCCGCCCGACGCTCGCCTTCGGCACGCCCGGCGGCGACCAGCAGGAACAATGGCAGCTTGCCTTCTTCCTGCGCTATGTCCATCACGGCTTCAACCTGCAGGAAGCGATCGACAAGCCGCTGTTCCACAGCACCCATTTCCCGAGCTCCTTCTATCCCCGCACGCGCGAGCCGGGCGGCCTGACGGCGGAGGCGAATTTCACACCCGAGGTGCTCGATGCCCTGCGCCGGAAGGGTCATAAGCTGACTGTCGCGCCGGAGTGGACGGTGGGCAGGCTGACGGCGGCACGGCGCGACGCCAGCGGCCTGCTGCGCGCTGCCGCCACGCCACGCCTGATGCAGGCCTACGCGGTCGGGAGATAGCCGATGACCTGGTCGATCGTTGCCCGTGAGCCGGAAACCGGCCATCTCGCCATCGCGGTGGCCACCCGCTTCTTCGCCGTCGGCAGCCTGGTGCCGCATATTCGCGGCGGCATCGGCGCGGTCGCGACCCAGGCCTTCGTCAATCCGCTCTACGGCACGGACGGGTTGGCAATGCTGGCCGCCGGCCAGACGCCGGACGAGATCGTTAAGGCATTGACCACGCGCGACGACGGGCGGGAACAGCGCCAGCTCCACCTGATCGATGCCAAGGGCAACAACGCCGCCTTCACCGGCACCAGGTGCATCGACTGGGCCGGTCATCTCGTCGACGACAATGTCTCGGTCGCCGGCAATATGCTGGCCGGCCCGCAAGTGATTGCCGAGACGCTGTCGACCTTCCAGAAGACCAGGGGCAAGCCGCTCGCCGAGCGTCTGCTCGAAGCCATGCGCGCCGGCGAGGATGCCGGCGGCGACAAGCGCGGCAAGCAATCGGCAGCACTCGTGATCCATCGCACCGAGTATTATCCCTGGCTGAACATCCGCGTCGACGACAGCGCCGATCCGCTGGCGGAACTTCAACGGCTCTATGCGGTGGCGCAGGAGCGCTATCTTCATGTCGCCGAGACCATGCCGACGCGCAGCAATCCGAGCGGCATGATCGATCGCCGCGAGATCGACGAGAGGATCGCCGCGCTGGATGCCGCACGACAGGCGCAGGGCCGCCCGTCGGCCTCTTTCGCCACGCCGCCGAAAGTATCTTGAGCGACGGTCGATGCCTGATACCATGCGAAAAACCAAAAAGGGGAACTCATGACGATCACAGCCGCGCAGCAGACGCAATCCGACGCAAAGCCTGTCCTCTCCGTTTCCAACCTGACGACATCCTTCCTGGCCGATGGCGAGTGGCGCACGGTGGTCAAGAACATCTCCTTCGACGTCATGCCGGGCGAGACAGTGGCGATCGTTGGTGAATCCGGTTCCGGCAAGAGCGTCACGTCGCTGTCGATCATGCGGTTGCTGGCCAAGGGCAGCAGCCGCATCGAAGGCTCGGTCAAGCTCAATGGCCGCGAGATCCTGTCGCTCTCCGACAGCGAGATGCGCAAGGTGCGCGGCAAGGACATCGCCATGATCTTCCAGGAGCCGATGACCAGCCTCAACCCGATCTTCACCATCGGCCGGCAGATTTCCGAGGCGCTCACCTGCCATGGCGACATCTCCAAAGCGCAGGCCAAGGCCGAAACGATCCGGCTGCTGGAAAAGGTGCGTATCCCCAACGCCGCCTCGCGCTTCGACGAATATCCGCATCAGTTTTCCGGCGGCATGCGCCAGCGCGTCATGATCGCCATGGCGCTCGCCTCCCGCCCGAAGCTGCTTATCGCCGACGAGCCGACCACCGCGCTCGACGTGACGATCCAGGGGCAGATCCTCGACCTCATCAAGGTGCTGCAGGAGGAGGAAGGCATGTCCGTCCTCTTCATCACCCACGACATGGGTGTCGTCGCCGAGATTTCCGACCGCACCATCGTCATGTATCGCGGCGAGGCGGTGGAGACCGGCAGCACCGACGATATCTTCCATCGCGGCAAGCATCCCTATACTCGCGCCCTGCTTTCGGCCGTGCCGCGCCTCGGTTCGATGAAGGACCAGCCGCGGCCATTGCGCTTCCCGATCGTCGACGCGCGCACCGGCGAGCGCAGCGAACCGGTGGCCCTCGCCGATACGGTCGACCGGCACAAGACGCCGATCCTCGAGGTCAAGAACCTCGTGACCCGCTTCAACCTTCATGGCGGGCTGTTGGGGCGCACCACCGGCGCCATCCACGCCGTCGAAAACGTCTCCTTCGATCTCGCCCAAGGCGAGACGCTGTCGCTGGTCGGCGAATCCGGCTGCGGCAAGTCGACCACGGGCCGCTCGATCATGCGCCTCATCAATCCGAATGCCGGCCAGATCCGGCTCGACGGCTAAGACGTGCTGAAGCTCGATGCGCTCGATCTGCGTCGCATGCGCCGCAGCATCCAGATGATCTTCCAGGACCCCTTCGCCAGCCTCAACCCGCGCATGACCATCGGCGCCGCGGTGGCCGAACCCTTCATCGAGCACAATCTCGGCACCCGCGCCCAGGCGCGCGAAAAGGCCGCGGACCTGCTGGAACGCGTCGGCCTGAAGGCCGACATGATGTCGCGCTATCCGCATGAATTTTCCGGCGGCCAGCGCCAGCGCATCTGCATCGCCCGCGCGCTCGCCCTCGATCCGAAGGTCATCGTCGCCGACGAAAGCGTTTCGGCGCTCGACGTCTCGATCAAGGCGCAGGTCTGCAACCTGCTGATGGACCTGCAGCAGAGCCTCAATCTCGCCTATCTCTTCATCTCACACGACATGGCCGTGGTCGAGCGCGTCAGCCACCGCGTCGCGGTGATGTATCTCGGCGAGATCGTCGAGATCGGGCCGCGTGCCTCGGTCTTCGAGAACCCGCAGCATCCCTATACAAGAAAGCTGATGGCGGCCGTGCCCGTGCCCGATCCGGCCAGACGCGGCATCCGGCGCAATCTCGGCGTCGACGAGCTGAAGAGCCCGGTGCGACCGGTCGGCTACATCACGCCAATGCGGCGTTATCGCGAAGTTGCCGACGGCCATCTGGTTCGCATGGAAGAGGCCGCCTAGGCGGGTTCGTGACCTTGACATCGGCGGAAGCCGAACGTGATATCGCACTCCCATTCAGATGATTTGGAGCGACCGCGATGGCAGACAGCGTACTTGATATTCCGGTGAAGAAGATCGACGGCAGCGAGGCGACGCTCGGCGATTATCGCGGCAAGGTTATCCTGGTCGTCAACGTCGCCTCCAAATGCGGGCTGACCGCGCAATATGAGGGGCTGGAAAAGCTCTATGAGGACAAGCGCGACGAAGGCCTCGTCATCGCCGGCTTCCCGGCCAACGACTTCAAGGGCCAGGAGCCGGGCACCGACGAGGAAATCCTGAACTTCTGCACGCTGACCTACGATGTGCAGTTCCCGATGTTTTCCAAGATCGCGGTCACCGGCGACGACAGGCATGCGCTTTACGACAGCCTCATCGCCTCCGGCGTCGAAACCACCGGCGACGGGCCGATGCGGGCGCGGCTTGCCGAACGCGGCCTGCATACCGGGGAAAACAACGGCATCGTCTGGAACTTCGAAAAGTTCCTGATCGGCCGCGACGGCAAGGTTGCCGCCCGCTTCGCGCCGGATGTGACCGCCGACGATCCCCGGCTGCTCTCCGCTCTGGAAAAAGAACTGGTCAATGCCGGCTGATCGGCCGCAGGATTTTTGACAATTC
>JASGEG010000186.1:0-3010 GCA_047606605.1 Rhizobium sp.
CTCAATATGCTGATTATATTTATATTTTTGTCAACCGTCTGCCTGGTGTTCGGCCCCGGTGGCGATTTGCCGGCTGCGGCGCAATCGGCAATTCCGGGTACGATGCAGGAGAGGGCGAGTGTCGATCAGAACGGTGCCTTCAATTTCCTGGTGCCGATCGAGCTGCCGCCGGGGATTGACAGATCTCAACCGAGAATTGCTATTTCCTACAATAGCCAGCAGTTGAGCGGCATCCTGGGTGTCGGATGGGCTCTGACCGGCTTGCCGACCATCGAACGCACCAAACGAATTGCCGCAATCGACGGGGTGAACGGGACGATTGCCTATGACAGCAATGACCGGTTTGCCCTCCAGGGCCAACGGCTTATCGTGACGGGCGGGGATTATGGCGCCGACCAGAGCGTCTATCGAACCGAGGTGGAAAGCTGGCAGGTCGCGACGGCGAGCGGGACGGCGGGAAGCGGACCGGAATCCTTTTCCGTGCAGGCGCCCGACGGCAGCGTGATGCAGTTCGGCGCCACCAGCGACAGCCGCATTCTCGCTCAGGGCCGTGACGACGTGCGCTCCTGGGCCATCAACCGCAAGACCGATCCGAACGGCAATATCGTCGATTTCAGCTATACGACAGATCCGCTGAACAGCGGAAATTCCGATTATCGGGCCTATCCGCTGCAGATCGCCTACACCTCGAACGGTTCCCACCAGGCAGACCGCTTCGTCCGCTTCCTCTACGAGGCAAATCCGGAGGCGCAGCGCATCTATGTCGGCGGTTCGGTCGTGCTGATGAGTGCGCGCGTCAGTCACATCCAGACCTTCGTCGGAGAAACCCTCGTCAGCGACTATCGGCTGACCTACGATACCAGCGCGGCAACCAATCGCTCCCGGCTGACGTCGATTGCCCGCTACGCGTCGACCTCGACGACCGCCGCGCCTCTGTCACCGGCGACGTTTGCCTACAGCAATGGCGCCCTTGCCTTTACCGGCAAGCAAAACTGGCTCAGCAACGCCTTCAGCAAGTCGCAGGGCTGGAACGGCACGTCGGTGCCGTTCACCGTCGCCGACGTCAATGGCGACGGCTTTCTCGACATCGTCGGCTTCAGCTTTTCCAGCGGCGTGCAGGTGTCGCTTGGCAGCGCATCCTCCTTCGGCGCATCAACGCAGTGGCTCGATGACTTCTCGGCCAATCAGGGCTGGTCGAGCAGTCAGCGGATGGTTGCCGACATCAACGGCGACGGTCTTGCCGATCTTGTCGCTATCTCCAGCAAGGGCGTGGTGACGGCTCTTTCCGACGGCACGAAATTCAACGAAACCGGTTCGACTTTGCCCTATTTCAGCTCGTCCCAGGGCTGGAGCTCCAGCGATCCGGTCATGCTCGGCGACGTCAACGGCGACCACATCATGGACATCGTCGGCATCAAGAACGAAACGGCATGGGTGGCGCTTGGCGTGGGAGACGGCACATTTGCCAGCCAGCAGAGCTGGATCACCGGTTTCGGCGTGTCCGGCGGCAATTACAAGCTGACGGATATGAACGGCGACGGCAGCGCCGATCTCCTCGTCGTCGGCAACGACCAGGCCATCCAGGTTGCGTTGTCCACCGGCAGCAGCTTCGATACCGGCAGCTGGGGGAGCCAGAGCTACAAGAATCTGTGCCAGAGCCAGCCCGTCACCTCGACTACGCCGCTCATGATCTCCGATGTCAATGGCGACGGCCTCTCCGACGTCATCGCCTTTTGCGACAAGGTCTATGTGACCCTGTCCACCGGCACGGGCTTCGACAGCACCGAAGCCTGGAACTCAACCTTTGCCGGCGGGAACTGGAGTGCATCCAACCAGCGCATGCTCGCCGACATCAATGGCGACGGACTGGCCGATCTGGTCGGCGTCACGGCAAACGGCGTCATCGCCGCTCCGTCGAACGGTCATGGCTTCATCGACAATATCTGGAACGACACGTCATTGCCCTGGCCGAATACCGGCGGCGGGGCGGCGACCACCACCACCCGCCTTCTGGGCGACGCCAATGCCGACGGGCTGTCGGACATGGTCGGCATAGGCGACACGAACGTCTATGTGGGGGTCGCGGGCGGTCCGATGCCGGATATGATGACAAACGCGCTGCGTTCGGCCGGCGGCAGCTACACGGTCGCCTATGCGCCCCTGTCGGATGCCTCGGTCTATCAGGAGACGAAACCGACCGCGCTCAGCCAATTCCAGAACTATCCGCCGATCCAGCAGGGCGGCACCGTTCCGACCTTCCGGTCGGCAGCACAGCTCGGCGGTTTCTATCATGTCGTCAAGACGATGCAGGTAACGGACAATCCGGCCGTGCCGAGCGCTCTCGCTTTCAGCTATGCGCACCAGTTCTCCTATCGGGACGGTCTTTTCGACACCGGCGGCCGTGGCTGGATGGGCTTTGCCAGCACGGTGGTCGACAGCGGCTCGGGCAAGCGGCGCAAGGTGCATTCCTATCTGCAAGCCTTCCCGTTCACGGGCAAGAGCACCGGCACGACGGTCTACGATCACAGCAGCACCAGCTGCGGTACCGACGGGACGCCGTTCGGCGGCGGCGCAAGCGCCTACCAGCAGGTCCAGACCGCCACCAGCACTTCGCCTCAGGCCACACCGATCTGGCTGATCAACAAGACCGGCGAGCAGAAGCTCGCCTATGGTCAGTGCGCGGCCGTGAACCGGATCGGCACGGCCTACACCTATGACGACTACGGCAATGTAACCGTCAAGATGCAACAGAATCTGGTCGACGCCGACGGCAATCCGCTGGATTCCTCCAAGATCGTCTACACGCTCGGCGCCTACATCAACGATACCGACAACTGGCATCTGGGAGTGCCGACCTATCTCAAGGTGTCGTCGGCCAACGATCTGACCACGATCAGCGCGTTCAACGACGCGACCGACTTCTCCCTGTCCAGCAGGACATATGATGCGAATTACAATCTGCTGTCCCTGGGAAAATGGGATAATCAGAACAAGGTCTTTCTCACCAACA
>JASGEG010000187.1:0-3046 GCA_047606605.1 Rhizobium sp.
CCTGATCCGGATTGGAGGCGATGATCTGCTCCGGATTGACGGTGCCGAAGGTGCCGGGAATGATGTCCTTCGGCAACGAGAATTTCGGCCGGATGGTCGAGATGGCCGGCGGCGTCAACCTTGCCAAGGACATCATTCCCGGCACCTTCGGCACCGTCAATCCGGAGCAGATCATCGCCTCCAATCCGGATCAGGTGATCGTCACCGGCGCCAATTGGGAACTCTATGTTCCCGGCGGCAACTGGGTCGGCGTCGGCCCCGGCGCGGACAAGGCGGTCGCCACCTCGAAGCTTGAAAAGCTGATGCACCGTCCCGCCTTCACCGATATCAAGGCGGTCAAGAGCGGCAATGTCCACGCCATCTGGCATCAGTTCTACAACAATCCCTACCAGTTCGTCGCCATCCAGCAGATCGCCAAGTGGCTGCATCCGGACCTGTTCAAGGATCTCGATCCGGAAGCGACCTTCAAGGAATTGCATGAGCGCTTCCTGCCGGTCGAATATCGCTCCGGCTACTTCGTGTCGCTGAGCGCCGGCCTTTGATCCCGCAGGCCGGCGGGTGACACAGTGCATCCGCCGGCCTTGCCTGTCGCAGCGAGACGCATCATGCGCGACAACATGATGAAATTATCGTCAAATACATAGTTGTCCCCAAGCTTCACAACCCTCTTTACTCGATCTTTATTGTTACTCGTGAAAGAATTAGCGCTGATTATCGGTCTGGCGAACGACGATCCAAATGTTTATTGTCGCCGCCGATGAACTTGGGATTTTTTAAGTGCGCATCATTTCATGCATCGCCACGGAGCATAATCTGTGGCTCGTCCTTCTTGCGGCATTCGTCTGTGTCAGCGGTGGGTGGATAAGCCTCAATCTCCTACGGCGGTCGGAGATGACGCAGGGCCTTCAGCGCGGCGGATGGCTGTTCCTGACTGCGGTGGCGGCAGGCTCCTCCGTCTGGTGTACGCACTTCATCGCCATGCTTGCCTATGAGGTCAAGGCACCGATCACCTTCGACCCGATCCTGACGATGGTCTCTCTGCTTGTCGCGGTTGCCGGCTGCGCCCTCGGTTCTTCGGCGACATCGCTGCGCGGCGTCCCATGCGCCCCGGAAATCGGCGGCGCCATCATCGGCCTCGCCATTTCCGCCATGCATTATACCGGCATGATGGCCTATCGCGTCGATGGCATCATCGAATGGAACACGGCTTACGTGATCGCCTCGATCGCGCTTTCGACGATCCTGGCAGCGGCCGCCCTCAGCCAGGCCGTCCGCCACCCCTGGCGCCACTCGCAACTCGTCGCTCTCCTGCTCTTCGTGCTGGCCGTCGTCACGCTTCATTTCACCGCCATGACCGCTCTTGCCGTGACGCCGACCGAAACGGGAACGGCGGCAACCGATCCGTACGTGCTGGAGGCGATGGCCATTGCGGTTGCCGGCGTCGGCCTTCTGATCGCCGGCACTGGCGCTGCCAGCTACATGATCGACGAGCGCACCACGCGGGAAGCCATCCAGAAGCTCCAGCATATGGCGCTCAATGATCTCCTGACCGGCCTTCCCAACCGGGGCAGCTTCACCGAGCACCTCACGCGGGAGATGGAACAGGCGGACGCAGAGACGAAGCTTGCCGTCATCGGCATCGATCTCGACCGCTTCAAGGAGATCAACGATCTTCGCGGACATAAGGCGGGCGACCAGACGCTGAAGACGATCGGCCGCCGCCTGACCAGGCTGGTGAAGGACGGCGAATTCGTCGCTCGCGTTGGTGGCGACGAGTTTGCGGCCGTCAAGCGCTTCAACCGCCAGAACGATCTTCTGGATTTTGTGGCCCGTTTGGAAAAGACCATGTTCGAGCCGATCCGGATCGACGATTTCGAAACGGTAACGGGCGCAAGCATCGGCGTTGCCGTCTATCCCGACGATGGCGTGGAACAGGAGCGCCTGGTCAGCAATGCCGATCTGGCGATGTACCGCGCCAAGGCCGATATCGGCCGCGTCGTATGCTTTTATGAGTCCAGCATGGATGAAGCCGCCCGCGCGCGTCACACCCTTGCCCAAGACCTGCACCGTGCCGTGGAGCTCGATCAGCTCGAACTGCATTATCAGGTCCAGACCTCGGTGCGGACCGGCGAGGTCTGCGGCTATGAGGTGCTGCTGCGCTGGAACCATCCCGAACGCGGCCAGGTGCCGCCGGCGGAATTCATACCGATCGCCGAGGAAAGCGGCACAATTCTTTCAATCGGGGAATGGGTGCTGCGCACGGCCTGCAGGCAGGCGGCCTCATGGGACAAGCCCTACAAGATCGCTGTCAATCTTTCTCCCGTCCAGTTCGCGCATGCCGACCTCGCCAAGCTCGTCAATGATATTCTGCTTGAGACGGGTTTGTCGCCGAGCAGGTTGGAGCTTGAAATCACCGAATCCACCATCATTGCCGACAAGAACCGCACGCTTCATATGCTGCGCCTGATCAAGGCCCTCGGCGTGACTATCGCGATAGACGATTTCGGCACGGGCTATTCCTCGCTCGATACGCTGCGCTCCTTCCCTTTCGACAAGATCAAGCTCGACCGCTCCTTCATGAACGAGGTGGAGGGCAGCCTTCAGGCGAAAGCCATCGTGCGCGCCGTGCTGACGCTTGGTCGCAGCCTCGCAATTCCGGTGCTTGCCGAAGGCGTGGAAACCAATCATCAGCTCGAAATCCTGCGCCTCGAAGGCTGCGACGAAGCGCAGGGATTTTTCCTCGGGCGACCGAAGCCGGTCGGACAGATATTCCTGTCGGAGCAGATCGTCGGCGCCGATCTTCCGACATCATTCTCCGGCCGCATCCCACCCGTCCGCATCCGGCGCCGCTCGATCGCTTGAAGCAAGCGGATAAAGCGGAACCGCGCAGTTGGAGGAATAACGCAGAACCAGCCCCTGGTTCCAGGCGCGATCACCCAAGCCGGCAAAATAATTGGCGTCGGCCGGTTCAGCGGCCGAGGACGATGCGCCATCAAGCAGGAATTTGCACAGGCCGATCCGATCCTGGTCGCGGCGGATCAATTCC
>JASGEG010000188.1:0-4165 GCA_047606605.1 Rhizobium sp.
CATCATTCATCGCGGCAATTCTGGCCTCCGTGAGCCCTGAGATATTCGGGTCCTGTTTCGAAGGTAGCTGCGGCTACGCAGCACTTTACCTCTTCACTCCTGTCGCCACCGTCCTCACCGCGGTGGCTTGGTGGTTTGTGCTCAGGCGAGCGGGCCTTCTTGTTCATCTTGTCTTATGGTTCTTGTTCTTGCTGGCCGGCGGATATTTCGTGCTCGACCTATTCGTCTGGGTGGCAAGTCTGACAGGATTGCTCTGGGCTATCTTGGAGGTTGTTCTCAAGCGCCAAGCATCGAGTTTGAGCGATGGTCGAATCCTAACGCAGACACCGGACGAGGCACTGATGGCTAAGCGCCCGGATACAATCGAGAACGGGAAATATTGGTGACGCCCCAGCTTCTAATCGCCCATCTTCGGCGAGGTACTGCGAAAAAAGTAAGGCGTGCCGGCCGTATCCTGTACAAAAGGTTGCCGCTGTTCGTCGTATTTTGCTGGCCCTTTTCGGCTCAATCAATAGGATCGGCATCGCACAGACGCAGGCAGCCAGTTTCGACTGCAAACTTGCCAGCAACGACGGCGAATGCAGCATCCGCGCCGCGCCCTTTCCAATGGAGCTGGATGCCCGGCTTGCCAGCTCATGGCAGACAGCTCGCAAAATGACGAGGAATCCAGAGGCATTGCAGGCTGATCAGCGTGCATGGCTCAAACGCCGTGACGAGGAATGCGGAGCTGATGTCACCTGCCTTCTCCTGCTGTATCGTTTTCGGCTTCCGCTTCTCGATCCGGCGACCGTGTCCGGCGAATTCAGCTGGGCTGACGACTGGTATCGCTCAGATCAGCCAGACATGGTCATGCATGCGCGGCTCACCGGTCAGGATACGTTCTTTATCATGATCGATATGCCGCAGGACCGCATGCATACGGAAAGTCCCGCAGCGCTTGTGAATGGCGAACTCAGCTATGCGAATGTTTTCAAGGGCGACGATCGGGAGTGCACCAAGATCAGTCGCTGGATCCATCGGCAGGTCGAGGTCTGGAACGCCGACCTGAATTGCGTCTAGGGCTGCTCTCGCCATTTCATGGGGCGTTATCTGCCAGTGGTGGCGGGCGCCGACAAGGTTACGAACCCGGCACCCGACCTGCTAGGCTACGGCGCCATCATCTAGCCGGAATACGATGCACGCCTGCGCTGCTGCTCGGGGCAGACCCCTATAGGCGTCTGTCGAAGTTATTCGAGACATACATTACATAAAGACGGACGTGAAGGATGCTGACGTCGACGTAGCCCTTAATGGGTTTGGCCAGTCGGGAGCCAATCGCGAAGAAGCGCTGCTTCTGGAAACCGGAGGACGTTTTTGGTTCGGTTTTCTGGAGTATCGCGACTATGATCCGGTTTAGTTACGCTTCCACTCCAACGTACCTGGCTGGGAGCGGAGACTTCTTCTGACCATTCGTGACTGGCTTTATAAGGATATTCCCGTACAATGGATGAGCGTGCCCGGAGCGCCGGTCGAAGAGCATGTCCGATGAGCCGACAGGTGAGCGTGACGCCACTATGTCATCCCCAGGCTACTCCGGGAGGAACTGTGCGGAAGCAGACAATCTCCATTATTGACGGAACGCTCTATCAGACCGAGACACCCGGGGGCGAAGCATATGCACCTGTTGCACTCGACCGGGACGTTGAGGGTATTGGGTATGAAGGCGGAAATACGCCGCGACTGCTCCTCTTGCTGATAAGCGGCAGCAAGCGCTATCTCGCGCATGACACCGCCGGCTTCGAGCAACTGGAAGCGTGGATGTTTTCGAGGCCGGATTTCGACCGCGCATTTTACCATAGTTTGAAGCCTCCTGCTCCAACGCCCGAGGACGGCGGCGCCCAATTTCTGTGGCAATCGCCCGCCCGGGTGAACACCCGTCTGGCGTGCATACCCCGACCGGACGGACTGGACCGGCTTCATGAAGGCCTCTGGCTCGAAGATCGCACAGAATTGCTCCCCTGGGGGGTGACATGGGAGGATCTGCTGGAAAGGCCGGACGTGCTCGAACCACCCATCTCACGTGGACACACGCGATTGAGGCTGTCGCCTGCCACTATACTGGGGGGGGTGTCGCTTGTTGAAGTTGAAAGCGAATACCGAATGCTGCCATTCCGGTCAGGCATGCCGGTAACCGAGTTCCGGGCGGAGATCTGCCTCGAGCGCAACGGCTATGAGAGCCTGCGGATTTTATCAGACCACTTCAACGGTCGCCTGGGCGAACCAGTCGAAATCCGCGAAAGGGATGACAGCATCAAGGTGTCCTGGCTATCCGGACGCCAGCGCCTGGAACTGTCTTGCGAAAAATGGCGAGGTTTTAACGCCTGGCAAGTGACATGCCGCCTCCGACTTGCCCACCAGCCGGACGCCTCGTCATTTCTTCGCGACGACTATACCCGCACCCTGACCATTCATGACGACCTCCACTGGCAGGTATTGCCCGCACGGCTGCGGCTGCCATCCGATTTCAAGACATGTTCCGAACTGCGCGAGATGCCGGACGCCTTGAAATCGCTGCTAAAGCATGATGACCATTGCCTCTTGTGGCGCGATGATCGAGCAGGCACCATCGGGATCGGCAATCAAAATCACGCTTGCATTTTCGCGACCCTGGTCGTCGGTGGTATCCAGATCGAGGAACGATATTTTCGGGATCATTTTTCCCATTGTAATTTTAGTGTTGGCGGCGTGGTTTCCGAGGGGGATATGTATTCTCCGTGGTCCGTTTTTATCGATTTGAAATCGACTGATCCGGAGGTGCCGCCAGTCATGCTTGCGCGATTAATAGAGGAACTCCTCAGGCTGCCCGTAGCGTACCAGAGGATCGATGAATATTATTGAAAGACCCTTCTACCGGCGCGCGTCAGACGTCAGTCTGGTCATTCACACCAAGTCATTTCTCTGGCTCCTCGCTTTCTTTGCCTTCATCGTTGCAGAACAAGAGCGGCGTCTCGTCTGTATCGTAAAGCTGCGTGCAAGAAAGCTGCGGCTTATATGCTTTTCCGTCATAGACGTAATATTCGACTGAGTGTTCGCAGCAGCTGACGTGCTGCTGCGTGCGCAACACCGGCATGCCGTTCCGGATCGTGCGGGTTACTTCCAGGGGACGCAGATAGCCGACGTAGCCGTCAAGAATCTGGTCCCAACCGCCGCGAAGATTGCGCAGGAAAAGCCAGATTGGCCCGTTGTGTGCACTGGTCCCGGCGGTGGCCAAGATCGCCTCGCGCTGCCCCAGCGCAATCGGCTCAAGGCTGATCGAAATCTGATCCGTGTCGTCAGCTATATCATCGCCATTCCTTGCCGCTCGGGAAACGATCCGTTTCAACAGTTGTGCTCGCAGCGATGCAGATATGGTGTGCTTCGGGGCCGCCGTCCCGGTCGATATCGTGCAATCACGTGCGACCTTCGCAAGTTGCTGGCGGAAGGCTTGCATGGCATTGCTGACACAGGTTCCATCGATGCAATCGGCGAGTGCCTGGTCATAGGCCGGGCGAAGGGCGATGAACACGTCCGGCAAGCAGTCTTCTGTTTGAGCGTTGCGCCAAGCCTTTTCGGTCTCGCGAGACTGGGCGCGCAGCGCCGGATCATGGCATATTTTAAGAGCGATAGGTTTTTGGGACGGTCTTTCCTCAGGTTCGGCAGCCGGATCAGGATCGATGCAGATATCCAGCGCCTGATCGACCTGATCGAAACCGCCACCGCTGTTGGCAATATCCGGAAACAACGTCGCGAAGCTGGCGATCGTTTTGCCGTTCTCGCCCAGCAGGATGGTGTCACCTTGCATATTGCGCATCACGGCAGCGCCGTCCCGGAAAGGCGCGACAAGATCAGTGAAGTGGGGCTCGACGATGATCCGGCCGGCCCTGTCGGCAAAGCCGATCCTCTCGGGTCCCGGCGCCCATAATGCGAGTAGATCACCGCCTGCATTCTCGATCTTTACATAACTCGGCGGAATGAGGGGCTTTCCCGCCGCATCGGCGAGCCCTTTATAGGACAGCCGCGATCCGGGGTCCGGACTATTCCGCGAGAAAAAGAAGGGAACGTCCCCGGCATCCGTGCGCGTCGAGACAGGCGAAGGTTCCATGTCACTGACAAGCGGAAGCGGCTCTCCCCTAGAGGTAAAGAAGCG
>JASGEG010000189.1:0-7266 GCA_047606605.1 Rhizobium sp.
ATCGTCAGCGACAATAGCAGTGAGATCACCAGCAACGCGATCCTGCAATGGACAGATTGGACCAAGGTGGAATGGCACTACATCGCGCCTGGCAAGCCGATCCAGAACGCCTTCATCGAAAGCTTCAATGGGCGGCTGCGAGACGAGTTCCTGAATGAAACGCTCTTCTCGTCACTGACCCATGCTCGATCAGCGCTTTCAAACTGGCGCAGCAATTACAACGATCATCGACCACACTCCGGTCTCGGCTGGCTGACACCTGCCGAGTTCGCTCAGACCATCAACCCGCGACGTGATGCGGTGCTGCGCAGCCGAAATGGCTTCGCACCGCAACCCGCCGCTACCGCCGCAAATACAGCAACCCAAAACCGCTGGAGCGAACTCAAAACTGGATAAAGCTTGGGGGCAAGGTCAAATTCTCCGCATGACTCATGCCGAAAATGAGCGATCCCGGGTCTCTGCGCTACGTGGGTAGCCTACCCGCTTACGTTCAACGCATAGTGCCCCCCGACATAAAAGGGGCTAAGCCTAAAGGGACAGATTTCTTCTCTACCTTGTTGAAACAGGTAGATTTATTCAACTCATGATATTTATTCGATCTCTCAAAAGATGTTTTGCTAGCCTTGGCAGTATCCTGCTTGGCGCTGTCAACTCCAATGTGTCAGTCCAGGAAATTACACAGGACAATCTCTCTGATTGGCTGACACCTCTGGTCAATTTGCCGTCGGTCGCGACCGACGGCAAATCACTCACTTTCAGTTACACGGCGGACTTGATCGAAAACCTAAACCCGATATATCGGAGCGGGCTGCGCAAAATCTTTTGTACTGAATCCGATCTCGCTGCCGAGATTGAAGCCGACGCGAAGACACCGAGGCTCTTTCCTATTTTATGCCTCCCCTGGTCGTCGAGGTCCTCATGATCGTAACCACCATCATCACACAGCGGAAAGAAAGATGATATCTACGGCATGTCACGACATCGAAAACATTTCGGAGGCCAGACGATATGGATAAGCCCTATGACAGATAAACCGGCGAAGCCGAAGACGATCCGCAAGAAGGACTGGTGCCTGTCTGCGGTGGTTTCGTTGGGCTTTGGCGCACTGACGGCGCTCATCTTCTACTACATCGTGCTGTTCGGCGTCGGAAATGACGGGTACGCTTTGGTATTATGCATCTACACTGCGCCTATCGCGATCGGCTTCGGCTTGTGGGGCCTGTTGTACTGGCGCAGCTTCATCGCGTTCATCGGGATTGTGCTCAGCCTGTCTCCGATTGCCTATACGGCTTTCCTGTAAGCCCGCTCGACCTGGCAAAGCCTCGTCAGCGTCCCGGCCCATTCGGTTCTTGCGCTGTGACACAGGTATCACGGCTTCAATGCTTTCGGCACAGTGTAGATACGCCCGTCGTACTTCAATCGGTGTGTCAAGGTCGATTCGTTCTTTTCATCGTCGTGGCACATCTCATCCTTCTGTTCCGTTATACGGTTTTTCTCACGGGAGGTGATGACGATATCAGCCGCTCCATTGTGCCGGTCTGGAGCGATGGACAGCGTTCTTGACGCCTTCCAGAACTCGCCCGCGCAGTTGCCATCCCATTCCCCATGGCTTTCTTCAACAACGATATCGCCAGCGATTAGCCGCAACTTATCGGCTTCAAGATCGTAAAGCCGCAAGGTTGTCTGCGAAAACGGATTGACCCTTGAGTTGTTTGCCACCGATTTTCGAACCCCGAAAGCGATCCGCCCGGAGACGAGCCGATAGGGCGCGGTATCGAAGACGATCCGGCTAAGCGTAATAGCGTCTTCGACTATGAAATCAGGAAGATGCAACCGCGCTTGCACCTGCGAGATCCCGCTATCGAGTATGAGAATGTCAAGGTCGCCTTCACCTTCACGAACGCCATCATCAACCTCTCCCCGCATTATGGGCACTGCCACAAGAAACTTGTCGGGGTTTGCCGGCCAATAACGGCACGCGACTGCATGGGGATCTATACCGATATATTAGTCGTCTGGACGGGTGATCGTCCCCTGCCCTAGGGCATATTGCCGATCCGACGTGGCAGTCGCTGATGGGTAGGCTAGTCACGCTCGAACCACGGGCAGCTTCGATATGTATTCCATGGCTAATCTCGATTTGCGTCTAATTGCAGCGAACTGCGCGCGCGACGTTGACGCATTTTGGGCGCACAAGGTTCTCTAGCGCGTCGTCGTTGTTTATGTCTGTGTCGGAAAACGACTGAAGCATATGGGAAACAAAAAGCGATAAAGAGTATAGATATTTCCTGACATTAACCTGAATGAACTTGGTTTGCAGCCCGAAAAATATTAGCCTACTATCGAATAACAGCGGGCGCGTAGGCTTAGATGTCACCTCAAAATGAGTTTTCGAAGCGATATAGTGCGGAGGATGTCGAAACTCTGCTAAAGAGCCTAGCATTCGAGCCCGAACGGGTCAAAAGAGTGTGCCTATCCGACTGCAACGTCTGGATTAAGCGCTACGGCGTTGGCAGGAAGCCGCGCTGGCGATGGTTCCAATCGCTTTTCGCAGCGATGGCACAGCTCGAATTTCTCACACCATCGCCAGCGCTGGCGCCACAAGACATGGTTCAACAAGAGATCAAACGATTGGAGATGTTTCGGGCCTCTGGTTTCAAAACACCCTCCGTCATCGTTCGGATGCCCACAGCGATCGTGCTGACAGACGTAGGAAAAACCGTTGATGCCAGCCTGCGAGATACCAGAGACGATCGTCACCACGATGATCTGTTGATCATCTGCGCCCGCGAGCTCGGACGCCTTCATGCTGCAGGCCTTTGTCACGGTCGTCCACATCCCCGAGACTTCGTTTTCAGTGGATCAGAACTGGTGTATCTCGATTTCGAGGAAGCTGCAGAGGAGGCGATGCCGCAATCGCTTGCTCAGGCCAGAGACATCTGGATCTTCTTGCTGCAGATATCCATGCGCGTCCGGCTAGGATCGCCCACATTGGATGGCGCCTATGCCGCGTGGGCGGAACTTGCTCCCCTGCAAGCCAAACGCGAGATTAGCACAATTCTTAAGAGGTTGCGACCATGGGCAGGTGTCGCAAAGCTTCTAAGCAAGCTACATGGGGGCAGAGATATTCAGCGCTTCATCAGTATCATGGACTATTTCGAAACTTTGCATGTTGACCAGCAGCATGGGCCGTCAAATCCGTTCACGAGTTCCAAACGGCCGTCACATGATTGAAAGCCCCAATCTTGCCAGCAGTCTCGTAAACGTCCGGTGAAGCCCTGTTTGAGATTTTCATCGAACACCTGAAGCTACGTCACTAATTCCGTCATTAGAGACGTCATCAGGGATGAATTATGGTACGCATCCGAGCTGAGCCGCAGGACAGGAAAGCTCGTGCGTGATAAGCTATCCGGATGGAGATCGACGAAGGCAAAATCGACGATGCGGTTTTGGCGCTTGCCCTCTCGCGACGTCTCTAGCCGCATCTCGACTATCTGCTCCGATGTGAGGACTTCTTCTGTCGGCATAATATCGTCAAAAGGATCGACTCGAACATGGAGCGCTACGATTTCAGCATCGAGCAACGCATCGCTTGCGACAAGCGCGGCATCAAGGCAGGCACGCGCATCGGGAACTTCCGCAAGGATGGTCAGCACCGTATTGTGGCCGATACCGTCATCCATGTCCATACTCATGGCTCGTCCACCGATGAGATCGGGCAAAAAACCAAGCCGGAAATTTGCGATGAAAAAACAAACGCCTCACAACCCGCCTGCCTCCAGAAATATCTTCTGGCTCCCGAAAGAATAGGCAGGAGTCATCAGCCGATCGGCGGTTTACTGGGGGAGACTCCATTCCCCTTTGATATTTGGAGTATGCTGATCGTCTGTTGCGAAGTCAAGCTCTCTGGTAGCAGGATTCCTGTGAGGCCCCATGGCAAACGATAAAATCTCGGCAGAGGGCATCATAGCACCACAGTGCCCGACCTGAGAAATATGTGACATTTCGTGGCGAAGATATGGGTAACACTTTTCGCTCTGCGGAAGGTGTTACTGTCGTGGAGAGAGACTTCGGTGATGGAGGAACGTCTGCCCGAAATTACAGGAGAGGCATGGGCGCAAGCAATTGACACCCCGCGCGGCGGAAGAACAAGCAAAATCGATTGTTTGGCCGATAGTCGCGGCAGCCGGGTCACGTTTGCCCTAAGGCCGAGCAACGTCACCGACATCAAATTGGATCGGGTGATGGAAAGTCAGAATATGCCGCGCACGGTCGATCAACGGCTTGTCGGCCATCTTTCCGTCCAATTGAGCGACGCGCACAGAGATGGGATTTATTTACAAGATCCTGTATGTTCCACGAAACATAAGCCAGCGCTTCAGCATGTTGCCATCTTTCGGCCGCGTCCTCGCTATTCAATCGCACCGACCATTCAGAAAGGCCGGCCGCCGCCTGGTCGTCCGAGCGGTCACTGAACAATTTGTCCTTGAGCCAGATTCGCGAGCGTGAACCTCGAGCAGAGCAAGCAAGCATGGCCGGAAGCGCCTGAGCTTTCTGAGATGCCGGCGTGACCGATCTGCCATTGGCGTCCACAAGAGCGAAAGGCCCGAGCAGGAGCATCCGGAACATGGCATGATTTCATCCATGCGATCCATCGGCCCCGCCCCCGTTGTGCCCGATACGCTTGTCTGGCAGCCCCAAGGCTCACCCTCCAGAGGCCAGTCTGCCACAAATGCAGCGCGAGGCAAGCGAGCAGCTAACGCAACTGAGTTTCCGCGGCGTATAGCAATGTTTTGACGATCAACGAACTGAAGCATGGACCAATCATTCCCCCTCGGCATCCCTGGGGACTGGCACTAGCAGGCTACTGTCAATGCTGCGTCAAAGTAGCGTTATCGCGTCATTCGCCGTCGCCGACGATCGCTCAGCTTATTCTACAGAAAGGCGGCATTTCCCGGCAGCCGGCATCGGAAGTCCTTTGTGACAGCGGGGCATTCAAGACGGTGGGTCGCGCAATATTTGCCGACCGCCTGCGTTGCATGGCCTCTGCCGAGAACAAACTCATCGAAGAGGCCGGAAAACACAACTTTCCACAACCATTGCCACAATTACGCCTGCCGGTTCGGGAATTGTCCGCGGCACGTATGCCCCGTCGATCCGGGGACAATCCGGTGCGGTCTTCGGGAAATATGGTTTGTGACATGAAGATGATAAGATTGGTGGTTTTGCCCGTTGTGGCTGTGCTGATGGCGAGCGTCGCCGTGCATGCACAGGAATGGCCGTATTCGCCGGATTATGGCGACGACCCGGATGGCGGCTATACCAGTCAGCGCTATTGGCGGGAAGCGCCGCCGCGCTATCGCGACAACCGCCGTTTCGACGACGATTATGATTATCGGGGCGATCGTTACGGCTATTATGACGATGAAGACGGCAATTTTCCGTCCCGCCGGCGTCCACAACGTCAGGCTTCGATCGATCCGCAATTCAATCCTGGCGTCAAAGATGACAGGCGGGCCAGCCTGGCACAGTCCCCGATCCCGCGTAGCGTCGTGCCCTTCTCCGGCTACGACCCCGGTACGGTCGTGATCTCCACCAAGGAAAAGCGCCTCTATCTCGTCCTCAACGACGGAACTGCGCTCAAATACGGCATTGGTGTCGGCAAGCAGGGCTTTACCTGGAAGGGTACGCAGACGATCAGTCGCAAGGCGGAGTGGCCGAGTTGGACGCCGCCCAAGGAAATGATCGCGCGGCGGCCGGAATTGCCTGACCGGATGGATGGCGGCCTCAACAATCCCCTCGGAGCAAGAGCGCTCTATCTCGGCTCCACCCTCTATCGCATTCATGGCACCAACGAGCCCAACTCGATCGGCAAGGCGGTCTCTTCCGGCTGCATCCGCATGGCAAATCCGGATGTGATGGATCTCTATAGCCGGGTCGGCGTGGGGACCAAGGTCGTCGTGCTCTGATTGCGACGTCGAGGAGAGCCCTCCCCGGCCACCCTCTTGCCGCCCTGACACAGCTGCTGCGCGCCCATGCATCGCCGCCGCTCATATGGGCTGTGCAACGGTGTCCGCGGTTGCGCGGGCCTAAGGTATCCCGGCAGTTCGACGTGCAGGCCAATCAGATCAAGCAATGGAAAGACCAGCTCCTTGAGGGAGCGACAGGCGTTTTCGGCGATGGCGCCAAGGCGGAACCGATGGGGCCAACCGTCGATGTCAAAACCCTGCACGCCACGTGACAAACTGCGTTTGCACGGAGATCGGGGAACTGACGCTGGAGAATGATTTTTTATCCGGTGCGCTCGGCAAAGCCGGACTGCTGAGCGCAAAGAAATGATCGACCGCGAGCACAAATTGTCGGTCATCCGCCAGACGAAGCTTCTCGGCTTCAGCCATGGCAGCGTCTATTATTTGCCGCGTCCTGTGTCGGTTGGCGACCTGGCCTTGATGCGGCGGATCGATGAACTACACCTCGATTAACCGACCGTCAGAAGCGACCGAATGAAATCTGCCCGTGTAGCGGCCAGGGTGGAGGTTCCGTTCAACCCGCGAAACCGGCCGATAAACTGCGAGAGTGTAAGGATGCCCGTCATGAGGAGCGCGCACTCCTGACCGAAACGCCGATTTCCTTCAGCGTGGAGACCAGACCTGGATGCCGCAGAAGTTCGATTGCCGGCGTCGTCAGCAGCTTGCGGACCGCCGCCCGGTCATAGGTCGCGACACAGGGGCACCTGTTGGCCGTGAGGAATAGAGCAACCCATCGCGTCGAAGCGGTCGAGGAAGCGCTTTCCCGATATGGCAAACCTGAAATATTCAATACCGATCAGGGATCGCAGTTCACCTCGGTGGACTTCACGGCGGAGCTGAAGAAGGCGGAAATCGCCATCTCGAGGGACGGCAAGGGCGCGTGGCGGGACAATGTCTTCGTCGAACGGCTTTGGCGATCGATCAAATACGAGCAGGTCTACCTCCACGCCTACAAGACTGTGTCCGAGGCCAGCGCTGGGATCGGTCGTTATCTGACCTTTTACAATACCCGACGCCCACATTCATCCCGTGAGCGGCAGACACCGGATCAGGCCGACTTCAACGCGCTGACACCGATGATGGTGGCGGCATAATCCAGGCGGAAATCCACTAAGGATACTCCGAAGAATTACTGAATCGCTGGATTTCGCCTTATTTGCTCATGGGGATTCCAGTCTTTAGGTTATGGCTGTAATGTTGGGGAATGATTGATGAAGATGGCATTCGCTTTCGCTGG
>JASGEG010000190.1:0-9000 GCA_047606605.1 Rhizobium sp.
AACCTCCGGATCGATCTCCATCGGCGGCATCGACATGACCGAGATCGAGCCGGCCGACCGTGGCTGCGCCATGGTGTTCCAGAACTATGCGCTCTATCCGCATATGACCGTGGCGCAGAACATGGCGTTCTCGCTGATGCTCAAGCGCTCGCCCAAGGCGGACATGGACAAGCGCGTCGAGAAGGCGGCCGAAATCCTCGGCCTGACGAAGCTGCTCGACCGCTATCCGCGCCAGCTTTCCGGCGGCCAGCGCCAGCGCGTCGCCATGGGCCGCGCCATCGTGCGCGATCCGCAGGTGTTTCTCTTCGACGAGCCGCTGTCCAATCTCGATGCGAAACTGCGCGTCGCCATGCGTGCCGAAATCAAGGAACTGCACCAGCGGCTGAACACGACGACCGTCTATGTCACGCACGACCAGATCGAGGCCATGACCATGGCCGACAAGATCGTCGTCATGCATGACGGCATCGTCGAGCAGGTGGGCTCGCCGCTGGATCTCTACGACAATCCGGCCAATCTGTTCGTGGCGGGCTTCATCGGCTCGCCGGCGATGAACATGATCAAGGGCAGGCTCAATCCGGAGAATACCAGCCAGTTCATTGCCTCCGACGGCACCATCCTTCCGGTCGCCAATGCACCGGCGAGCGCCGGGGGCCGCGAACTCGTCTACGGCCTGCGCCCCGAATATATCGGCCTTGGCGCCGATGGCCTGCCGGCCCAGATCGTGGTGATCGAGCCGACCGGCTACGAGACCCACGTGACCGTCCGGCTCGGCGGCAGCGAGGCAAGCTGCATCTTCCGCGAGCGGATCAGCGCTCAGCCGGGCGACACGCTGCGCGTTTCCATCGACGCGTCGCATATCCATCTCTTCGATGCCGAAAGCGGCACGAGACTGATTGCCTGATACCGGTCGGCGCAAGAGTGGAAGGAAGAGGAGCCTTTCACTCGTTCGCCGGTGCGGAAGCATCCGAAACCTGCGGATGTCATGGCAGCGTTCATCAAGCGGGAAGGTGAAGGCTGGGGAATGCGATCCCGCATTTTGGAGGAGATAGAATGACGATCAACAGACGTGACTTTCTCGCCGCGACGGCTGCGGCCGGTATCGCAGGATTTTCGCCGCTCGGCATCCGGTCAGCCCAGGCCCAGGCCGCAGAACCCAGCTACAAGCCGGAGCAGGGGGCCAGCCTGCGGCTCCTGCGCTGGACGCCCTTCGTCAAGGGTGACGAGGATGCCTGGCTCGCCAACACCAAGAAGTTCACCGAGGCAACCGGCGTCGAGGTCCGCATCGACAAGGAAAGCTGGGAGGACATTCGCCCCAAGGCTGCCGTCGCCGCCAATGTCGGCTCGGGTCCGGACCTGGTGATGTGCTGGTTCGACGACGCCCACCAATATCCGGACAAGCTGGTCGATCTGACGGAGCTCGCCAACTATCTCGGCAACAAATATGGCGGCTGGTATGACGGCGTTCGTGGCTATGCGACGCGGGGAGACCAATTCATTGCCATGCCGCTGACAGCCATCGGCAATGCCGTCGTCTATCGCGACAGCCATATGAAGGCTGCTGGTTTCAGCGAGTTCCCGAAGGATACCGCCGGCTTACTCGAACTGTGCAAGGCCATGAAGGCCAAGGGCACGCCGGCAGGCTTCCCGCACGGCAAGGCGGTCGGCGATGGCAACAACTATGCCCATTGGCTGCTGTGGAGCCATGGCGGCAAGATGGTCGATGAAAATGGCAAGGTGACGATCAACAGCCCGGAGACGCTCGCGGCCATCAACTATGCCAAGGCGCTCTACGCCACCTTCATTCCGGGCACGGAGAGCTGGCTCGACATCAACAACAATCGCGCCTTCCTCGCCGGCCAGGTCTCGCTCATCGCCAACGGCGTCTCCGTCTATTACGCGGCGAAAAACGATCCCAAGCTTGCCGAAATCGCCAAGGATATCCGCACCACCAATTTCCCGATCGGCCCGGTCGGCAAGAGCGTCGAGCTGCACCAGACGAGTTCGCTGCTGCTCTTCAAGCATACGAAATATCCCGAAGCCGCCAAGGCTTACATCAAGTTCATGATGGAAGGCGATCAGATGAACGCCTGGATTCAGGGCTCCAGCGCCTATTGCTGCCAGGCTCTGAAGGCGTTTGCCAACAATCCGGTCTGGACGGCCGATCCGGTGCACGCGCCTTATTCGCGCGCCTCGGAAACATTGCGGCCGAACGGCTATGCCGGCCCGCTGGGCTATGCCTCGGCCGGCGTGATGGCGGACTACGTGCTGGTTGACATGTTCGCCAGCGCCGTCACCGGACAGATGTCTCCGGAAGACGCCATGAAGGAAGCCGAGCGTCGGGCGAACCGCTACTACCGCGTCTAGGTCCAGGCGGGAACGAGACGGCATGCCGGTTTCCGGCATGCCGCAATGGCCAATCAGGAGATGCATGATGTCGACCGTGACTTCCGGGCAGACGCGCAGCGCGCGCCCTTCGCTCTTGCAGAACAACAACGTGCTCGGCTTCCTGTTCATGCTGCCGGCGGCGATCTTTCTGGTCTGCTTCTTGACCTACCCGCTCGGGCTCGGCGTCTGGCTCGGCTTCACCGATACCCGCATCGGCCGCGCCGGCATTTTCATCGGGCTGGAGAACTACGAATATCTCGCCAGCGACTCCGTCTTCTGGATGTCGGTCTTCAATACGCTGCTCTATACGTTCGTCGCGTCCATCCTCAAATTCGTGCTTGGCCTCTGGCTGGCGCTGCTCTTGAACCAGCATCTGCCGTTCAAGTCCTTCTTCCGGGCGATCGTGCTTTTGCCCTGGGTGGTGCCGACTGTGCTGTCGGCGCTGGCTTTCTGGTGGATCTACGATTCGCAGTTCTCGATCATTTCCTGGTCGCTGATGAAGCTCGGGCTGATCAGCGGGCCGATCAATTTCCTCGGCGATCCGATCAATGCGCGCATCTCCGTCATCGCCGCCAATGTCTGGCGTGGCATTCCCTTCGTGGCAATCTCGCTGCTCGCCGGCCTGCAGACCATTCCGGCCTCGCTGCAGGAGGCCGCATCGCTGGATGGCGCGACGAGCTGGCAGCGCTTCCGGCATGTGACGCTGCCGATGCTGACGCCGATCATCGCCGTCGTCATGACCTTCTCGGTGCTGTTCACCTTCACCGACTTCCAGCTTATCTACGTGCTGACCAAGGGCGGCCCGGTCAACGCCACGCATCTGATGGCGACGTTGTCCTTCCAGCGCGGCATTCCCGGCGGCCAGCTCGGCGAGGGCGCGGCGATCGCGGTGGCAATGATCCCCTTCCTGCTCGCCGCCATCATGTTCAGCTTCTTCGGTCTGCAACGCCGCAAATGGCAGCAGGGCGGCCAGGACTAGGATCGGGAGAATGTCCATGAACACCGCAGCCAACTCCACCGGACCAGTCCTGACCGACAATGTCGAGGGCATGGGCTATCTCAACCGCCTGCCGCGGCGCATCGTCATGCTGTATCTGCCGATGGCGGTCTTCGTCTTCGTGCTGCTCTTTCCATTCTACTGGATGGCGATCACGGCGATAAAGCCCAATGCGCAACTGACCGATTACGACAATTACAGCCCCTTCTGGGTGGTCGGGCCGACGCTCGACCACATCAAGTATCTGTTCTTCGAAACCTCCTATCCGGGCTGGCTGTGGAACACGATGCTGGTGGCGGTCGGCTCCACCGTCCTGTCGCTGGTGGCCTCCGTGCTCGGGGCCTATGCCATCGAGCGCATCCGGTTTACCGGTTCGCGCTCGGTGGGCCTGCTGATCTTCCTCGCCTATCTGGTGCCGCCCTCGATCCTGTTCATCCCGCTGGCCTTCATCGTCTTCAAGCTCGGCATCTATGATTCGAGATTCGCGCTGATCTTCACCTATCCGACCTTCCTCATCCCGTTCTGCACCTGGCTGCTGATGGGCTATTTCCGCTCCATTCCCTTCGAGCTGGAGGAGAGCGCCCTAGTCGATGGGGCGAACCGCTGGCAGATCCTCGTGAAGATCATTCTGCCGCTTGCAGTGCCGGGATTGATCTCCGCCGGCATTTTCGCCTTCACCCTGTCGTGGAACGAATTCATCTATGCGCTGACATTCATCCAGTCTTCGGAAAACAAGACCATTCCCGTCGGCGTGCTGACGGAACTGGTGCGCGGCGATGTCTTCGAATGGGGATCGCTGATGGCGGGAGCCCTGTTCGGCTCGCTGCCGGTGGTGATCCTCTATTCCTTCTTCGTCGACTACTACGTTTCGTCGATGACGGGTGCCGTGAAGGAATGACACGACACTTGCGCATGTGCCTCGCGCATTCGCACGGGGCTCAGTGCGCCGCGCGGGTGAGCCAGTTGCGGACCGCGGCGACCGAGGCGGGATGTCGTGGCTTGCGGGGCGAGACGACATAGAAGTCCGAACCGGCGCGCAGATCCGTCGGCAGCACCCGTATCAGCCGCCCGGCGGCGATGTCGCCGTCGACGAAGAACAGGCTTGTCAGCGCCAGCCCCTGGCCCGCGATGGCGGCTTCGATGGCGAGCGAGGTCTGATTGAAGCGGATATTCTTGGGCGCCGGCGGCACGCCCTCGGGAAAGGCCAGTTCCAGGAATTGCGGCCAGAAATCATGGCCGTCATGCAGCAGCGGATAGCGGCTGAAATGGCTGCGATCTCCAGGCGGGCCAAGTGTCTCGACAAGAAGCGGACTTCCGACGGCGATGACGATCTGCTCGAAGAGCAGCTCCGCATTGAGGCCCGGCCCGAAGGGCGGCCGGCCGAGGCGGACGGCGAGGTCGACTGCATCGGTCTGGAAATCGGACATGCGGTCGCTGGCGAGAATGCGCAGATCGATATCCGGATGGGCCGCGGCGAAATCCGGCAGGCGCGGAATGAGCCATTTCGAGGCGAAGCTCGGCGTGACGCTGATGGTGAGATGGCGCGGCTCCGGCTTCAGGGTTTCGGTCGCCTCGGAGATGAGTTCGAAGGCCCGGCGGATGTTTGCGACATAGCGTCGGCCGGCTTCCGTCAAGGCGAGCGTCCTCGGATGCCGCTCGAACAGTTTCAGGCCGAGCTCGGCCTCCAGGCCCCTGATCTGCTGGGCGACGGCGCCCTGGGTCACGCCAAGTTCCTCGGCGGCCAGCCGGAAGTTCAAATGACGGGCAACGACTTCGAAGACGCGCAGGCCATTGAGCGGCGGGAGGCGGCGGATCGGTTTGGCCATGCGATAGTTTTTCTACTGGTTGATGAGAGCAGAACTGGTTCGAATTGATGTTACCCGAATGATAAACCTATGCCAAACTGGGTTGCGCGCAGCAATCGTGGCTGCGTCATTGAAGGATTGGAACGGATCATGTCTGTAGAAAAGGTAGCTCTCGTCACGGCGGGCGGCAGCGGCATGGGCGCTGCGGCGGCGAAGCGTCTGGCCGCCGATGGTTTCAAGGTCGCGATCCTGTCCTCCTCGGGCAAGGGGGAGGAGCTTGCAAAGGCGCTCGGAGGGATCGGCGTGACAGGGAGCAACCAGTCGAACGACGATATCGCTAGGCTTGTCGACCTCGCCGTCGCTTCCTGGGGGCGGATCGATGTCCTCGTCAACAGCGCCGGTCATGGCCCGCGCGCGCCGATCCTCGACATCACCGACGAGGACTGGCATCGGGGACTGGACGTCTACCTCATGAACGTCATCCGCCCCACGCGCCTGGTGACACCGCATATGCGTGAACGGAAATCGGGCGCGATCATCAATATCTCCACCGCCTGGGCCTTCGAGCCGAGCGCGATGTTTCCGACCTCGGCGGTGTTCCGCGCCGGCCTTGCCTGCTACACCAAGATTTTCGCCGACACCTATCCGGCGGACAATATCCGCATGAACAATATCCTGCCGGGCTGGATCGACAGCCTGCCGGCCACCGAGGAGCGCCGTGCCGGCGTGCCGATGAAGCGCTACGGCACCAGCGAGGAGATCGCCGCGACCGTCTCGTTCCTGGCGTCGGACGGTGCCGGCTACATTACAGGGCAGAACATCCGCGTCGATGGCGGCCTGACGCGCGCAGTCTGAGGTCGACTGAGAAGATCGGCATTTCCAGGCTAATTGCGATGGGCTCCCCCGAACGCTTGTTCTGAGAAGCCGCATATCCGATCATCGGATGACAGGTTCGCCGTGATAGCGCCGCTTCGAGGGTTTCGACACGCCAAATCCGATTTCCATCATCAGGCGCGGCGTGCGTTTCGCCAGCGTTCCCATATGGAAGCCGAAGGGGTCCTCGACGAAGCCGGAGCCGGCCTTGCCGGTCAGGGTCATGGCGTTCTCTTCGCCGTAATAGTTCAACACATCCTCGGCGGAATGCCCGACGAGCAGGGTCAGCTGATGTTTCAGGCGCCGGCGGTTGTGGCTGCCGCGGACATAGACGTGGGGACCGGCATCGGTGTCGACGTCGGACAGATAAAAGAAGAATTTCAGCATCCGCCAATCGTCGAGGTCGAAGTGAAACTTGAACGAGGCGCGGCTGAGATCGGCTTCCGACGCCGATTTCGTCGGAAAGCTCCACCATGTCCGCGTGGTGATGAGCTTGGCTTCGCCGCCAAGATAATGCTTCGCGATGGCGATGAGCAAAGGGTCCTTTTGCACGGCGACGGCTGCGTCGCATTGCAGAACCCGCTCGAAATGATGGCCGCTCAATAGGGTGCGCCCGAAGCGGCGCTCGGCATCGGCATGATCGTCGGCCAGAAATTCCAGCTTGCGCTCGAAATTGCCGAAGCATGGGGTTTCATGCCCGAACCGGGTGATCTCCGTGCGGATTTCGGGTGGCAGGGTGAGGCCGGTGAAGATGCCGGACCGTTTCAGTTCGGCGGCGGCATCTTCCGGCTTGATGTCGCCAAACATCGATGTCGTGGCGCCCGTTGCAGGCGAAATGGGCTTGGCGGTCAGCCAATGCGCCCGGCGGAAGGGCATGGTGCGCGCCAGCAGGAACATGGGAAGCCAGGCAGGATTTTCGCGCAGATCGGTAAGATAGGTCGGGACGCGTGCCGCCATCCGGCGAAGAGGTCCGCCACTGCGCGCAATGGCTTCGAGGTCTTTCGGCTTGGACTTGGACGTATCGAGCATCTGATATCCTCAGCATAATTGTCGTACGACCCGCACCCCTCAGATCGCGGGTAAACTATGCCCATATCGATCCTGTTGCAATGCAACATAAAAGTTGTTTTGTCCGCTCAAGATAACAACTTTCTTGTGGAGCTTGTGCTTTAATATCATGATTTAAAACGGAATTTTCGTCTCCTTTTCGCGTATATAACGGTGGAATCTCACTGCGCATATCGGCGAAATTTCATGATTTCGAAGGCCTCGCACGGACGTTTCCAGTGTTGCGCATTGCGGCTTGCCGGCGAGATTCGCAGCAAGCCGCCCCTTCCGTCACTTGGCTCTTCGAAACGCGATTTGCACCGCCCGATTGAGCGCGGCCGGGAGCGCCGACATATGGTTTTCGCCGGCATATTCCTCGAAAGCTGCACGGCCTTCCAGCGCCGCGGAGGCGGTCAGACGCTCCGCCATGTCCTGCGCATGGCCGATGGTGCGGGTTTCGCGGGCGCGTTCCTGTCTCTTCTGTTCTTCGGCGGTGCCCTCGTGGAACGGGGCGAGTACATCGCCCTCATATTGTCCGGCGGAAAGATGCACCTCGATGTCGAGGCCGACGGAGTGGCTTTCGAGGAATGCTTTTTCCGCCGCAAGGATTGCCGCATCTTCCCAGAATATGGCCGGGCTCGCCGCGATCCATCGGCTGAAGGCGGCCGGTCTCGAAAACAGCGCGTAGAGGGTGAACAGGCCGCCGAAGGAATGGCCGAAGAGGCTCTGGCGCGCGCCGTCGATGGCGACCTGTTCCCCGACCCAGGGCTTCAATTGCTCCTCGATGGCGGCGAGGAAAAGCTCGCCTCCGCCGGTCTTCACGTCCGGACTGTCGGGAAAGAAGGGCGGATAAATTCGGCCGGGGGGCGGACTCAGATCCCATGAGCGCCGAAGCGGATCATAGGGCTGATCCGAGGGGTAGCCGATCGCGACGATGACGCCTTCGCCGACATTCGTACCGTTGGGATAGGCAGATTGCACCTTCAGGGCATCGACCGCCGTTGCAAAGCAGGCGTTGCCATCGGTCAGATACAGCACCGGCCACCCTTCCGGCGGCGGCGCTTTTGCAGGGCGGTAGAGGAAGATGCGATGGGGCTGGTCGGCTCCGTCGAATTGGAGGTCGGCAAAAACGGTATCGGCCATCGTCACCGGCGCAAGCGATGCGTCGCGATATTGGGGATTGGACATGTTCTCTCCGAGTGGTCGCAATAAGGGATCGATCACATGGAGGCGAAGCGATCGGCTGGAAATATGATGGATTTTCTCATATTATGTGGGCGGGGTCGTGACAAGGCGTGATCGAGTGCCTGAAACGCGGTTTCCGATCCGCCGTGGCTCCGATACTCGATGTTTTTCAATGCATTTTGCGGGTGCCCGGAGTATCGGAAATCAATAGAAACAAAAAAAGATGAGTTTAATACTCATATATTATTGACGGGAACCCATATGGCGATCTAATTTGCGCCATCTTTTCCAAGAGGGTGGGTAAAATTCGTTATGATGTTTAGATAATATAACAATATCAATATCTTATCGAATAATAGATTCTGCGTTGCGCGCACGATGACAGCGCTTGCTACTTTGTTCGTGCTGAGTGGAAACGCCGTTGCTCAGGATGCTTCGAGCAATCAAAACAGCGGCAACGCAACCCAGCTCGCTCCGATCGTCGTCAGCGGCGAGAGCGATGCGACCGACAATTCCAAGATCACGGCCAAGAAGAGCAGGGGCGCGACCAAGATCGATACGCCGCTCGTCGAGACGCCCCGTTCCGTCTCCGTCGTCACCAGGAAGGAGATGGAGCAGCGCGGCGCGCAGGACCTCATCGAGGCGGTGCGTTATTCGGCCGGCGTCCAGACTGGCTCCTATGGTTTCGATCCACGTTTCGATCAG
>JASGEG010000191.1:0-4961 GCA_047606605.1 Rhizobium sp.
ATTCCACCGAGATCAGCGCCTTTTCCATCATCGCCTCGGTGACGGTAAAACCGGCGGCCTTGACGGCGCGGATGGCGGCGGCGGCATTGGCATATTGATGGCGGCCCGGCAGGCGCGGCAGCGGCAGGTCGGCAAGACCGAACTCGTCCTGATAGACCAGCCGGCCATATTCCTCATGCGCGGAAAAATCCTGGCCAAAGACGGCGGTCGGGCAGCGCAGGCGCTCGGCGGTCGATATCAGCACGTCCAAGGCCGAATCATAATCCTGATGGCCGATGACGACCGGGCGGCCGGGCTTCATGATCCCCGCCTTCTCGGCGGCGATCAGCTCGACCCGGTCGCCGAGATAGGGCTGGTGATCGAGCGAGATCGGCATGATCACCGAAACGGCCGGATTGGAAAGAACGTTGGTGGCGTCGAAACGGCCGCCGAGGCCGACTTCGATGATCGCGGCATCGGCCGGATGTTCCGAAAACAGGAGAAAGGTCACGGCCGTCAGGATCTCGAATACCGTGATCTTCTGGCCGCCATTGGCATCGGCGGCGCGCCGCAGCGCTTCGGCAAAGACGGCGTCGTCGACCAGTTCGCCACGGCCGCCGATGCGACCGATGCGGTAGCGCTCGTGCCAATTGACCAGATGCGGCGAAGTATGGACGTGGGCGCTGTAGCCGCCCGCCTCGAGAAGCGCGCGGCAGAAAGCCGTCACCGAGCCCTTGCCGTTGGTGCCGGCGACATGGATCACCGGCGGCAGCTTCTCCTGCGGATTGCCGAGGGCATCGAGCAGGCGGGTGATCCTATCCAGTGAAAGATCGAAGCCTTTGGGGTGCAGCCCCATCAGCTTGTCGATCTCGCGCCCTGCCTCACTCGTTGCGGATTGATCCATCGCCGTCATCCCGCACCTCTGCCTTTCGGCCGTCCGTTACAGTCAGGCGCGCACTGCTGTCGGCAGCGCGGCACCGTTCAGGCTCTTGGCCGCAACGTCGTTTGCCGGCGCCTTGGTCAGGATTTTCAGAAGGGTCGCCAGCGTGTCGGGGATATCGTGGCGCTTGACGACCATGTCGACCATGCCGTGCTCCAGCAGATATTCCGAGGTCTGGAAGCCTTCCGGCAGCTTCTCGCGGATGGTCTGTTCGATGACGCGCTTGCCGGCAAAGCAGATTTCCGCGCCCGGCTCGGCCAGGTGGATATCGCCGAGCATGGCGTAGGAGGCCGTGACGCCGCCGGTCGTCGGATTGGTCAGGACGACGATATAGGGCTGGCCGGCTTCCTTGAGCATGTCGACGGCGACCGTGGTGCGCGGCAGCTGCATGAGCGACAGGATGCCTTCCTGCATGCGCGCGCCACCCGAGGCCGGGAACATCACCAGCGGGCACTTCTCGGCGATGGCGCGTTCGAAGGCCTTGACGATCGCCTCGCCGGCGGCGATGCCGAGCGAACCGCCCATGAAGTTGAATTCGTGCACGACGGCCACCAGCTTCAGGCCGCGAACCTTGCCGACGCCGGCAAGGATCGTGTCTTCCTGCTCGGTCTTGGTGCGGCTGTCCTTGAGGCGGTCGGTATATTTCTTCGAGTCGCGGAACTTCAGCGGGTCCTGCGCGACCTTCGGCTGCGGCAGGGCTTCATATTCGCCCTTGTCGAAGAGATCGGCAAGGCGCGCCTTGGCCGGCATCTTCATGTGGAAACCGGAGGCGGGAATGACCCACTTATTGTCTTCCAGATCCTTGTGGAAGACCATTTCGCCGGTCTCCGGGCACTTGATCCAGAGGTTTTCCGGCACTTCGCGGCGGCCCAGCATGGAATTGATCCGCGGGCGGACGTAATTCGTGATCCAGTTCAATTCAAAAACTCCTGATCGACTGAATTAATCGATATCCTGATCGTCACACTTTTGCGCGACATGCTTCAATCTTCAATCCCTGCCGATTGATCGGTTCCGCCTATGTGGGGAAACTATTCGGCGGCAACAAGGCGCGCCGAGCGCGTTCCGGTCGACAGGCCGCGCACCAGCGTCGCGACAGCCTGGATCGTATCGGCGCTCGCCTTGCCGTCCTTGGTCAGGCTTGTGGCGATCTGGTTGACGATCGCCGTCCCGACGACGACGCCATCCGCGGAGGCGCCGATGAGCTTGGCATGTTCGGCCGTCTTGACGCCGAAACCGACGCAGACAGGCAGTTCGGTATGCTGCTTGATGCGCTCGACGGCGCCGGACACCAGCGACGGATCGGGCAGGGCCGAGCCGGTAATGCCATTCATCGAAACGTAGTAGACGAAGCCGGAGGTGTTTTTCAACACGGTCGGCAGGCGCTTGTCATTGGTGGTCGGCGTCGCGAGACGAATGAAATTGACACCCTTCCGGATGGCGGGAATGCAGAGCTCGTCATCCATTTCCGGCGGCAGGTCGACAACGATCAGGCCGTCGATGCCGGCGGCTAGCGCGTCGTCGAGAAATGTTTCGACGCCGTAGATATAGATCGGATTGTAGTAGCCCATCAGCACGATCGGCGTATCGGCATCGACTTTACGGAAATCGGCTGCAAGCTGCAGCGTCTTCTTCAGCGTCTGGCCGGCCTTCAGCGCGCGCTGGCCGGCAAGCTGGATCGCCGGGCCATCGGCCATGGGATCGGAAAAGGGCATGCCGAGCTCGATGACGTCGGCGCCGGCTTCCGGCAGCGCCTTCATGATGCCGAGCGAGGTGTCGTAATCGGGATCGCCGCCCATGAAATAGGTGACGAGCGCCGGGCGGCCTTCAGCCTTCAGAGCGGCGAAGCGTTTGTCCATACGTGCGGTCATGGTGTCTAACTCACATTCCCAGAATCTTGCCGACGGTGAAGATGTCCTTGTCGCCGCGGCCGGAGAGGTTCATCAGGATGATCTCGTCCTTGCCCATCTTCGGGGCGCGCTTGATGACTTCGGCAAGGGCGTGGCTCGGCTCCAGCGCCGGGATGATGCCTTCGAGCCGCGTCAGCGTCTGGAAGGCTTCCAGCGCCTCGTGGTCCATGATCGGCACATATTCGACGCGGCCGATATCGTTCAGCCAGGAATGCTCGGGGCCGATGCCCGGATAATCGAGGCCGGCGGAGATCGAATGTCCTTCCTTGATCTGGCCGTCGCCGTCCTGCAGCAGGTAGGTGCGGTTGCCATGCAGCACGCCCGGCGCGCCCGCCGTGATCGAGGCGCAATGCTCGTCGCCCTGCAGGCCCTTGCCGCCGGCCTCGACGCCGACGATCTTGACGCCCTGGTCATCGAGGAAGGGATGGAAGATGCCGATCGCGTTGGAGCCACCGCCGACGGCGGCAATGACGAGGTCCGGCAGGCGGCCTTCGGCCTCCAGGATCTGTGCGCGCGCTTCGGTGCCGATCACGGCCTGGAAATCGCGGACCATCTCCGGATAGGGATGCGGGCCGGCGGCCGTGCCGATCAGGTAATAGGTGTCGTCGACATTGGTGACCCAGTCGCGAAGCGCTTCGTTCATCGCGTCCTTCAGCGTGCCGCTGCCGGCGGTCACCGGAATGACCTCGGCGCCAAGAAGCTTCATGCGGAAGACGTTCGGCGCCTGGCGCTCGACGTCGGTCGCGCCCATGTAGACGACGCAGGGGAAGCCGAAGCGGGCGGCAACGGTCGCAGACGCCACGCCATGCTGGCCGGCACCGGTTTCGGCGATGATGCGGGTCTTGCCCATGCGCTTGGCAAGCAGGATCTGGCCGATGCAATTGTTGATCTTGTGCGAGCCGGTGTGGTTCAGCTCCTCGCGCTTGAAATAGATCTTGGCGCCGCCGAGCTCGGCCGTGAGGCGTTCGGCGAAATAGAGCGGGCTCGGACGGCCGATATAATGGGCGCCGAGCGATTTCAGCTCCGCCTGGAACGCAGGATCGTTCTTCGCCTTCTCCCATTCGTCCTGCAGGTCCAGGATCAGCGGCATCAAGGTCTCGGCGACGAAACGGCCGCCATAGATGCCGAAGCGGCCATCCTCATCGGGGCCGGCACGGAAGGAATTCGGTTTTAGCGTCTGGTTCACTCTCAACTCCCTGCTGCCGGTTCCGGCAGGCATGCTTCTGCAAAAGCGTCGAAAAACTGGTCGATCTTGTTCAGATCCTTCACGCCCGGCTCACTTTCGAGGGCGGAGGAAAGATCGATGCCGGTGGCCCTGGTGGAAGCAAGCGCCTGAGCGACATTGTCCTTGTTCACGCCGCCGGACAGCATGTAGTCCACCCGATCGTCGAGCCAGCTCATCAGGCTCCAGTCGAAGGACACGCCGTTTCCGCCGGGCAGCTCCGAGCCGACGGGCGGCTTGGCGTCGAACAGGAAGCGGTCGGCAATGCCGATATAGGATTCCACCCGCTTCAGATCGTCGGCATCGCGCACGGCCATCGCCTTCATGACCGGCACATTATGCACCGCCTTGATGGTCAGCACACGCTCGGGGCTCTCGTTGCCGTGGAGCTGCAGCATGTCCGGCCGCACCAGCGACATGATCTCATCGAGATCGTCGTTGCTGGGGTTGACCGTCACGGCAACGATCTTCGCCCTGCCGCGGACGCGGTCGGCGAGCTTTCCGGCGAGATCCGGCTCGATATAGCGCGGACTTTTTTCGAAGAAAATGAAACCGATATGGGTGGCGCCGCGCTCCAGCGCGCGATCCACCGCTTCCGGCGTCTTCAGACCGCAAATTTTGACATCGGGGTTCATGGCAGCGGAGTGACACGAAAATCCAAAAGAGTCGAGCCTAAAGGCGACGTTGGCTGGATTTTTGCGCTGTTCGGGAGCAACGGGCGGCATGGGCTCTTAGACCTAGAGCACACCCAAGCAACGCTTTCATGAAAACTGGCTTTCATTTCTAAAGCAATGACCGCCGGACACTGAGCGCCGCCCGACGATCAGGCTATCAGGCTGGAAGTCTGCTAAACTTGCGAAGGTTCTTGTCGACGAAGGACTCCGGCAGGAAGCGTCGTATGAAACGGACC
>JASGEG010000192.1:0-6322 GCA_047606605.1 Rhizobium sp.
CTTCATGGGGATGGTTGGAGCCGGCGTAGACGCGCAGGTTCTTCATCTGGCGACGGCCGAGCGGGCCGCGCGGAACCATGCGTTCGACAGCCTTTTCGAGAACGCGCTCCGGGAAGCGGCCTTCGATGATCTGACGAGCGGTGCGCTCCTTGATGCCGCCGGCATAACCGGTGTGCCAGTAGTAAACCTTGTCTTCGTACTTCTTGCCGGTGAAGACGACCTTGTCGGCATTGATGACGATGACGTTGTCGCCGTCGTCGACGTGCGGTGTGAAGGTAGCCTTATGCTTGCCACGCAGACGCATTGCGATGATAGAAGCGAGACGGCCAACGACGAGCCCTTCGGCGTCGATGAGAACCCACTTCTTCTCCACCTCTGCAGGCTTCTGGGAGAAGGTAGCCATGTTGAATACTCTCTTTTAGGACCCTTGGCCCGAAGGCGTCTGGGCGTTTCTTGTTGCTTGGTTTGGCGAGCGAAACGCGCGCCAAAAAGAAAGCAGCCCGGAAAGGCTGCGATCTGCGCTGGCTTATAGAGGGAATGCGCGAGGAGGTCAATAAAGTGATTTCGGCCGGTCGCAAAAATAGATGATGAAAATCAATGAGTTATTTATGTGGTATAGAAATACCACAATTTATATCCTATGCCAGCTTCAAAATCAGAACCCCGGCGGCGATGATCGCGCCGGCAAGATAACGCCAGATGCTCGATCGTTCTTTCAGGATGACGACGGAAATCACCAGGGCAAACAGGATCGAGGTTTCGCGCAGCGCCGCGACGGTGGCGACGGGCGCCCTGGTCATGGCCCAGAGCGCCAGGCCATAGGAGGCGATGGAGCCGGCGCCGCCGATCAGGCCGCGCCACCAGTTGTAGCGGACATGCGCGGCAACGGCGCTTGCTCCGCGCTGCGAGATCGCCCAGGTGAATAACAGGACCGGCGGCAGGAGCGACATCCACAGCGTATAGGAGATGGAATTGCCCGACAGCCGCGCGCCGATGCCGTCGACATAGGTATAGCTGGCGATCACCACGGAATTGGACAGCGCCAGTATGATGGCCTTTCTGCCGCCTTTTCTCGCCTCGAAGGCAAGCGTCAATATCCCCGTGCAAATGGTCATCGTGCCGAGCAGTGCGCCACCCGACAGCGCCTCCTTGAGGATGAAGCCGCTGGTCGAGGCGATGATCAGCGGTGCGAAGCCGCGCATCAGCGGATAGACGACGCCGATATCGCCGGCGCGATAGGCGGCCGCCACCAGTTGGAAATAGGCGAATTGCAGGACCGCGGAAGCGGCGATGAAGGGCCAGGCGGAGGATGCCGGCAACGGCAGGAAGGCCAGGAAGGGCAGGGCGGAGGCTGCGCCGCCGGCTGCAACCAGTGCGGCATCCAGCGATTTGTCGGTTCCAGCCTTGATGATCGCGTTCCAGGTCGCGTGCAGTAGGGCGCCGAACAGGACAAGGGCGATGACGTCGAGCGACACGAAAACCTCAAAAAACGGATATTGGCGGCCAGAATCTTGGTATTTTGTGGCTACGCCCGGCCATTTGATCCTCAATGCGCCAAAAAGCAACAGAAACCGCCGGCCATGACGTCGACATCGTATCGCGGTGCGAAGCGGGACAGGCAGGGGCCCCGGGATTTCCCCGTTTCTTATTTGTTCTGTTTGCGTCACTCAACTATGAGGTGCTTCTAATGAATGGGAGTATGAAGCGAGAACAAAAATTGGATGCCGCGTGAACGTCGGAGAATTACCCGTCGGTCACATCCGGTCAAAGCGCTTTCAAGATCGAAGTGGGAAACGCGGTGATCGATGTCGCACGCGCGTGCGACATCGTTTTCGACAAATGGCCCAGCGGTAGGGCGGCGACGGGAAAGGGCCGGGCATGGGATCGCTTCCGGGGCCGAGATCGGCGATGAGAGAGCAAACGCGGCAACATTGGCCTTTTGTGGGAAAATCGGGTGGTATCTGATCACAAGCCATGAAAAATAATATTATTTGCGGAAAATTTGGCTTTCGACGCGTTTTTCTGCATCGTGGATTTATGGTCCAGCATATATTTGCGTTCGCCCTCAGTTCTCATTTCGGCAGCGCATTATAAGGTTTGGCTCATAAACCGCTGAATGAACAGGGAACAAAAATCGCATTTCAGGAGAACGTTCTTGCGCGAACAGACCATCCGTCTTTGAAAGCGCTTTGGGAAAAGCTTTCAAAGTTCCACGCGTGGGACGCATCTTGCGCCGCGCTCCGGCGGGCGGAATGGCATGATGTCCGCGATCACCGCCGGAAGAAAATCGTGTCATCGTCGTCGAAGTCGGTCGACGGGTGACAGGTGTAGACGGGACAGCTGGCCCGGTCCTTGGTCGGCAGGTATTCCTGATAGGCATAATAGCCGATATCGCAGGCGTCGCTGCCGGAAACGAAGCGATCGTAGAGCGTCATGTTGCGCATTCTGGAGGACGGGTAGCGCATGATGACGGCTCGCTCGCGGTTGATCACGGCCCGGGCCTCGGCGCAGGTGAAGCTCATGGAGTTGTAGCGCGAGATCGCCAGCGCCGGCGTTGCGGCTGTAGCCACGAGCAGCGTCAACAGCAGGATTTTTTTCATCGGGGCAATCCTCCCTGAAACTGTTATAATCTCTCTATATATACATCGAAATGAGCCGCTGCGATTTCCAGATGTGTGACAAACGCAGACGTGATGGAGCGGGAGGAGATCCGTGATGAACCATGACAGCTATGACGATTCCTATATCGCCGATATTCTCTTGTCCGTGCGCACCATCGCGCTCGTCGGCGCGTCCCCCAATCCCGCGCGCCCGAGCCACGGCGTCATGGCCTATCTGATGGCGCGGGGCTATCGCGTCATCCCGGTCAATCCCGGGCAGGCCGGCAAGGAGATCCTCGGCCAATGGGTCTTCGGTCATCTCTCCGACATTCCCGAGCCCGTCGATATGGTCGACGTCTTCCGCGCGCCGGAATATCTGCGATCGGTGGTCGAAGAGACGATCATGATCGAGCCGCGGCCGCCCGTCATCTGGGGACAGCTCGGCGTGCGCGATGATGCGGCTGCCGCCAGAGCCGAAGCGGCCGGCGTCAAGGTCATTATGGACCGTTGCCCGGCCATCGAATATCCCCGGCTGGTCGCCTGAGGCCCAGGCCGCCTTCAGCCATTCTTTGATTTTGCCGCCGAGAGGCGGCAGGCTTTTCTGTGCGTGCGGGATCGTTCGGCAAACTTCGCGGTTAACTTTCAGGACCGAGACGCTATGATCCCGCCACGACAAGACCAATCCGTCGGGAGGAAAGACCATGCCGGCCAACAATCCCGGTTTCGACACGCTGGCCATTCATGCGGGCGCGCAACCCGACCCGGCGACGGGCGCCCGCGCGACGCCGATCTACCAGACGACCTCCTTCGTCTTCCAGGATGCGGACCACGCCGCGGCACTCTTCGGACTGCAGCAGTTCGGCAATATCTATACGCGCATCATGAACCCGACCCAGGCCGTGCTGGAGGAGCGGGTCGCCGCCCTGGAAGGTGGTACGGCGGGCCTTGCGGTCGCCTCCGGCCACGCCGCCCAGATGATCGTCTTCCACACGATCATGCAGCCCGGTGACAATTTCGTTGCGGCAAAGCGGCTCTATGGCGGCTCGGTCAACCAGTTCGGCCATTCCTTCCGGAATTTCGACTGGCATGTGCGCTGGGCGGATTCCGGCGATCCCGCCAGCTTCGAGGCTGAGATCGACGCACGCACCCGGGCGATCTTCATCGAAAGCCTCGCCAATCCCGGCGGCACCTTCGTCGACATCGCCGCGATCGCCGCCGTTGCCCGCAAGCATGGCCTGCCGCTGATCGTCGACAATACCCTGGCCACGCCCTATCTCATCCGGCCGCTGGAACATGGCGCCGACATCGTCGTGCATTCCCTGACCAAATTCATGGGCGGCCATGGCAATTCCATGGGCGGCATGATCATCGACGGCGGGACCTTCGACTGGTCGGCCTCGGGCAATTATCCAATGCTGTCGACGCCGCGGCCGGAATATAACGGCATGGTGCTGCACGCGACCTTCGGCAACTTCGCCTTCGCCATTGCCTGTCGTGTCCTCGGCTTGCGTGACCTCGGTCCCGCCATTTCGCCGTTCAACGCCTTTCTCATCCTGACCGGCATCGAGACGCTGCCCTTGCGCATGCAGCGTCATTGCGACAACGCGATTGCCGTCGCCCGCTGGCTGAAGGGGCAGGACAAGGTGGACTGGGTGAACTATGCCGGCCTGGAAGACGATCCGAACCACGCGCTGCAGCAGCGCTATTCTCCGAAAGGGGCGGGCTCCGTCTTCACCTTCGGCCTGAAGGGCGGCTACGACGCCGGCAAGGGACTGGTGGAAGGGCTGGAACTCTTTTCGCACCTTGCCAATATCGGCGACACCCGCTCCCTGGTCATCCACCCCGCCTCGACGACGCATAAGCAGCTCAGCGACGACCAGAAGACCGCCGCCGGCGCCGGTCCCGACGTCGTGCGCCTGTCGATCGGCATCGAGGACGTCAAGGACATCATCGCCGATCTGGAGCAGGCGTTGGGCAAGGTTTGAGGCGAAGCATCTCCGGCGCGAACGAGAGGGTTTTATGACAAGCTATTTGCGATTGGACACCGACGGCATTGCGCCGGAAGCGGGCGTTCCCGCCGAGGATCGCGTCATTTCCGGAGCGCCGGAATTCCGCACCTGGAATGTCGACGAGGCCGATGGCGGGCTTTATGCCGGGGTGTGGGAAGCCACGCCCGGCAAATGGAAAATCGTCTATGACGAGTGGGAATACTTCCACATCCTCTCCGGCCATTCGGTGGTAACCGCCGAGAATGGCGAGACTTTTCACCTGCGTGCCGGCGACCGCATGATCCTGAAGCCGGGTTTCAAGGGAACCTGGGAAGTCATTGAAACGACTCGCAAGGACTATGTCATCCGCCTTTGAGTGTCTCACTGTTTTCCGGACTGGAATCAGTTGAATCAAAACATGAAGACCGGTGTTGCCGCAGGGCGGTCCAGGCTCGATCGCGCCGACCGCTCGGCGGGCCGTACCATTCGCGCAAGTTGTGTCACCGGCCTTTCATTAAACTGTCATCAAACTGAAACATTGCGAGATTAGAGGCATCACTGTCGCCAGGAGAAGGCGGTGGGGAGTTGCTGACCGAAGGGACGCTCCACGCTATCTCCTGCTCGCCATCCTTTCATCACTCTGGGAAGTGAGTTCAATCATGTTGAATCAAAAATTTCGTTCGCTCTGCCTGACTGCAGGCTTCATCGTGGCTATGTCCGTTTCGGCTTCGGCTGCCGACATCACGGGCGCCGGCTCGAGCTTCATCGCACCGGTTCTGTCCAAGTGGGCTGAAGGCTACAAGGCTGCGACGAACAATGTCGTCAACTACCAGTCGGTCGGTTCGGGCGCCGGCATCAAGCAGCTCCTCGACAAGACCATCGTATTCGGCGCTTCGGACAAGCCGATGAGCGACGCTGACCTCGAGAAGAACGGCATTGCCCAGTTTCCGATGATTTCCGGCGGCATCGTCGTCTCCTATAACATTGAAGGCGTAAAGCCGGGCGAACTCGTTCTCGACGGCAAGACGCTGTCCGACATCTTCCTCGGCAAGATCGCCAAGTGGGACGATGCGGCCATCAAGGCTCTCAATCCCGACGTGAAGCTGCCGTCCACGGCGATCTCCGTCGTCTATCGCGCCGACAGCTCGGGCACGACCTTCAACTTCACCGATTACCTCTCGAAGGTTTCGCCGGAGTGGAAGGAAAAGGTCGGCTCGAACACGGCGGTTGAATGGCCGGTCGGCTTCGGCGCCAAGGGTTCCGAAGGCGTTTCCACCACCGTCAACCAGACGGCTGGTTCGATCTCCTACGTTGAATATTCCTACGTCGTCGCCAACCACATCGGTTTCGCGAAGATGAAGAATTCTGCCGGCAAGGTCGTTGAGCCGAGCCTCGACACGTTCAAGGCTGCCGCTTCCAACGCCGATTGGGCCCATGCCAAGAACTTCAACCTGATCATCACCAATCAGCCGGGCGACACGAGCTGGCCGATTGCTGCTTCGACCTGGGTTCTGCTCTACAAGAAGCCGGCCGATGCTGCTAAGAATGAAGAAGCTCTGAAGTTCTTCAAGTGGTCCTATGAGCATGGCCAGAAGGACGCGACTGCGCTGTCTTACCTCGCTATCCCGGAAAATGTTGCCGAGATTGTCGAGAAGTCGTGGAAGACGGACTTCGGCACGAAGTAATTTGTGCTGGGTGAGAAAGTTGCGGCGGACAGGGCATGGCCCTGTCCGC
>JASGEG010000193.1:0-8616 GCA_047606605.1 Rhizobium sp.
CGGACTGCGCATTCGGCATACGTTTCCATACCGGTAGCAGCTTTTACTCGACGATGCGAAAGAATTCCTCTTCGCGGCCCGCATGGATGGCGCCTTCGAAAATCGCTGAGCGAGTAAACATCAATTTCCTCCCGTGAGACTGCGCCGAAACTGCGACGTTTTATTCCGGCTTGCAATGATACCGGTAACATGCTCTATTGCAATCACCAACCGAAAAGGTGCGGTCTGACTCAGAACCGATGGGAATATCCATAATTGTTATGAAGATTTCCGCAAAATAGGTATGAAGAGTCCGGAATGCGCGGTGAAATGGAGCGACTTTTGCAGAAAGTCTCCTGATGTTACCGTAAACATTTTGAGGGCAGATTGCATGTGGATTCCATTTGCCAGTTCTCCGGGGAGTGAGCGGCGGATGGTTGTAACGGAACAACAGATGGAGGAGTATCATGAGGATTTCGAAGTCCCTGCGCGGGATCGTGACGGCGGTCGGTATCGCTGCGGCAGGATTGCTCGCGACGGCGGAGGCGCATGCCACGTCGCTCAACGACATCGTGTCCCGCGGCAAGGTGCGCATCGGCGTTCTGACCGGCGCGCCGCCGATGGGCATGGTCGACGAAAAGGGCAATCCGTCCGGCTATGACGTCGACGTCGCCAATCTGATCGGCACCTATCTGTCGCTGCCGGTGGAACTGGTTCCGCTGACGCCGCCGTCGCGCATCCCGGCGCTGCAGACCGGCAAGGTGGATTTCCTCGTCGCGACGCTGGCGCCGACCGGCGAGCGGGCGAAGACTGTCATGTTCACCCAGCCCTACAGCGCCTTCAACATGGACATCATTTCCGGCCCGGGCCAGAAGTTCGCCAAGCTGTCCGATCTCGAAGGCAAGCGCGTTGCGGTCAATCGCGGCTCGTCGCAGGAGACGGCGCTGCGCAAGGCGGCGGTTCCCGGCCTTGAAATCGTTGTCTACGAGGACGATTCCACCAGCGCGCAGGCGCTGATCGCCGGCCAGACCGATGCGGTGGCCCTGCCTTCCACGGTCGGCGAGGCGATCATCAAGCAGCGGCCGGATGCCGGCCTGCAGGTTGGTTTCACCTTCTTCCAGCAGGGCAATTCCATGGCGACGAAGATCGACGATTTCGAGCTGCGCCAATGGCTGAACACCTCGATCTACCTGATGAAGATGTCCGGCGATCTCGACAAGATCTCGCTGAAGTGGACCGGCCGTCCGATGCCGCAGCTTCCGTCCTTCTGATTGGGCTTGCGTTCGCGCCCGCCGGCGGGTCCCTTCGCCGGCGGGCCGCAATCCCTCAATCGAGGCCCTTTCCATGTCCTATACATTTCAATTCGGCGCGCTCGCGCAATATCAGGGCGAATTCCTGAGCGGTCTCTGGCTGACCGTCCGGCTTTCGGTTCTGTCGATCCTGTTCGGCTCGGCCTGCGGCATCCTGCTTGCGTCGCTGCGTTCGGTCGGCAGCAGGCCGGTGCGCTTCGTGGTCGACACCTATGTCGAAGTCATCCGCAACACGCCCTTCCTGGTGCAGCTGTTCATCGTCTATTTCGGGCTGCCCGGCCTCGGGCTCAGGGTCGGTGCCGACACGGCGGCGCTGATCGGCATGACCATCAATCTCGCTGCCTATTCGACCGAGATCATCCGCGCCGGCATCGAGGCGGTGCACAAGTCCCAGATCGAGGCCGGCGAGGCGCTCGGCTTCACGCCGTTCCAGATCTATCGCCATGTCATCATCGTGCCGGCCGTCGCCAAGGTCTATCCGGCGCTGTGCAGCCAGTTCGTGCTGATGATGCTGGCCTCGAGCATCTGCTCGGCCATCTCGACCCATGAGCTGGCAGCCTCGGCCGCCTTCGTGGAATCGCAGACCTACCGATCCTTCGAGGTCTATATCGTCGTCACGCTGATCTATCTGGCATTGGCTCTGGCGTTGCGCGCCGCCCTTGCACTCATCGGCATGTGGCTCTTCGGCCGCCGCGTGGCCCGCCGCACCATTGCGGCCTTGCCCGAGGAGGTGCAGGCATGAATTTGAGAACCTTCGGTTTCAACGAATTCTCCTTCCTGCTGCAATCGCTGCAATGGACCGTCGTTCTGACGATCATCGCACTGGTCGGTGGCGGGCTCCTGGGATTTGTCGTGGCGCTGGCGCGCACCTCTTCGCTGAAGGGCGTCCGGATCGCCGCCGGCACCTATATCCAGATCATCCAGGGCATTCCGGTGCTGATGATCCTGTTCCTGTCCTATTACGGGCTGAGCCTTGCCGGCTTCGAACTGCCGCCGCTGATTGCCGCGGGCGCGTCGATGACCATCTATGCCTCCGGCTATCTGGCGGAGATCTGGCGCGGCTGCATCCAGGCCGTGCCGAAGCAGCAATGGGAGGCGTCGGAATCGCTCGCCATGACCCGGTTGCAGCAATACCGCTACGTCATCCTGCCGCAGGCGGTGCGCATCTCGCTGCCTCCGACCGTGGGCTTTGCCGTGCAGGTGGTCAAGAATACCTCGATCACCTCGATCATCGGCTTCGTCGAACTCGCCCGTGCCGGGCAGCTCATCAACAATGCGACGTTCCAGCCCTTCCGCGTCTTCATCGCGGTCGCGGCCCTCTATTTCGTCGTCTGCTACCCGTTGTCCCAGCTCTCGCGTTGGCTGGAAAGGAGGCTTCATGCCGGAAGTAATCGTTGAGAATGTTCACAAGAGCTTCGGCGCGCTCGAAGTCCTCAAAGGGGTGTCGCTGAATGTCGAGCGCGGCGAGGTCTTCGCGCTGATCGGCCGGTCCGGCTCCGGCAAGAGCACGCTGCTGCGCTGTATGAATGGGCTGGAGAAGATCAATTCCGGCCGCATCGAGATCGCCGGCCATGTGCTCGGCACCGATCCCAAGGCGCTCAGAAGCCTGCGCACCGATGTCGGCATCGTCTTCCAGAGCTACAATCTGTTCCCGCATCTGACGGTCGGCGAGAACATCATGCTGGCGCCGCGCATCGTCAAGGACGTCAAGAAGTCGGAAACGCGCGAGATCGCCCGCGAAGTGCTGCAGCTCGTCGGCCTGTCGGAGAAGTTCGATGCCTATCCGGACCAGCTGTCAGGCGGCCAGCAGCAGCGCGTGGCCATCGCCCGTTCGCTCGCCATGCGGCCGAAGGTGATGCTGTTCGACGAGGTGACGTCGGCGCTCGATCCGGAACTGACCGAGGAAGTGCTGCTGGTCATGGAACGGCTGGCGCGCGACGGCATGACGATGATCCTCGTCACCCATGAAATGGCCTTCGCGCGCCGCGTCGCGACCCAGACCATTTTCATGCACAAGGGCACGATCTGGGAGCAGGGGGCGTCCAGGGAGCTCTTCGCCAATCCGCAAACGCCGGAGCTGCGCCAGTTCGTGAAGGCCGATGTGAAGTAAAGGTTCGAGGGGCGAGCCGCCGTTAAGGGCCGGCTCGTTCCCATAACGACCTCGGGGCATGATCAGGCCGCCGCCGACATTGATGGTCGGTGATCAAGGCAATTCCAGGAAAAGTGCACTGCGCTTCTCCATCCGGAATTGCACAGAAGCCATCTACGGCCTTTGCACCGCTGCCGCTCCTGTCTCGCTGCCGGGCAATCCAAGCGCGTCGGCCATGCGGATCAGCTCGGCGAGCGAGGCTGCCTGCATCTTGCGCATGGCCTGGCCGCGGTGGACCTTCACGGTGATCTCGCTGAGCCCGAGTTCGCCGGCCACCTGCTTGTTGAGGCGACCCTGGGCAACAAGCGCCATGACCTCCCGCTCGCGTGCGGTCAGCGTCGCAAAGCGCGCCTGCAGGTCGCCTGCGGCTTCCTCTTGCCGGAGCCGGAGGCGATCCTTTTCCAACCCGGCGCGGATCGCGTCGAGAAGATCCTGCTCGCGGAAGGGCTTGAGGAGGAATTCCACCGCGCCGGCCTTCATTGCCCGGACCGACATCGGCACGTCGCCATGGCCGGTCAGGAAGATGATCGGGATCGGGTTCGCGCTCTTTGCCAGTTCGTCCTGAAAATCGAGCCCGCTGGCATCCGGCATCCGGACGTCGAGAATGAGGCAGGCTGGGCCGGGGGGCCGCCGATGTGCCAGGAAATCCCGAGGGGATGCGAAGCTGCCGACCTCGTAGCCGACGGAGCGCAAGAGGCTGTCGAGCCCGTCGCGGACGGAAGGGTCGTCGTCGACGACGTAAACAGCCGGTTTCGGGTCCGTCATGGTTATCCCCTTGTTTGTCTGTTCGACGGCAGGATGAAGCCGAACACCGCGCCGCGGGGAAAGTTGGGCGCCATGTAGACGCGGCCGCCATGCGCCTCGATGATGGATCGGCTGATCGTCAATCCCATGCCCATCCCGCTCGGCTTGGTCGTGTAGAAGGCTGCGAAAATCTCGCCGGAGCTGGCGGCCGGAAGACCGACGCCGGTGTCGCGCACGCTGACCGTGATCTTCCTGGCATCGGTTGCGGCGCTGACCAGCAGTTCGCGCTTTTCCGCATCGACCCCACTCATGGCCTCGATTGCATTGATGACGAAATTCAGCACGACCTGCTGGAGCTGGACGCGGTCGCCCATGACCGGCGGCAGGTCGCCGGCAAGCTCGGTGCGCAGATGGATGTGGTTCGCGCGGATCTCGTTGCGCAGCAGCGCCAGCGCTTCCGTGATCACGCCGGTCATGTCGACCATGTCACGTGTCGGAGTGGTGCGGGCAACAAGGCTGCGGACGCGGCCGATCACCTCGCCGGCACGATCGGCATCCTTGACGATCCTGTCGAGAGCCTGGCGCGCCTCCTGCTCGTCGGCGGGCGACGCCGAGAGCCAGCGCAGCGCGGCATTGCCGTTGGCGGCAATCGCCGTGATCGGCTGGCTGACCTCATGGGCGATGGACGTGCCGAGTTCGCCGACGATCATGAGGCGCGACATGCGGGCGAGCTCGGACTGCGCCTGCCTCGCGCTGGCCTCGATGGCCTCCATCCTGATGGCGAGATAGGTGGTCGCGCCGATCGCCAGCAGGCTGAGCGCGCCGTTCACCATGCCGGATTCGCTATTCCCATGCCGCGTCAGCAGATAGCTGGTGATGGTGAGGATGGCGCAGGCAACGCCTACGGCGAGAACCGCTTGCTGGCGGCCGGAGCGTACCGAGATCAGGATGACGGCGACATAGAGCACGGCAAAGGCGATCTCCAGATCGGTCACGGTGTCGGCAAGGAAGATCAGGGCGGACAGCAGCGCAATGCCGAGCCAGAGCAAGGGCGCCTCGATCAGATATTGCAGAAATTCGCGCCTCATCCGGCCTTGCCCTTCCACATGAAACCGCCGTGCGGATCGCGGCAGGGTGCACGATCGCGCGACGGCTGGCAATGCCGCCGCCGTCGCGCGGATCGGCCACTGCTCCCGCGTGCGGCCGTCCCTGAATTCCAGGCCTCAGCTCGGATTTTCCAGCGTGAAAAGATCGGCTTTTTCGTCATAGGCGAAATACTCGGCATAGCGGGCCCAGTTGGTCACGGCTTTCAGTGTGGTGCCGGCGTAATCCTCCGACATGTAGTCTTCCAGCTCGTCGCGGAAGCGGCGGGCCGGGGCGCGATGGGCCGGCCGTTCGTCGAGGACGCGGCGGATATGGGCGGCCAGCGGCACATAGGTGGCCAGATGCTGCTCGAACAGCCGCTTGCGCTCGTCGACATCGCTGTCGAAGAAGCGCAGGCCAGGCGCGGTCAAGCGGATGTCGCCGCCCTCCAGATCGGCGAAGCGCAGCAATTGCAGCGTCTCGGCGACGGGGAAGAGATCGTCGATGTCGAGATGAAGATGCGCGGCCAGCGGCGGCAGATCCGCATGTCCGCGATAGGGCTCGGCGGCGACGGTTTCGATGAGGCCGGACAGCAGGTTGGTCGAAACGCGCGGCAGCGCCATGGCGATGCCGGTGCCGGGAAACAGTCCGTCGCGCGTCGGCGTGCCGGTCCTTGCCGTCATCCGCGCATAGATATCCTCGACCAGCTTGCGGAAAGCGGGATCGAGCCGGTTGCGCGGCTGCGGCAGGTCGACGCGGATTTCGGCGATGACGCGCCCGGGGTTCGAACCGAAGATCAGGATACGGTCGCACATCAGCACCGCCTCCTCGATATTGTGCGTCACCATCAGGATCGATTCGATCGGCATGCGGCCTTCGCACCACAGATCGAGAAGGTCGGTGCGCAGCGTCTCGGCCGTCAGCACGTCGAGCGCGGAGAAGGGTTCGTCCATCAACAGCACCTTCGGGCGCACGACCAGGGCGCGCGCAAGGCCGACGCGCTGGCGCATGCCGCCTGAAAGCTCCTTCGGATAGGCGCTCTCGAAGCCGTCGAGGCCGATAAGGTCGATGGCGGCCAGCGCCCGCTTGCGGCGCTCGGTGGGCGCGACGCCCTGGGCTTCCAGCCCGAGTTCGACATTCTGCAGGACGGTAAGCCAGGGAAAGAGCGCGAAGCTCTGGAAGACGACGGAGACGCCGGCATTGGGTCCCGTCACCGGCTTGCCGTCGAAGCGGATCTCGCCCTTGCTCGGCCGGATGAGGCCGGCAATCGCCCGCAGCAGCGTCGACTTGCCGGAGCCGGAGCGGCCGAGCAGGCCGACGATCTCTGCCGGGCGCAGCTCGAGGTCGACATTGTCGAGCACGACCAGCGATCCGGCCGCGCCCTTGTCGTAGATCTGGCAGACCTGCCGTACCGATACGAGGGAGGCGCTTTCGGCGGCGCCTGTCTTCTTGACGAGAGTGATGGCTTCCATGTTCGTTGCTCCGGATGGAATGATCAGTTGAGACGCAGGCGGCGTTCGGCAAAGACGTAAAGCGGGCGCCACAGGGTTCTGTTCAGGAGGGTGACGAAGAGCGACATTACGGCAATGCCGAGGACGACGCGTGGATAGTCGCCGGCTTCGGTCGCCTTGGCGATGTAGGCGCCGAGGCCGAAGGCTTCGAGCCTGGTGTTGCCCCAGTTGACGATCTCCGCGACGATGCTGGCGTTCCACGAGCCGCCCGACGCCGTCAGCGCTCCGGTGACGTAGTAGGGGAAAATCCCCGGCAGGATGGCGCGCCGCCACCAGGTCCAGGAGCGGAGCTGGTAGACGGAGCAGGCTTCCTTCAAGTCGGTCGGAAAGGCGCTCGCGCCGGCGATGACGTTGAAGAGGATGTACCATTGCGTGCCCAGCACCATGAGCGGCGAAAGCCAGATATTGGGGCTGGCGCCGGTCGCGACGATGGCGATGACGGCGAAGGGAAAGAGCACGTTGGCCGGGAAGGCCGCCAGGAATTGCGCCACCGGCTGGACCCGCTCGGCGACAGCCGGCCTCAGCCCGATCCAGACGCCCAGCGGAACCCAGATCAGGCTTGCGACGGCGATCAGGACGATGACGCGCAGCAGCGTGACGAGGCCGCCGCTGAAGGCTTCCCAAGCATCGTTCCAGCCAAGGCTCTGGCGCATGAAGGCAAAGGCCGTCCAGATGCCCCAGACGCCGACCATGGCGATGAGGCCGAGCCATGCATGGTCGAGCATCCGTGTCGCTGCACTGCGGCCGCGCGGTTTGACCGCTGCCGATCGGGAGCCGGGAAGGCGGATCAGCATGAGGCGCTGCCATGCCCAGGAGACCGGCTGCATCAGGCGCTTGAGAAGATGCGTGCGCTGCATGAGCGAATAGACCCAGGAGCGCGGCTTGGCCTGCCCGGCCGTCTGCTCGAAGCGGAACTTGTCGGCCCAGGTCACGACCGGCCGGAAGAGCAGCTGGTCGTAGAGCACGATCACGATGCCCATGGCGAGGACCGCCCAGGCGACGGCGGCGAAATCCTGCTTGTCGATGGCAACAGCGAGCCAGGAGCCGAGTCCCGGAAGCTGCACCGTGGTATTGCCGACCGTGATCGCTTCCGAGGCGACGACGAAGAACCAGCCGCCGGACATCGACATCATCGTGTTCCAGATCAGGCCGGGCGCGGCGAAGGGAGCCTCCAGCCGCCAGAAGCGCTGCCAGGCGGACAGGCCGAAGCCGCGGCTGACCTCGTCCAGATCGCGCGGCACGGTGCGCAGCGACTGGTAGAAGGAGAAGGCCATGTTCCAGGCCTGGCTGGTGAAGATCGCAAAGATCGAGGCGCATTCGGCCCCAAGCTGGCTGCCCGGGAAAATGCCCATGAAGAAGGTCACGGTGAAGGTGAGGAAGCCGAGCACGGGCACGGATTGCAGGATGTCGAGCGCCGGGATGATCACCATTTCCGCCCGCCGGCTCTTGGCGGCCAGCGTCGCGACCGCGAAGGTGAAGATCAGCGAGGCGGCGATGGCCGCGAACATCCGCAGCGTCGTGCGCAGCGCATATTCCGGCAGATAGGCGGGATCGAGCGCAATGGGCGCGCTTGCCAGCCCGGTCAACGGCGCCCGCATCTCGGCTGCGCCGTGCAGCGCCAGAACGGCAAGCGCGGCCACGAAGGCAAAGGCGATGAGATCATAGCCGTTCGGCAGGATGCGGGTGCCGGCCAGTTCGGCGACGGCGCGATGGCCGGGGCGGTCGTTGGAAAGGAAGACCATGGCGGACCTCATGGAAGGGTTCGGGAGGCGCTTTGCCATGCCCCGACCGTCTCGCGGAGACTGCGGGGTGGGGCAAAGCGCCGGTTGCGTCGGCAAAA
>JASGEG010000194.1:0-6051 GCA_047606605.1 Rhizobium sp.
CGGAATGCCGCGAAGATGAGATTGAAGCAGCTCAGAAGCGCCTCGCAGAATACATCGCCAGCAAATATCTCCCCCAGCGCAGCAGTCGTTCCGCTGAAGTCACGGTAGCCGATGTCATCATCGTCTATTCCGAAGACAAGGCCCCGCTAACGGCTCGCCCGAAGGAAACGCTGGCGATGCTGGACCGCGTCAACGACTTCTTCGGCGACATGACGCTGCCGGAAATCAAGGGGCAGGTATGCCGGGATTATGCCGACGATCGTGGCAGCATCGGCGGCGCCCGTCGTGATCTCGAAACCATGCGGGCCGCGATCAATCATTATCACGCCGAATACACGCTCGACATGGTGCCGAAGATCACGCTCCCCAAAAAGGGCATACCGCGACAGAAATGGCTCACCCGGTCGGAGATCGCCAGGCTTTTGCTCGCCTCGCTCGGATGGGTGCCGGTCTCCAGCGACATAGTTACGAGAAAGGTGACGTGGCGGCGGTCTGGCTGGCGCAATCCGCACCTGGTGCGCCTGATCATGATCGGCCTCTACACAGGCACGCGCCTGTCGGCGATCCTCAATCTGCAATGGATACCGAACGTCACGGGCGGCCATATCGACCTTTCCCGCGGCGTGATCTATCGGCGCGCCGAGGGCGAGCATGTCGCCCACAACAAGCGTCGGACGCCGGTCAAGATACCGCCTCGTCTTCTGCGCTTCCTGCGCTACTGGAAGAAGGCTGACACCGTTGTCGATGAGCAAGGGAAAGAGATCACGCTTCGCTACGCCGTCCATTACAACGGCGGGAAGCTCACAAAACCACACAAGGCATTCCGGTCGATCAGGGCGACCGCATGGCTTGATGACGATGTTACGCCGCATATTCTGCGACACACTCGCGCGACCTGGCTGGCACAGGCCGGCGTCGATATCGAGCAGGCGGCGGCCTCTTTGGGGATAACCTCGGAAGAGTTTGAGCGCACCTACGCCCACGCTCACCCGGACTTTCAGGAACAGGCTGCAAACGCTTTCTAGGCCCAATCGGTCCGCAATCGGTCCGTTTATTTGAAAATGGTTTTCGTGAGGAATTTTCTGTTCGGGAATAAATCCTTGATTTACAAGGATTTTCGGCTGGTCGGAGTGGAGTGATTCGAACACTCGACCCCCACGTCCCGAACGTGGTGCGCTACCAGACTGCGCTACACTCCGTGACCAGCGGCGCTTCTATAGACCAGCCATTTTTGATGCACAAGCACCTAAATCAAAAAAACTTCGCGATTTTTGACGAAAAGATTACAGAGGCAATTGCTCAGAAAATCGGCAGAAAAAACAACCGGCCATCAGGCCGACGTGCATAAGACGCAACACATCCGCCAAAATCCCGCATGGACACGCAGATGGGAATTTTCTTTTGCCGGCTTTGGCGCTAAAGCCCTTAGCGGGACAGGTGGAAATGTCGTGGGACAGCGGCGTTTCCGCAACCGAATGCGAGACAGAAGCTCAAGGACGAAACGATGAATTTCCGCATGATCACCGCGGCGGGACTGTTGCTGGCACTGGCCGGCTGCAGCACCACAACAACCGGCACCCCAACCCTTCCGAAAATCGTGAGCAACCCGGCGCAGGATCGTTGGGAAGGCCAGTCGGCCGGCCGCTTCTTCGCAGCCTACGGCCCGCCGCTCTCCGATCGCGACGAAGGCGGCAACCGCATCTATACCTGGCGCGGCGGCTACAAGACGATCACCGTCACCGCCAAGGACGGCAAGAAGGGCGGCAAGCGCTATCTGAGCTGCAAGGCCGATATCGTCGCCAACCAGAGCTACGTCATCCGCTCGGTCCGCATCCTCGGCGACCAGCCGGGCCTCGCCGGCCCCTCCTATTGCGCCGAGCTTCTGGCACCGCCGGAAAAGGCAAGCTAAGTCCCACGAGCGATCGGGGACAAACATCCGACGGGCGGCTCGAAAGGGTTCGCCCGTTTTCGTTGGACCTATTCAGCCTTCGGTTGTCCGCGGAGACGGGCAGCTCTTGCCCGATGGAGCATCGGCCGGCGGCGCGAAAGCCTTATCGATGGCATAGAGCTTGGCAAAGGGCGTATCGGCCGCGAGCCGCAGGCCGGGCGGAATGCTGTCACCGCCATACCGGTCCGGCCTATCGGCATTGACGACAAGCACGAAATCGAAATGCTTCCGCCAATCGGCGAGATAGGGCGCGAGAGCGCTGAAGGCCCGCAGTTCGGCCGGGCAGTTCAACAGGCCGATGGAGAAGAGATTGCCCTCGGGTACGGCGATGTCGCGCCATGGCGGCAACACCGTCAGCGGCTGCTTGCCGACGGCGGTGAAGAGCGTCGGCACAAAGGCGTGGACATAGGGAACCGCGAGCGTCGGAAGATGCCGGAATGTGTCCTGGTTCCAGGCATAGTGCCGCTGGTCGATGCCAACAGGCAGATCCATCGACTCATGGGCCATCGGCAGGATGGTCGAGCCTTCCGGAATGGCGGCGAGGACAGTGCGGATATCGGCGACATCCGCCTGCCCGTGCCACCAGTTGACGCCGATCCAGGCGGTCCGGCCCAGCACCGCGCCAGCCAGCACGATCGCCAATAGGAGAGCCTCCCGGCGCGGCAGACGTTCCAAGGGGCAGATCATCACCATGGCCGCCAGCGCCGCCATGATCGGGAAGCGCCAGCCGATCCAGCCAGTGCCGAGTAGATGCAATGGGGAGACGCAGGCCAGAATTAGCAGCCCGGCGGAGGTGACCGCAAGGCCGGCATGCAGTTTCAGCCGGCTCGTACGGATCGCATTGGTACAGACGAGCACCAGCGGAATCACCAGCAACATGTCCACGACAGCCGTGTAGGTCCAGATCGCCGACATGAGATTTGCCAGTATCAGGCTCGGGCTGTTGTTCCAAACCGCGTCCAGCAGATCCGCGCGATTGCCGGCAGGCAGGACCGGCGCATAGAGGTAGAGGCAGATCGCCGGCAGCGCGCAGGCCAGCATTGCGAAGATCAGCCGGCCGCAGAGGCGCGCGAAATCGCGGGGAGACTTCAGGGCAGCCGTGGTCGGCGAAAATTCGAGCCCGCAAACCAGCGCCATGTAGAAGCCGAGTGAGAAGATATGCATGGCCGTCAGCAGCAGGCCGGCCAGCAAGCGCCAGGCGAACAGGGCCGCCTGGTTCTTCGGCTGCAGGGCATGATCGGCCGTGGCGAAAAACAGCGCCATGCCCAGGCCGATCTGGAAATTGAGAAAGCCGCCGATCAGCGTGGCGCACCAGGCGACATAGAGAATGGCGATCTGCCAATAATAGGAGCCGCCAAACAGGCGGCGATGCAGGGCGATGGCGCCGAGCGGCGGCAGCACAATCGCCAGGAACAGCAGGCTTCGTGCCAGAAGCGGCACGCCGATCACCGGCCCCAGCCAATAGGCGGCGAGATCGATGCCGACATTGGTGAAGGTCCGGTTCCAGTCGAGCGCATAGATCCGGTCGAAGGGCGGTTGCGTTATGCCGCCGGCGAGCAGCCACATGCGGGCATAGTGATTCGGATAGTCGAGGATCGGCGGGAACTGGAAGACCGCGACGAAGATCGCCACCAGGGCGACGAAGACGGCAATGACGATGCCCGGACGCTGGCGGTGGGCGACATCCTTCGCAATGGCGGTGGCTTCGGCCTCCGGCGCGGACTCGCGCTCGGCCACGGACAGGCTTGCGGCGGGATGCGGCATCAGCGGGCGGCCCTCGTCCGCGCGCCATCCCGGTCGATCTCGTCTTCGCACGCCAGAAGACGCTCGATTTCACGGCGCTTTCCGGCCGCATCCATCTCGGCGAAATCCCCGGCCATTTCCATGGACCGGTGACCGCTGACAAGGCTCTCGATCATGAACATCGGCCGCCTTTTGTTTTCCTGCACCAGCCGACCGATATATTCGCCGATGATGCCGATGCATATGAGCTGGATGGCGCTGAAAGCCGTGATTGCCGCCATGATGCTGGACCAGCCGACGATGGTCTCGCCCTGCAGCCAGCGCAGCAGCGTATAGGCAAGCAGCAGGACGGCGCAGGCGGCCGTGACCATGCCGAGCCAGGTGCTGACGCGCAGCGGCACGGTGGAGAAACTGGTGATGGCGTCGATGGCGAAATTGACCATCTTGCGCAGCGGATATTTGGTCGTGCCGGCGAAACGGGCGTCGCGCTCATAGGGCAGCGCCACCTGCCGCCCGCCGATCCAGCTCACCATGCCGCGAATGAAACGATCGCGCTCCGGCATCGACAGCAGGATATCGACGACGCGGCGGCGCATCAGGCGGAAATCGCCGGCATCGCGCGGGATCGCCACCGAGGCCAGCCGGGACAGGAGCCGATAGAAGAGAGAGGCGGAGGCGAGCTTGAACCAGCTCTCCCCTTCCCGCCGCACGCGCTGCCCGTAGACCACATCGGCGCCGCGATCCATGATCGGCATCATCATCAGAAGCAGTTCCGGTGGGTCCTGGAGATCGGCATCGATCAGCAGCACGCGCTCGCCGCGCGAGGCGGCAAGCCCGGCGGTGGCTGCAAGCTGATGGCCGTGATTGCGCATCAGGCGGACGCCGAGCACCTGCGGTGTCTCGCTCGCCAACGAGGCGATCACATCCCAGGTCCCGTCCGTGGAGCCGTCATCCACCAGCACCACCTCGAAGGCATCGCCGGCGATACTCCGCGCCGTCGCGACCGCTCGCCGGCAAAACTCCCGAAGCCCCTCCTCCTCATTATGACAAGGCGCGACGACGGAAAGAGATGGTGGGGACTTGCTGATCATAACCGCCTGCATCGAATTGATGCCGGCGAGAGTGCAGGAAAAAGGTCAAACAAGCTTTAAGGGTGGCGGGGAATGCGAATACACGCGTTCGAAACTCGGACTGCGCTCCGCTTTTTGCGGAAAGCAATTGTCGCGGAACACCGATACCTAGACCGCGGCCATGATGACATGGGCCTGAATTTTGGCGGCAACCGCGGCGCTGCCGTGTCGGGCTGAGATCGCGGATGCGGCATGATCTGTCGCCGCTTCCAGTTTTCCCGCTTCCCGGGTCTCGATCTCGTTGCGCAGAAGCGTTCCCTGACAATAGGCGACCGCCGGAAGGCGCGGCGAGGATGCGCGGCTTTGTTCGGCTCTTGTTTCGATCGCCACGCGCGAGAAGCCTGCCTCCTCCAGCTCGCGGCGGATCAAGGCCGTGTCATGATAGCCATGCGGCGTGCGCGCCAGAAAGCGCGGCGGGTCGTTCGGAAACAGCGCGGCGAGCGCATTCGTCACATCGTCCGCAAAGACATTCTCCTCGATGCGATCCCAGACGTTGAACAGAAAATGCCCTCCGGGCTTCAGCACTCGCTTCGCTTCGCGATAGGCCTGCACGCGGTCGGGAAAGAACATCGCGCCGAACTGGCAAAAGACGAGATCGAAACCCGCATCGTCAAACGGCAAGGCCAGCGCATCCGCCTGGCGCCACTGGATGCGGCTGTCGGGCTCCTGTCGCGACGCGGCATAATCGAGCATCGGCTGGTTGAGGTCGGTCACGACATAGCGTGCATCGGGCGCCAGTTTCGGCGCCAATGCGCGGGTAACGACCCCGGTGCCCGCGGCGATTTCCAACACGGCGCCCGGCGCAAGAGAGGCTGCCCGCCCCGCCAGATCCGTGGCAAACGGCTCGAAAATCAACGGCACCATGTAGCGGTCGTAATTTTCCGGAATCGAGCCGGCGAACAGCTTGTCCGTTTCCAACATCGCGATCACCCACCGTCTGTTTGATGGTGCGCCAGGATAACATAGGGCGTCTACGGCGTCATTCGAACTTGGCAAACTGGAGCTTGGGTGAAAGAGATCGAAATCACTGAGATTACGCCCGCAGCCTGGTCGATAGGAGAGCCGCACACGGGCATGATGACCAATCACATACGCCAATCTCTGTCGGCGTCATGGCCGACAAATAGTCCGGATTTTCTCAGAAATTCAGCTCTAACAGTGGCTGGGGCGCCAGGATTCGAACCTGGGAATGCCGGTACCAAAAACCGGTGCCTTACCGCTTGGCGACGC
>JASGEG010000195.1:0-9420 GCA_047606605.1 Rhizobium sp.
CATCGACGATGCGGTGGATGATGTTGTCCTCCACCTCCTGATGATAGGGCGTCAATGTCCGGCCGGAGCCCGGCTGGCCGTAGAAATTGGCGCGGCGGATTTCCAGCGGGTCCTTGCCCAGCGCATAGGCGATCTCCTCGATGAAGCGTTCGCCGCCGACCATGCCCTGCGGGCCGCCGAAGCCGCGGAAGGCGGTGTTGGAGACGGTGTGCGTCTTCAACGGTTTCGAGACGAGATGCACATGCGGGTAGAAATAGCTCGAATCCGCATGGAACAGCGCGCGGTCGGTGACCGGGCCGGAGAGATCGGAGGAGAAACCGCAGCGGGCGGCATAGGTCGCATCGACCGCGTGAATGCGGCCCTCATCGTCGAAGCCGATTTCGTAGTCGACCAGGAAGTCGTGGCGCTTGCCGGTGGCGGCCATGTCCTCGTCGCGGTCGGGGCGGAACTTGACGGCGCGGCCGAGCTTCTTGGCGGCGACCGCCGCAAGGGCCGCAAACTGGTTGCCCTGCGTTTCCTTGCCGCCGAAGCCGCCGCCCATGCGGCGCACATTGACGGTGACGGCATTGGACGGGATGTTCAGCACATGGCCGACGATGTGCTGGATCTCGCTCGGATGCTGGGTGGAGGACCAGACGGTGACCTCGTCGTCCTCGCCGGGGATCGCCATGGCAATATGGCTCTCGAGGTAGAAATGCTCCTGGCCGCCGATGCGCATCTGCGCCTTGATGCGGTTCTTGGCATTGGCCATCTCGGTTTCCGGCTCGCCGCGCTTCAGCGTCATCGGCTCGTAGACCAGCGGTGCGCCATTGGCGAGCGCGCCGTCGATGTCGCTCCAGTGCGGCAGATCGCGATAGTCGATCTTGGCAAGGCGCGCGGCGTGGCGAGCCGCATCGCGGGTCTCGGCGATCACGGCGAAGATCGGCTGGCCGTGGAATTCCACCCTGGTCTCGGCCAGCAACGGCTCGTCATGCATGCCGTTGGAGCTGGTGTCGTTGACGCCGGGAATGTCCTTGCCGGTGAATACCCAGACGACGCCCGGATAGGCCTTGACGGCGGAAAGATCGATGCCGGCGATGTCGGCATGGGCACGGTCGGAAAGGCCGAGCGCGCCATGCAGCAGGCCGGCCGGTTCCGGCAGATCGTCGATATAATCGGCCGCGCCCGTGACATGCTTGTGCGCGGAATCGTGCTTCAACGAACCGTGCATCGAGCCGTTGATGACGACCTTGGTTTCCTGGGAGGTGGATTTATCCATGGTTCAGGCCTCCACCGTTGCGAAGCGCTTCAGCTCCTGCGGCGCGCCGGCCGTTTCCAGATAGAAGCGGATGAGCAGGTTCTTGGCGGTCAGTTGCCGGTATTCGGCAGTGGCGCGCCAGTCGGTCAGCGGCGTGTAGTCGGCATCGAAAGCGGGGCGGGCGGCTGTGACGGATGCTTCCGTCCAGGGCTTGCCGATCAGCTCGGCTTCGACCGTGCGGGCGCGTGTCGGCGTGCCGGCCATGCCGCCGAAGGCGATGCGGATATCGGTGACATGGCCGGTATCGTCCAGCGAGAGATGGAAGGCGCCGCAGAGGGCCGAAATATCCTCGTCGCGGCGCTTGGAGATCTTGTAGACGGCAAAATGGGCGTCTTCGGTAGGGTAGGGCACGAAGATGCTTTCGACGAATTCGCCGGGATTCCGGTCCTGCTTGCCGTAATCGACGAAGAAATCCTCCAGGGGCAGGCTGCGGGTGCCCGCCACCGAGCGCAGCTTCACCGTCGCACCGAGCGCGATCAGCGGCGGCGGCGTGTCTCCGATCGGTGACCCGTTGGCGATATTGCCGCCGATCGTGCCCATGTTGCGCACCTGTTCGCCGCCGATGCGGTTGATCAGGCTGGCGAAGGCCGGGATTTTCTCGGCGATGACATCGAAGGCGCGGCTGTAGGTGACGCCGGCGCCGATGGTCAGGCCGCTCTCGTCCACGGCGATCTTCTGCAGGTCGGTCAGGTGGTTGATGAAGACGACCGGGTCGAGCTGGCGCATCTGCTTGGTCACCCAGAGGCCGACATCGGTGGAGCCGGCGACGACGGTCGCCTTCGGCTCTTCGGCGAGGATCTGCGCCAGGGCGGGAACCGAGCCCGGCACGATCAGGCGGTCTCCGTCGGAGGAGGTGATGGTGATGGTATCGCCGCCCTGCATGGCCCAGAGCCGGGCGATGATGTCGGCCCTGGTCTTTTCCAGCGGATCGAAGAGGGCGCTCGGCCGTTTATGGCTCACCTGTTCGGCCGCCTTGACGATCGGCTCGTAGCCGGTGCAGCGACAGAGATTGCCCTGTAGGCTCTTTTCGATCTGCGCCCGGCTCGGCTTCTCCGTCGTCAGCCACAAGCCGTAGAGCGACATGACGAAGCCCGGCGTGCAGAAGCCGCATTGCGAGCCGTGACAGTCGACCATGGCCTGCTGTACCGGATGCAGCATCCCGTCCTTGGCGGCCAGATGTTCGACGGTGACGACATGGGTGGCGTGCAGGGAACCGACGAAACGAATGCAGGCATTGACGGATTCATAATGCAGGCCGCCATCGACCAGCCTGCCCACAAGGACGGTGCAGGCGCCGCAATCGCCTTCGGCGCATCCCTCCTTCGTGCCCGTCAGATGCCGGTTGAGACGCAGGAAATCGAGGAGCGTCTCGGTGGGGCGCAGGTTGGAAAGCGTCATATCCTCGCCGTTGAGGATAAAGCGGATGCGGTCGTTCATGTCGTTCCCAATTGTCTTTTGTCGGCCAGGGCCGGGTGCTTCAGGCGAATCCGGCCCTAACCGTCTATCGTTATTCCGCGGTCCAGCCACCGTCAATCGAGACGTGGGTGCCGGTTATCTGGCGGGCCTCGTCGCTGGCGAGATAGAGCGAGAGGGCGCCGATCTCCTCGGCCTTGACGAATTCATGCGTCGGCTGCGCCTTGAGGATCACCTCGTTCTTGACCTGCTCCTCGGTCATCCCGCGCGCCTTGGCCGTGTCGGGGATCTGTTTTTCGACCAGCGGGGTCAGGACGTAGCCGGGGCAGATGGCGTTGGCGGTGACGCCGAATTCGGCAAGCTCGAGCGCCACCGTCTTGGTCAGGCCCAATATACCATGCTTTGCCGCGACATAGGCGGATTTGAACGGCGAGGCGACGAGGGCGTGGGCCGAGGCGATGTTGATGATGCGGCCGTATTTCTTCGCCTTCATCAGCGGCACGGCCGCACGGATGGTGTGGAACGAACTCGACAGGTTGATGGCGATGATCTGGTCCCACTTCTCGATCGGGAAATCCTCGATCTTCTCGACGTGCTGGATGCCGGCATTGTTGACGAGGACGTCGACGCTGCCGAAGGTCGAATTGGCGGTCGCGATCAGGTCGGCGATCTCGGCGGGCTTGGTCATGTCGGCCGGATGATAGATCACCTTGCCGCCGCCCGAGGCTTCGAGCGTGTTTCTGATGGCGTCGATCTCTTCGGGCTTGCCGAAGCCGTTGATGACGATGTTGTCGCCCTTGGCGGCGAAGGCCGTCGCGATGGCGAGGCCGATACCGCTCGTGGAACCGGTGACAACGACTGTTCTTGCCATGATCTTCTCCTTGGACGCGCGCCGTCTTGTTGCAGCGCAATAGCAGTCTGAGGTTAGTCCCAAACCTGCGGATATGGCAATCGCACCGCTGCAAGACTCTTTTGCGACAGCGGTCTTCATATATTCGCGAGCTGCAAGGCGGTCTTTCCGGTAAAAATTTCGTTTTGCTTTCTTTTCACATTCGTTTTGCTGTCGTATCTGTTGTTTCGGGAAAAATTATCGGGAGGACTGCATGGGCGGCTATGTCTTGGCGATCGACCAGGGAACGACGTCGACACGGGCGATCGTTTTCGACGGCAATATGAAAGTTGCCGGCGTCGGGCAGAAGGAATTCACCCAGCATTATCCGAAATCCGGCTGGGTCGAGCACGATGCCGAGGAGATCTGGGCGTCCGTCCTGTTCACCGCTGGCAAGGCCATCGAGGCCGCCGGCATCACGGCCAAGGATATTGCCGCGCTCGGCATCACCAACCAGCGTGAAACCGTGGTGGTGTGGGACCGCGAGACCGGAAAGCCGATCCACAACGCCATCGTCTGGCAGGACCGGCGCACCGCGAGCTATTGCGACAAGCTGAAGCGGCAGGATCTGGAGAAGCTCTTCACCCGGCGCACCGGCCTGCTGCTCGACCCCTATTTCTCCGGCACCAAACTGTCCTGGATGCTGGCCAATGAGAAGGGTGCGCGTGCCCGTGCCGCCAAGGGCGAGCTTTGCTTCGGCACGATCGACACCTTCCTGATCTGGCGGCTGACCGGCGGCAAGAGCTTCGTCACCGACGCGACCAACGCGTCGCGGACGTTAATGTACAATATCGGCACCAATGAATGGGACGAGGATCTGCTCGAGATCCTGCGCGTGCCGGCGGCCATGTTGCCGGAGGTGAAGGATTGCGCCGCCGATTTCGGCATCACCGAGCCGTCGCTGCTGGGCGCGGCGATCCCCATTCTCGGCGTCGCGGGCGACCAGCAGGCGGCGACCATCGGCCAGGCCTGCTTCGAGCGCGGCATGATGAAATCCACCTACGGCACCGGCTGCTTCGCGCTGCTGAACACCGGCGCCGATATGGTGCGCTCGAAAAACCGGCTCTTGACGACCATCGCCTACCGGCTGGACGGCGAGACGACCTATGCGCTGGAAGGCTCGATCTTCATCGCGGGGGCGGCGGTGCAGTGGCTGCGCGACGGGCTGAAGGCGATCCAGCGCGCCGCCGATTCCGGCGCCCTGGCGGCGAAGGCCGATCCGAACCAGGATGTCTATCTCGTGCCCGCCTTTACCGGCCTCGGCGCGCCGCATTGGGACCCGGATGCGCGTGGCGCGATCTTCGGCCTGACGCGCAATACCGGCCCCGAGGAAATCGTCCGCGCCGCGCTGGAAGCCGTCTGCTACCAGTCGCGCGACCTGCTGGATGCCATGCACAAGGACTGGCGTAACGGCAGCGGCCGCGACACGGTGCTGCGCGTCGACGGCGGCATGGTCGCCTCCGACTGGACGATGCAGCGGCTCGCCGACCTGTTGGACGCGCCGGTCGACCGTCCCACCATCCTCGAGACCACCGCGTTGGGTGCCGCGTGGCTCGCCGGCAGCCGTGCGGGTGTCTGGCCGGATCGCGATGGTTTCGCCAAGGCCTGGGCGCGCGACAGACGCTTCGAGCCCGCCATGGACGAGAAGACCCGGAGCGCGAAGCTCAAGGGCTGGCGCGATGCGGTGCGGCGGACGTTGAGCACGCAGTAAACGTGCTGGTTGCGGCCGCTGCCTCACCTTGGATTATGCCGTGTAAAGATTGTTTATTTTCCTTCCATTAGGGGAAGCAGCGATAGTCATCCCGCAACCGGTCCTGTGTCGCAGGACCGGTTGCGGGATCGATTGTTTGGATGAACGCCTTCGGGGATATCAAGGCGCGTAATGGCTGCTCAATTTTCGGAACTGAAGAAACACATCTATCGGCAGATCAAGTATCATCTGACCCGGCCGAAACCGCCCGTCCTGGCGGAGCCGTTTCGCGGCCCGGTTCTCGTGGTCGGTTCGGCGCCGGTATCGCACAGGCCGGTGGATTTCGACGAGAGCTTCCGCGTGATCACCATCAACGGGTCGCAGATGGTGACGAAGGCATGGGGCATCGACGCGCCGGATGTCGCGCTGGTGCAGTTCAACCAGATCGAGGGAACGAACACCAACGCCGTCGAAGTGCGGCGCGTGCTGAACGGCGAGCGCGCCAAGATGCTTTACGTCCTGCTCTGGCGCAAGGATCGCCAGCGGCTGGAGGACGGGCTGAAAGCCTTCAACTATCGCTACGACAAGCTCGAGATCGTCGATCGCTACAAGCGCATGGCGCTGCTCGACCGCGTGGGTGGCGTGAAGTGCAGCGAACTGGGCGCGGACGACAAATGCTCGAACGGCATCAATGCGGTGCTTTTCGCGCTCTATAACGGTGCGACCGCGGTCATCATCACCGGCATCAATCCGGATTCCGGCGGCCACGTCTACAATCAGGAAAACCTGACCCGCCTGCATGTCCGCAAGGACAAGGAAGTCCTCTTGCGCCTGATCGAGCGCGGCTATCCGGTCTTCACGACCGATCCGGCCGTGTCGCAGTCCGTCGGGATACCGCTATGGGAAGGCAGAGCGAAAGCCGCTCGGACGATAGAGGCGGATGCCAAGGCCAGGCGGCCTGCGCCGATAAAGGCTGCGGCCGTCAATCCATCCTTGAGCTAAGGGGCCGCCGGCCGTCAATCCGCGGCTGACGCAGCCAATGATTCCATGCCAAGATCGCGGCATGGAATCACGCGACTGTTCGAGAGCCGATCGGATATCGATGCCGCCGCCATTGCGGCCGGGCGACAGGGTGCGCTTTGTGTCCCCGGCAAGCTCGCCCGACAAGGACAGGGTTCTGGCAAACGCCGAAATCCTGAAAGGCTGGGGGCTGAACGTCGATTTCGGCGAACACGCCTTTCGCAAGTGGAGCTACCTTGCCGGGACCGACGAGGAGAGGCTGGCGGACCTCAACGCCGCGCTTCGCGATCCCGATGTTCGGGCGATCTTCACCACGCGCGGCGGCAAGGGGTCTTATCGCATTGCCGATCAGCTGGATTTTGCGGCGGCGCGCGGAGACCCGAAATTCATTATCGGCTTCAGCGATATCACCACATTGCATCTGAGCTTGCTGAGACAGTGTCATCAGGTCGGCATTCACGGCGCGTTTTCCATCGGGCCGAACGAAGAGGGCATCAGCCCCTATACGCATGACTCGCTGCGCCAGGCGCTGATGACAGCCGAGGACCTCATCGTCGCCGCGCGTCCGGACGAGCCGACCTCGCGATTGACGACAGGCGGAACGGCCGAGGGTCGGTTGATCGGCGGCAATCTCGACATGGTTGCGACATCCGCCGGCTGGGCGCTGCCGGATCTGCATGGCGCCATCCTGTTGCTCGAAGCGATCGGCCTATATCCCGGGCAGGTGGACCGGCAAATGACGATGTTGCGCAAGGCGGGGCATCTGGATGGTTTGGCAGGTGTCGCTATCGGCCAGTTTACGGATTTCGACTTCGATCGCCCTTATTCGGTCATGGATATCCTGCGCGAGCATCTGACGGAGCTGAAGGTGCCGATCCTCGGCGGCTTGCCGTTTGGGCATGGCGATCGTCCGGCCAGTACCTTGATCGGCGCGATCGCCGAACTCGATGCGAAGGCCGGGACCCTGGCGATCCGGCGCGGCAAGACCTGATCGGCCGCTGCAATAATTTTTGACGCGGGCTGTCGGAGCGGGCGATACTTCTTCGTCTTTAGGGGAGAAGGAGTAACGCATGCTGTATGCCATCCTGTGCTACAACGACGAAGATACGGTGTTTGCCTGGTCCAAGGAGGAGGAGCAGGCGACGATGGACCGTTTGATCGCGGTGCAGAAGCCGCTGGGCGAGGCCGGCAAGCTCGGCCCCGTGGCGCGGCTGATGCCGACGACGGCGGCGACGACGCTGCGCAAGGGCAAGAACGAGCCGCTGGTCATCGACGGCCCCTTCGCCGAGACGAAGGAACAATTGCTCGGCTTTTACGTCATCGACTTTGAGACACTCGACGAAGCGATTGAATTTTCGAGAAAATTGGCAGCCGCCAATCCCGGCGCCGGCTCCTATGAAATCCGGCCGCTTTACGTCTTCAAACCGGGGACGCTCGTTACATGACCGACCTTGCCTGGATCGATATCGCCTTCACGAACGCCCGGCCGCAGGTGGTCGGGGCACTGCTGCGCTATTTCCGCAATCTCGATATCGCCGAGGAGGCATTTCAGGAGGCTTGTCTTCGAGCCTTGAAGACCTGGCCGGACAAGGGGCCGCCGCGCGATCCTGTCGCCTGGCTGATCTTCGTCGGCCGCAACAGCGCCATCGACGCGGTGCGCAAGCAGGCGAAGACGCAGGCCTTGCCGGACGAAGAGACGATCTCCGACACCGGCGATGCCGAGAGCGATCTCGCCGAACGGCTCGACGGCTCCAATTATCGCGACGATATCCTGCGGCTGCTGTTCATCTGCTGCCACCCGGACCTGCCGGCCACCCAGCAGATCGCGCTGGCGCTGCGCGTGGTCTCCGGCCTCTCCGTGGCGCAGATCGCCCGCGCCTTCCTGGTCAGCGACAGCGCCATGGAACAGCGCATCACCCGCGCCAAGGCGCGGGTGGCCGCCGCCGGCGTGCCCTTCGAGACGCCGGGCGCGGTCGAGCGGGCCGAGCGGCTGGCGCTGGTCAGCGCCATGATCTATCTCATCTTCAACGAGGGCTATTCCGCCGGCGGACCGGGCCGCGAAGCCTCCGCCTTCGCTGACGAGGCGATCCGGCTCGGTCGATTGCTGCTGCGTCTCTTTCCCACCGAGCCGGAAGTCATGGGCCTGCTGGCGCTGATGCTGCTGCAGCAATCGCGTCAGGCGGCGCGCTTCGATGCCGATGGCCAGATCGTGTTGCTGGAAGACCAGGACCGCTGGCTTTGGAACAGCACGTTGATCGACGAGGCATTGGCCATGCTCGACAAGGCGATCCGCCATCGCCGTCCCGGCCCCTATCAGCTTCAGGCGGCGATCGCCGCGCTGCATTCGAGGGCCAAGCGGGCCGAGGATACCGACTGGGCGGAAATCGATTTGCTCTACCAGACGCTGGAGCGGGTGCATCCGTCGCCTGTGGTGACGCTGAACCGCGCCGTCGCCGTCGCCAAGCTCAAAGGGCCTGAGGCCGGGCTTGCCCTGGTCGAACCGCTGGCGGATCAGCTCGACAGCTATTTCTATTTTCACGGCCTGAGGGGTGGCCTGCTCATGCAATTGCATCGGGCGCAAGCGGCGCGCTCGGCCTTCGACCGTGCCATCGCGCTTGCCCGCTCGCCGGCGGAGGCCGCGCATATCCGCCATCAGCTCGACCGTTTGAGCGCCATGGCTCCGGCAATCGCAAAATAGCCGCTAAATTGTTTCGTCCCTGTCGGGATGAGGCCGCCGCAAACGTCCTTGGGACATAGGCCGATCGGGCCGATCGACACTGGAGAGGGATTAAGACCATGACCGAACAAGCAGTTCGCCACGAGCTTTCGCTGAGCCGCATCATCGAGGCTCCGCGCCAAAAACTCTATCGTTGCTGGACGCAGGCGGAACTGGTGAAGCAATGGTTCGCGCCGCTGCCATGGACGATCTCGTCCGCCGAACTCGATGTCCGCGCCGGCGGCACCAGTTCCGTCACCATGCGCAGCCCGGAAGGCGAGGACTATCCGAATGTCGGCGTCTATCTGGAGATCGTTCCGAACGAGCGGATCGTCTTCACCGATGCCTTCACCAGCGCCTGGGTGCCGTCGCCCAAGCCCTTCATGGTAGGGACG
>JASGEG010000196.1:0-4111 GCA_047606605.1 Rhizobium sp.
CGATACGGTTGCTTTTGAAGATAGGCTGGAGCGCGAGTGGTGGCCGCAGCTGCGTGAGCGTTATGCGGTCCCATCGGGCGATCCCTCGGCATGGAGCGCGGATGAGCAGCGCAGCTTCGCGATCCATCATCCGAAGCGCGTGCCGGCTTTCCTGACCGGGCCGTTTCCGGCGCATATCCACATGAACCTGCTATCGCGCACGCGGGGCAAGGGCATCGGCAGCGCGCTTCTTTCGAAATGGCTGTCGAATGCCCGCAACAACGGTATCGAGGGCGTCCATCTCGGCGCCAGCAGCAACAATCATGACGGAATGCGATTCTGGCAGTCGCGCGGTTTCGTCAGACAGGAATTGCCGCCGGGCCTCGCATCGCCGAGCACCGTCTGGTTCGGACACTATCTCTAATCTGTGGATTCCGTTGCCCGGAGGGCCTTGAAGCCCATTGCGTCATTGTTCGCGCAAGGCTCGCTTGCTATTCACCGGCCGGTGACAGATTGGAGCCGAATGATGCCGAGCGCAAACGCCGTTGTGAAAAAGCCGATCGAGACGCCGGAAAAGCGGGTGCGCAACCGTGCGAACACCGAGCAGGCTATTCTCGCCGCAGCCAAGCGGCTGCTGGCGGAGGAAGGGTTCCAGAATTTCGGGATCAACGCCGTTGCCCGCGGCGCCGGCTGCGACAAGCAGCTGATCTATCGCTATTACGGCGGCCTGGACGGCCTTGTCGAGGCGATCGGCACCGATCTCGGAAGCTGGGTAAAGGACCGCATTCCCGACGATACCGGCGGCATGTTCCTGCTGACCTATGGCGACCTGATGGAGCGGCTGGCCCTGTTGTTCCTGGAGGCCCTGCGCGCCGACCCGCTGATGCGCCGCATCGTCGCCTGGGAGGTTTCCGACAATAGCGAACAGGTTCGCCGGCTCTCCGAGGCCCGTTCCAAGGCGCTCGCCGGCTGGCTGGAGCGCATGCGCGGCTCGCTGACCCCGCCGAAGGGGATCGACGCGGTCGCCGTCAATGCCCTCATTTTCTCCGCCATCCAGCATCTCGTCCTGTCGGCCGCCGTCGGCGATCAATGCGCCGGTCTTGCGCTGAAGACTGCAAAGGATTGGGAGAAGGCGGCGACCGCGCTGAAGCGCATCGTGCGCGGCGTCTACGGCTGATGCCCGATGCCGGGCGGGAGATATCCACAGCTCGGGCCGGCTGTTAACCTTAACAATTGGTTTACATTGCGCTGCCTCGGTTAACCCGCCACTGTGCGGGGACCGATTGTTAACCAATACAAAGTGCAGCCATGGGCTCCAGACCCGTAAAAATCGCGTTTCTCGTCGTGGCGATGATATTCTTCGCCGTTCTGGCACTGGATATCACCGTGCCGGCGATGGTCCTGGGCGCCATGGCGCTGTCGAACTGGCTGGTCCTTTCGACGGGAACGACGCAATATCAGCGTGAAAGGGGAGCCGCATGAAGTGGTTGCTGATATTCTGGGCCGCGCCGGTCTCGTTTCTCGGAGCGTGGTATTATCTTTCATACTACGACATGAGCTTCGGCATCTTCATGTTCACACGGCAGATGCACGATCTCGTCTTCCATATCTATGGCAATATTCTCGGCATCCCGCCGGAAACCATTCCGCCGCTGGTGGCGCGCGCCATCGCCTTCGACACCTTGCTGGTCTTCGCCATCCTGGCCTTCCGCAAGCGAGCCGAGATCCGGGCATGGTGGAAGCGCCGTCAGGCATCGAGATCGGGCGAGATCGCCCTGCCGAGTGCCGAAAGCCTGTCCAACGCGCCCTGAAGAATGAAGCTTGCGGCGGCCGAATCGATGCGTTCGGCCCGCTTGGCGCGTGATACGTCCATTTCCAGCAACGCCCGTTCGGCGGCAACCGTCGACAGGCGTTCGTCCCAGAAGACGAAGGGCAGGGTGGTCTTTTCGGCCATGCTGCGCACGAAAGCGCGTGTCGCCTGCACGCGCGGCCCCGCCGAACCGTCCATATTGACCGGCAGGCCGATGACGAAGGCGGCAACCTTTTCCTTCTCGGCGAAGGCGAGCAGCGTCTGAGCGTCCTGGGTGAACTTCACCCGCTTGATCACCGGGCGCGGCGTGGCGAAGCGCCGGCCGAGATCGGACATGGCAAGCCCGATCGTCTTGGTGCCGAGATCGAGGCCGGCGATCGGCTGTCCGGGAAGAAGCATCACCGCGAGATCTTCGATGGTCAGCGTCGTCATCAGGCTTCGTCCCCGTCAAAACAAATTGAAGTCGGCACCGCTTTTCTTTGTGGCGGTTTCGGATATGTCCTAGAGCATGTCGCGCAAAAGTGTGCAGCGGTTTTGCGACCACGACATGCGCAACGTCAAAGACTTAAAGCGTGAGCAGCGAATCTGAAAGATCGCGACGCGCTTTAAGACACCAGTCTTCCCCTTCAAATCAAGTATCCAGGAGAAAATCGATGAAGATCACTTGGCTCGGCCATTCCGCTTTCCGCCTCGAAACGGCCAAGGCGAAAATCCTTATCGACCCTTTCCTCAACTATAATCCCTCCTTCGCCGCGTCGGGGATCGACCTCAAGGATGCCGCGGCCGGTGCGACCCATATCCTGCTGACCCACGGTCACGGCGATCATGTCGGCGACGCGATCCAGATCGCCAAGGACACCGGCGCCGTCGTGCTTGCCAATGCCGATCTGGCCGCCTGGCTCGGTTCCAAGGGTGTCGAGAAGCTGGAAATGGGCAATACCGGCGGCACTGTCGGCCTCGGCAGTTTCTCCGCCACCTTCACCAACGCGCTGCACTCCTCCGCCCAACTCACCGAGGACGGAGTCTCGCATTCTCTCGGCAATGCGAACGGCCTGATGCTGCATTTCGATGACGAGCCGACCCTGTTCCATATGGGTGATACGGACATCTTCTCCGACATGGGGCTGATCAACGAATTGCATCAGCCGGATATCGGCATCGTGCCGATCGGCGACCGTTTCACCATGGGCGGTGCCGTTGCCGCGCTCGCCTGCCAGCGCTTCTTCAACTTCAAGACCGCCATCCCCTGCCACTACGGCACCTTCCCGATCATCGACCAGACCCCCGAAAAGTTCATCGCCGGCCTGGAAGGCTCCAAGACGGCCGTTGCCGCGCCGAAAGCGGGGGAGAGCGTTTCGGCGTAACGATACCCGTTGCGTATGGCGGACATGGCCATTATAGCGTGGGTATAAATTGCACCCTTTAGCGGTGTATCTGCTACCCGGAGAATGCCATGTCCGTCGATCTCGCCACCGTCAAACGCGTCGCCCATCTTGCCCGCATCGCCGTCAATGAAGACGAAGCGCAGCGGATGATGGGCGAGCTGAACGGCATTCTGGGCTTCGTCGAGCAACTCTCCGAAGTGAATGTCGATGGTGTCGAGGCCATGACCTCGGTCACGCCGATGGCGATGAAGAAGCGCACTGACGACGTAACCGACGGCAACAAGGCCGCCGACATCGTCGCCAATGCGCCGAATACCGATCAGAATTTCTTCCTGGTGCCCAAAGTCGTCGAATAACGGCTCCCTTCGAGCCTTTTCCGACCCGTTGCCCAATTCCAGATCCGAAGCGAAACAAAATGAGCGAACTGACCAGCCTGACCATTGCCGAAGCCCGCGACAAGCTGCGCGCCAAGCAGATTACCGCCACCGAACTGACCGAAGCCTATATCTCGGCGATCGATGCGGCCAACGGTCAGATCAATGCCTATATCGCGGTCACGCCCGAAAAGGCGCGCGAGATGGCCAAGGCCTCGGATGCGCGCCTTGCTGGCGGCAAGGCCGGTGCGCTCGAAGGCATCCCGCTTGGCATCAAGGACCTGTTCGGCACCGAAGGCATCCACACCCAGGCCTGCAGCCACATTCTCGACGGCTTCAAGCCGCGCTATGAATCGACCGTCACGCAGAACCTCTGGAACGATGGCGCCGTCATGCTCGGCAAGCTCAACATGGACGAGTTCGCCATGGGCTCCTCCAACGAGAGCTCCTATTACGGCCCGGTGATCAACCCCTGGCGCGCGAACGGCTCGAACCAGCAGCTCGTTCCAGGCGGTTCGTCCGGCGGTTCGGCCGCTGCCGTGGCCGCCCATCTTTGCGCCGGC
>JASGEG010000197.1:0-5125 GCA_047606605.1 Rhizobium sp.
ATTATTGCAGCCATAAACTCCCGAAGTCCAACAAGGAGGGAGCAATGTCGTTATTTGCCGTTTTATTCGAGGATGATCGAGACCATGCCGCCGCCATACGGCAGGGTTATCTCGAACGTCACTTCGACTTCCTGCAGGCGAACGCCGGCGCTATAAAGGTGGCGGGACCACTCAGCCGGCAAGGTGACGCGTTCGCTGGTGGTCTATGGCTGGTGGACGCAGACGACGCGATGGAGGTCGAGCGCCTTGTGAAGGCCGACCCGTTCTGGTCGGCCGGTCTTCGGGCATCCGTGCAGATCCTGCTGTGGAACCGGGTTTTCGCGGATGGCGCGCCCCTGCTGCAGCCAGCGGAGCCCGTTCCTTCCGTCACTCGACAACCTGCGGCAGCCGTGCCGCCAGCAGATCGATGATCGCACGGGTCTTGAGCGGCAGGTGTGGTGTCTGCGGCCAGACGGCATGGGCGTGAAAGGTGAGGCCGGAGAGATCGGTCAGCACCGGCGCGAGCCTGCCGGCATGAACCTGATCTCGTATCAGCCAGCAGGGCAGCCATGCCGCCCCCATTCCCGCCGCCGCGGCATCGGCCATCGCTTCGAGATCGTCGAACCGCAACCGTGTCTTCGGCATATATTCGATATCAGCGCCACCGGCCTGCGGGAAAACCCAGATCTTCGCCGCGCCGGCGCGGGCATAGGCGATGAGATCATGCTCATGCAGATCGGCAATCGTCCGCGGCGTTCCGCGCCTGGCGAGATAGTCGGGCGAGGCGCAGACCACCATGCGGTGGCGGGCGACCCGCCGGGTCAATAGCCCGGGAGCGTCGGGGAGCGGACCATTGCGAATGGCGAGATCGAACCCCTCGTCGATCAGATCCACGATCCGGTCGCTGAAGGAGAGATCGAGTTCGAGATTCGGATGCTCGCGCGCAAGCTCCATCAGCAAGGGCGCGACGCAGCGGCGACCGAAGAGCACCGGCATCGAGATGCGCAACCGCCCCGCCACCTCGCGCTTGCCCGATTCCAGCATCGCCTCGCCTGACTGTATCTCGTCCAGCGCCCGGCGGCAGCGCTCGTAAAAGGCCTGGCCTTCTTCCGTCAGGCTCTGCATGCGGGTCGTGCGGTGAAACAAGCGCACGCTCAGACGCTTTTCGAGCTTGGCGATCGTCTTGCCGACCGCCGAGCGCGACAGGTTCATGCGAGCCGCCGCCGCCGAAAAACCGCCCGCCTCCACCGCCTCGACGAATTCGGGAATACCGTTGAGCACCTCGTTCATCGCTATTGTATCCTTACAGGAACCAGTAAACCGAAATCATATCGCCACTGACGACGAAATTGCAACGTTATAGTGACCGCCTTGCTGTCAACCATTGCAGGAGATCATTATGACAAAGACCATGAAGCGCTGGACGCTGGACAGCTTTGGCCTCGCTTCCCCCCTCCATCTCGACGAAACCGAAATCCCGACGCCGGCCCGCGGCGAAGTTCTCGTGCGCACCAGGGCGGTGTCGCTGAACTATCGCGACAAGCTGATGCGGGAAAGCGGCATGGGATTGCCGATCCAGTTTCCCTTCGTCCCGGCGTCCGACATGGCCGGCATTGTGGAAGCGGTCGGCGACGGCGTCAGCCGGTTCGCGCCCGGCGATCGGGTCATCTCGACCTTCTCTCCGGGCTGGATCGACGGCAAGCCGCTCGGCGACGCCCGCCATCCGCCCTATCGGTCGCTTGGCGGCTTCTATCCCGGCGTGCTCTCCGAATATGTCGCCTTTCCCGAGGACTGGTTCGTTGCATCGCCCGCAAGCCTCGACGATGGCGAAGCGAGCACCCTGCCCTGCGCCGGCCTGACGGCCTGGTTCGCGCTGGTGGAGCGCGGCAAGATCAGGCCGGGAGATACCGTCCTCGTGCAGGGCACTGGCGGCGTGGCGCTTTTCGGGCTGCAGATCGCGGTCGCACAGGGCGCGGAGGTTTTCGTGACCTCATCCGGTCCGGAAAAGCTCGCCAGGGCAAAAGCGCTCGGCGCCCATCATGGCATCGACCGCAATGCCGGCGACTGGGTGGAAGAGGTTTACCGCCTTACCCAGGATCGCGGCATCGATCATATTCTTGAAATCGTCGGCGGGCCGCATCTCGGCCAATCGCTGAAGGCCGTGGCACCGCATGGGCACATCTCCGTCATCGGCGTGCTCGAAGGGTTCGACATTTCCGGCCCGGCGGCGCCGCTGCTGTTGAAATCGCCTGTCATTCAGGGCATCTCGGTCGGCCATCGCCGCTCGCTGGAGGATTTCGTCCGCGCCGTCGACAGCATCGGCCTGAAGCCGGTCATCGACCATCGCTATGCCTTCTCCGAGGTGCCGGCGGCCTTCGACCATCTCGACCGCGGCGCCTTCGGCAAGATCGTCATCGAACTTTGACGGACAGCCGCCGCCTTCATAAGAGGCGGCGGCAATCTTTTTCCGGACTCAGGCCTTCGATTCGAAAGGCTGCGGACGGCGAGCCGCTCCCTGCCGGGATACCATCCAGCCCGGATATTCAGCCGGCAGCGCGCTGACCTCGTCCAGCTTGGCCAGATCCTCGGCGTCGAGCGTCAGCTTGACGGCGGCAAGATTCTGATCGAGCTGATCGAGGCGCTTGGCGCCGATGATGATGCTGGTGACGAAGGGTTTTGCGAGAACCCAGGCAAGCGCGACGGTCGCGACGCTGGCGCCATGCTTTTCAGCCACCTCGCGCATGGCGGCGACGCAGGCCCAGGCGCGGTCCTTGTCGACCGGCGGAAAGTCGAAGACGGCGCGGCGTCCCTCGCCGTTACCCGGCGCCCCCGGACCGTACTTGCCCGACAACAGGCCACCGGCGAGCGGCGACCAGACCATGAGGCCAAGCTTCTCCTCCGTCATCAGCGGCACGATCTCGCGCTCGAGATCGCGTCCGGCGATGGAATAATAGGCCTGCACCGTCTCGAAGCGGGCAAAGCCGCGGCGTTCGGAAATGCCAAGCGCCTTGGCGATGCGCCAGGCCTGCCAGTTGGACACGCCGACATAGCGCACCAGCCCGCGCGAGACGAGATCGTCGAGCGCCCGCAGCGTCTCCTCGATCGGCGTGACAGTGTCCGTCGCATGGATCTGGTAGAGATCGATATGGTCGGTCTGCAGCCGCTCGAGGCTTGCCTCCACCGAGTCCATGATATGGCCGCGCGAGGCGCCGCGATCGTTCGGCTTGTCGCCCATGACGCCATAGACCTTGGTGGCGATGACCACGTCCTTGCGCGGCACGCCGAGATTCTTCAGCGCCTGGCCGAGCAGCCTTTCCGAATTGCCCTGGGAATAGACGTCGGCCGTATCGATGAAATTGACGCCGGCGGCAAGCGAGCTGCCGACGATCCTGTCGGCCAGCGCCTGGTCGACATCGGCGATGGCGCCCCACTGGCTGTTCGGATCGGCCTCGCCGAAGGTCATGGTCCCCAGGCAGAGTTCGGAAACGAACAGGCCGGTATTGCCGAGCTGATTGTAACGCATCTGAGAAATTCCCTTGTGATCCGCCGGAAGACATCCGGACGGTGAGTTCTTATCTCTTGGCTATATTGGCCTCGGCACGGCAGCGGCTCCCGCGCGCTGCCCTGGGGAGGTCGAAAGACAGTCTCCGAGGGGCGATCCGATATCGCCGCGATCGAGACAACATCGACATAATGCACCGAAATGCGATTTCAACGCGAGCCCCGGCGCCGATCACGATGCGGTTACCGATGCTTGGCCCTTGCCTCCGTTGCAGCCGGGGATAGACTCCTGAATTCCTACAATCCGCAGGAACGACCACGGCAATGACGCAACGCCCGCTGACCACGATCGGCTTCGATGCCGACGACACGCTTTGGCAGAACGAGCAGTTCTATCGGCTGACCGAGCAGCAGTTCACCGAACTGCTCGCCGACCATGCCGACAGCGGCCATATTTCTGCGCGCCTCCTGGAAGCCGAGAAGCGCAACCTGCGCCATTACGGCTTCGGCATCAAAGGCTTCACGCTGTCGATGATCGAGACGGCGATCGAGATCACCGAGGGCGCGGTGCCGGCGGCGGTGATCGCGCAGATCCTCGACATTGGCCGCGACCTGCTGGCTCATCCCGTCGAGACGCTGCCGCATGTGCGCGAAACCCTCGAAGGCCTGACGGGCCACTATCTGCTGGTGCTGATCACCAAGGGCGACCTGTTCGACCAGGAGCGCAAGCTGGCGCAATCCGGCCTCGGCGATCTCTTCGACACCATCGAGATCGTCTCCGACAAGAATGCCTCCACCTATCGGCGCATCTTCTCCAAGGTCGGCGACGGGCCGGAGCGAGCGATGATGGTCGGCAATTCCCTGAAATCCGACATCGTGCCGGCGATCGCCGCCGGCAGCTACGGCGTCTTCGTGCCGCACGAGCTCACCTGGGCCTTCGAACATGTCGACGAGCCTTCGGACGCGCCACGCTTCCGCAAGATCGGCCATCTCGGCGAGCTGAAAGGCGTGATCGAGGGGTTGGGCTGAGCCCACCCTATCCTGTTGCTCTACTGTCCCTGTTTCGATCTCGGCGGGAACAACATCGGCCCGCTGTCGGCCGGCTGGTTCTGCTGCTGCGTCGCGGGCGGATTGGGATCGATCAAGATTTCATAGGGCGCGCCGAGGCCGCGACGGCGGGTGACGCGGGAATAATAAGGCTTGATCAGCCATGTCGTGTCTTCGTTGACGGTGACGTCGGCGGTCATGCCGTCCTCATCGGTGCCGAAGAAGGATTCGTCATCCGTCGAGGAGAGGTCGAAGATCGCCATATAGGCGTATTTGCTCTTCGAGCTGAAGGTGATGCGCACATGCTGGCCCTTCTTCAGCGGCAGCGTATAGACCTTGCCCTTGCCGAATTTCGTCCAGCCGCTCAGCTTTTCGAGCACGGCGGGGAAGCCAAGCTTTTCCACGGTCTCGCCGCGGTCGAGCTGCGGGTACTGAAGCTGCTGCTCGCTATCCTGCGCATGGGCGGCCTGAGCGCCATAGAGCAACGAGCCGAACAGCGAAAGAGCCAGAAACGCGCCTCTCATGGACGCACCAATGCGCTGCGCATCGCCTCCACCTCTTTCCGGCAATAGCAGCCTTCGATGTGATCATTGACGAG
>JASGEG010000198.1:0-9499 GCA_047606605.1 Rhizobium sp.
CAAAGCCGGATCACCTGTCTACGCCTTTCATGCAAGGCCGAATTCGAGAGCGTGCGTGTGTCAATGTTCATGACAAACCATAGCACAGAACCAATAAAAATCAAAATATATTCGTGCCTGATCTATAGTAGCGCCGGCCCTCATCACGCCATTCGCGGATTTCCTCCTGCGTTGTGGGCTGTCGGCCGGCACGCATCGCCTTGATCTCGGCGATCAGCGCCTCGACATCGTTTTCGCGGCGAATGCGCGACAGCCGGGCAATGGGCGTGTTGCCGCGGGAAATGATCACCTCCTCGCCGGCTTCGACCTTGGCGAGCAGTTCGGACAGACGGGTTTTCGCTTCTGCGACCTTGACTGTAACGGACATGATGGTGACTCCTTGGTGCACGTCTATCATCGAGCAGAAGGCGGCCTGAACCACTTCTCGACGTTTTGCGCGATCATAGGCATGGGATGGCAAGTTGGTCAACCATGAACCATATCACTATCGATACCTGATCCATATCGATAGTGATACTTGCAGTGATACTCGTTTCCAAATGCTGCGCATGCGGATAACCGATCCTTTGTGAACGTCTTTTAACGTAGATAATCGCCATATCTTAAATGGCGATTATCTGGGATGCGGCCGACGGATTTCCTCTTGCTCGATCGTGTAACGATGTAAGACAGCGGGTTTCTTGACCTATCCCACTCGATCGGAAACGCGAAACTGGATCAGACGACGAGATGATCAATGAAAGAATATCTGATCCAGACGACCAATTGGTCGAAGCCGTTGCAATGGGTGATGCCGACGCGATGCAGGCTATGATCGATCGGAAGCTGCCTCGTCTGATGGCGTTGGCAACGCGCATGTTGGGTGATCCGGCGGAGGCGGAGGACGTCGTCCAGGAGACATTTATCCGAATCTGGAAACATGCAGCACGCTGGGAGCAGGGAAATGCAAAATTCGATACCTGGATCCATCGTGTGGCGCTCAACCTCTGTTACGATCGGCTCAAGCGGAAGAAAGAATATCTTATGGCCGAGCTACCGGAGAATTCTGACTATTGCTTCGATCCTATGCCCGGCCATGCCTTTGACGGTCTAACGGGATTCGACGTCCAGCGCGCGCTACAGGCGATCGCGCCTCGCCAACGGGAGGCGATCATCCTGGTCTATTATCAGGACATGTCCAACCGCGATGCGGCTGATGTCATGCATCTGAGCGTCGATGCGCTCGAAAGCCTTCTTTCCCGCGGACGCCGGGCGCTGCACGTGAAGTTAGGAGAACCCCAAGGTGATTGACCAGAGACCGCATATGGATAGCGCCAGATTTCACGATCTGGTTTCCGCTTATGGAGCGGACCCGCGCCGTTGGCCGAAGGAAAGACGATCTTCGGCGCAAGAGTTCGCGCAGACGCCAGAGGGCAGAAGCATAATCACCGACGCTCGCCGTTTCGACACAGTGCTTGATCGATATGAAACTCCGGCGATTTCGAGGGCGCTACACAGCCAAGTTCTTGCCTCTGCGGCAAGGACGATTACCAAACAGCGTTGGCTTCGCCGTTGCGTACTCGGCGTGACGATGGCTGGCCTCACTCTGGGGGGCGGGCTCTCCGGAGTCGCGGCCGTTATGACACTGCTTCCTTCCACAAACTTGATCTCCGGCGAGGCAGCAACGGCGTTCGGAAACCTGCAATCGGATGATTCACGAGACACACCATGAGTGACTTCAACTTTCGCCGACTGGTCATCGCCCTTCTCGGTCTCAACACCTTCTTGCTTTGCGGCCTTGCCGGAGCCGGCTTTTTTTATCTCAGGCACGAAGCCGTGCCGATGATAGCCCGACTACCTCTTGCGGGGGAGCAACTAACAAAAGATGACAGGGACGCTTTGCAGCTGGCTTTGAACAATGCCCGCAAAGCCGTCCGCCAACAGTCGCTGGAAGCTCGGCAGGCGCGGATCGAAGCCGCGGCGCTGATGGGCGAGCCAACGCTCGATGGCGTGGCTCTTGCTGCGGCGCTCGATCGTGCCCGGGATGCTGAATATGCTGTACGCAAGGCGACTGAGGCAGCGGCGGTAGATTTTGCCCGCGCCCTGCCTCTTGATGCGCGCCGCCGGCTGGCCGAGGGCCTGCTTGGCCGCGAGGCTCCCAGGCCCGCCACGAAATGATCATATCTGTAAACCGACGGGAAATGCTCACGGGTGCCGTTAAAGGGTCGATTGCGAAACGGAGTTCATATCGACCATGGCAAATTCGAAGGACATGGATGCGGCACTGGCGCTGTGGCGTTTTGGGCTTGGCGCGCGCGAAGGTGACCTAAAGAAGATTGGCGACGATGCCCGCAATCTGCTCACACAGGAGGTCGTCGAATGTTATACGCCCACACCGGTCGGGCCGGCATTAACGTCGAGCGCGGACCTGCTCGTCGACCTGATCGCCTATAACAAACAGGTTCAGGCGGAGCGGGATGGCTCTCCCCCCGCCACAGTGTCCGTGTCTGGGCAGGCCGCGAGTGCCGCGACGGCACAGGCTGCCAACACGACAGGTGTGCAGACCGGCACGATGGCCGGTCCTCAGGCCAAGGCCCCGCCTGGACCACCGGCATCCAAACGTCCCTACCTTCCCCAGCAGATCCTGATTGCTGAGGTGGACGCCCGCTTCGGCGGAACGATCCACCAGCCGCTGATCGGTTTTGGCGAGCGGTTAGCAATGTTCTGGGCCAATCACTTCGCGGTCGCGACCAGCAAGGGCGGCGATGTGCACATCATAACGGGCGCTTTTGAGCGCGAAGCAATCCGCCCACATGTCTTCGGTCACTTCGAAGACATGCTGCTGACGGTCGAGACTCATCCGGCCATGCTCTACTTCCTTGATAACCAGCAATCGATCGGATCGTCTTCTCCAGCTAACAAAAAAGGAAATCGCGGCCTTAACGAAAACCTCGCCCGCGAGATCATGGAACTCCATACGCTCGGTGTCGGAAGCGGTTACACGCAGGCCGACGTCACATCGCTTGCCCGGATCATCACCGGCTGGACGGTGTATCGGGACGAGAAGCGGCCAGGGCCGGTGGGAAGCTTCGTCTTCAACGCCAGCGCCCATCAGCCCGGTGATCAGACGGTGATGGGCGTGACCTATGCCGACGACGGGGTTGAGCAGGGCAAGGCGGTTCTGCGCGACCTTGCGCGTCATCCCGCCACCGCCCGGCATCTCGCCTTCAAGCTCGCCCGGTATTTCGTGGCTGACGATCCACCGCCCGCTCTGGTGCAAAAGCTCATGGCTGCCTACACGCGCTCGCACGGTAATCTTTCGGATGTATATACGGCGCTTATCGCGGCGGATGAATCCTGGAACCCGACGCTCTCCAAATATCGGGCGCCGCTCGATTACGTCGCCGCCATTGTCCGCTCGACAGGGCTGAAGCCAAAACCGGAGCAGATCCTCTCGGTGCTGAACGCGCTGGGACAACCGGTGTGGAATCCATCCGGGCCGAACGGGTTTTCCGATGTCAGTGACGGCTGGGCGTCATCTGAAGGCCTGGCAACCCGTATTGATGCCGCCAACCTGTTCGCGCATCAGATGCCCGGAAGTGTGGACCCCAGGTCCCTATGCACCGACCGTTTCGGTCCTCTGCTCTCGCCAGAAACATTACAGGCGGTGTCTCGTGCCGAAACGAAGCCGCAAGGGCTTTCGATCGCTTTTCTATCCCCCGAATTCCAGAGGCGCTAATCATGTTGTGCGAACATCTTTCTCCCACCCGCCGCTCGGTCCTTGGTGCATCCGGCATGCTGTTTGCCTGGGCCTTCATGCCGAAGTTCCTGCGCGCCGCCGGTAACAGGGACCCGCGGTTCGTTACCATCATCTTGCGCGGAGCCCTCGACGGACTGACGGCCGTGCCGCCGATCGGTGACCCTGACTATGAGTCATTACGACAGGAAATCGCGATGCGGACCGACGGAGCCAACCCGGCGTTGGCGCTCGATGGGTTTTTCGCGCTGCATCCGTCCATGCCGAATTTCCAGCGCATGTATCGTGCTGGTCAAGCCGCCGTCGTTCATGCCAGCGCGACCGCCTATCGCGACCGATCGCATTTCGATGGCCAGGATGTTCTCGAATCCGGCTTTCCGACCCCGGGCCATGTCGAGACTGGCTGGCTCAATCGTCTGCTCGATGGATTGCCGGCAGGAGACACGATTGCACCCGGCGTGGCCGATCGGGTGAGGGGGCTGTCGATTGGAGCCAACGCGCCTCTGGTCATTCGCGGTAAGGCACCAGTGTTAGGTTGGGCGCCCTCTGTCTTGAAGCCGGCCGATGGCGATCTCGCCCCGAGACTGGCCGATCTTTATGGACAGAGAGATCCGATGCTTGCTCATCTGCTTCAGGAGGGTATTGAAACCGGTAGGATCGCTTCCGGCGTCGATATCAAGGCGCGGGGTGGTCCCGGTGATCCGAATGGCATGGAACAGATGGCGAGGGGAGCGGCAAGGCTGATTGCCTATCCCGAGGGACCGCGCATTGCGGCGCTTGCCTTCGAAGGCTGGGACACGCATGCGCAGGAAATCGATCGACTGGGGAAGCTGCTGAGCGGGCTCGATAACGCCCTTGCGGCCTTCCAGCAGGAACTTGGCCCCGTCTGGAACGATACGGTGATCTTCGTGGCGACCGAGTTCGGGCGCACCGCACGGGTCAACGGCACTGAAGGGACCGACCACGGTACGGGCACGACAGCCTTCCTTGCGGGAGGGGCGATCCGGGGCGCACGGGTCATCACCGACTGGCCCGGCCTGAAGGAAGCACAGTTGCGCGATGGGCGCGATCTTGCAGCCACGACGGACATCCGGGCGGTGGTCAAAGGCATCGCCGTCGATCTTCTCGGCGCCAATGCCGGCACGCTGGGACAAGATGTCTTTCCAGGGTCAGAAGCACTGCAGCCGATGACGGGGTTGATCGTATGACGCTACTGCAGGCGAAAAGGAGAAGTTCTGTGATGACGTCACTCCTTCCACTTGCTCGCATGTCGGGCCGCGTAGCCGCTCTGGCGGCTTGCCTATTCGTAACTGCGAACCTCGATGCGGCGCGTGCCGAGACGCCGTCGAATGCCTGGAAGGCCTATGGTGGCGGTATCAATGTTCTTGGCTAGGACCCTCTCTGGAGCGACCCGGCAAAGGCTCGCTTCCATTGGAATCTGTTCAAGACCATTCGGGAGGGCGGGTTTCGGCATGTTCGGGTCAATCTCCAGGCCTTTGCCCACATGGATGTTCAAAACAAATTGGATACGAAGTGGCTTTCCACCCTTGATAAGGTCATGCACGAGGCGAGCATGGCGGGGCTTGATGCAATTCTGGATGAGCGCGATTATCGCCCCTGCGGCTCAGATACCGACACCTGCCGAACAAAGATTATGGCTTTCTGGCAGCAGGTCGCCCCACGCTATAAGGACGCACCTGCCGGCGTCATGTTCGAAATCCTCAATGAACCGAACCGGGCACTCGACGCAACACGATGGAACGCCTTGCTTGCAAAGGCTCTCGGCGTCATCCGCAGCACCAACCCGGCCCGTATTGTGATTGTCGGGCCGGCCAACTCCAGCAATCTGAAGTCTCTGGCACAGCTGATGCTCCCCGATACCGATCGCAACCTGCTGGTGACCGTCCACTACTACAATCCGTTTCCTTTTACCCGTCAGGGGGCGACATGGACAACACCCAGCCGCGAAAAGCTCGTCGGCATCTCCTGGGGAAGTGCTGCCAATCGCGCCGCAATCGAAACGGATTTCGACAATATCGCCACATGGGCAAAGGACCACCATCGACCCATTCTTATCGAGGAGTTCGGCGCCGACGACAAGGCGCAGATGGATATGCGCGCCGCTTGGATTTCAGCGGTCGCCAAAGCTGCTGAGCGCAATGGTCTTGCCTGGACCTGGTGGCAGTTCGATAGCAGCTTTGATCTTTACGATATCAAAGCCAACCAATGGGTTGCGCCACTTAAGGACGCGCTCATCTCCTCCGGACCTTAAAGCTGTCGGCGCATGATCTCGTTCTGGCTGTAGCCTTTGCGTACGCGCGGCAATCATTACAGAACAGCTCAGCGCCATGACCGACAAGGTTGACGTAGCGCGTGAAAAGATGGCGCGAGACATTTTTGCAAAACGAGATTCTCGGTGCTGGTGGCCAGCCGTGGGACGCGTGGTCGGCTTGGCGGGAAGCTATCAGAGATACCTTGAAATCTCGCAATAGCCGATAAGCCGTTTATGATTTCAAATTCAGTGATGCTTCGAAATGCCCTGTGTAGCTTCTCCCGTTCCAGCCTCTGCATCTGCGTTTGATGATGTCCCGTGTGGTGTTGTAGCTCGGTGATTGTCGAGCCTTGCGGACAGTGCCGGGAATGGATCAACTTGCGGCAGGCAAGTTGATGAGTGGATCATCGCTCATTGTGGCGATCGTTTCCAGTGTCATGTAGCGGGAACGCTGAACAGCCCCTTCGTCATTTTGCTCCAGCAGCAGAGCACCGACGAGCCTGATGATGGCATCGTCGTTGGGAAGGATGCCGACCACCTCCGTCCTGCGCTTGATCTCGCCATTCAAACGCTCAATCGGATTCGTGCTGTGAAGTTTGGTCCAGTGCTGCTTTGGAAAGGTCCTATAAGCGAGGACGTCTTCCTCGGCGGTATCCATGAGTCCGGCGAGTTTCGGCACCTTTGGCCTGATCTGGTCGGCAAGATTGCGCCACTGCTGACTTGCATCTTCCGGTGTATCCTGGGCAAAGGCTGTCGCAATAAAGGCGGCTCCGACGCGCCGCCCGCTCTTTCCAGCGTAAGCCAAGGCATTGCGCATGAAGTGAACCCCTGCAGCGCTGCCATGTTGCTGAGAGAACCCTCGATACTGCAGCCTTGATGCCTTCGTGCGCGTCAGAAACAACCAGTTTGACACCTCTAAGTCCACCTCGGCTCAATTTGCGAAGGAATTCCGTCCAGATGGGCTCTGCCTCGGAGGTGCCGACTTCCATACCGAGTACCTCACGCCGACCATCCGTATTGACGCCGATGGCAATGATCACTGCAACGGAGACGATGCGAGCGCCGCGCCGGACCTTGAGGGAGGTGGCATCGATCCAGAGATATGGCCAGTCACCTTCGATGGGTCGGGAAAGAAAGGCTTTCACCTTGTCGTCGATCTCTTCGCAAAGCCTTGAGACCTGGCTTTTGGAGATGCCACTCATGCCCATCGCTTTTACCAGGTCGTCCACGGAACGGGTCGAGACCCCCTGGATGTAAGCTTCCTGGATCACTGCCGTCAGAGCCTTCTCGGCCATGCGACCCGGCTCCAGAAAGCTCGGAAAGTAACTGCCGGTGCGCCGCTTTGGAATGCGTAGCTCGACGGTGCCAGCTCTCGTTTCCCAATCCCGGTCTCGATAGCCGTTACGTTGAGCGAGCCGGAAGTCATTCTTCTCGCCATAGGCCGCGCCCGTCTTCGCGCCAACCTCAAGCTCCATCAGCTTCTCGCCAGCAAAGCCGATCATCTCGCGCAGCAAATCAGCATCAGCGCTCTTCTCAACGAGCAAGCGAAGGTCCATCATGTCTTTGGTCATCGGTGGTCTTTCCATCAGGTTGTGCTTGAACAACCCAACCCTACCGGAAAAAGCCGATGACCACCGCTATCCAGATACACCACCTCTCGGGACATCATCCTCTTCTCCATGCCGGTTAACGGAGAAGACCTTCGTTTTCAGACGAATTTTGCTGTCGCGCACCTCGCGGATTGCTGCTTGCCAGCAGGGAGAGCCCAATTTAAACGTGCGAATAATCCCAGCCGTGGTTTCGAACTCGTCCGCCTCCGCGTCTTTCCTCGTCCTGGCGGCAGGGGGCAGGGCAGCCAGGATCGCATCGTGGTAGGCCTTGGCTTCCGCCAAGGCACCGTCCCTCGAACCGTAGAGCGCATCGGGGAAGAAGCGCTTGATCCTTCTGCCCTGGCGGATCAGGCGCACTTTCCAGCTACCCAATTCTTGTGTGCCCGATACAGACCTCTTGCGATGCTTCGTCTCGGAAGCAGCATATTCGATGCGGCTGATGCCGAACATGCTCGATGGGGTGGCGTCTATGCATGCATGTCCAATCATGCCATTCTCATTGTCCACAATATCGGCGTGCATATCGATCTCGATTTTGCGATATCTTCACCCGGCAAAAAATCTCGCTATTCACTTTGAATGCAGCGCGTCAAACCTTTTATTCAACAACATATTAGTCTTACTGAGTCACAAAATCCTGGGATTCCTGCTTAGCTATGATGTGCTAGCATAAGCAGTCCAAGAATTCGTCCGCACCTCCTGTGCGGCAATATTGCGGCCAGCTTGGCAAGCAGGACAACTGCCAGGTCGCGGTCAGCCTCTCGATCGCCAACGTTGCGGCGAGCTTGCCAACTGCCTACCGGCTATATTTGCCCGAGATCTGGGCCAATGATCCCGAACGACGGCGCAAGGCGAAGATCCCTGACAGCGTCGCGTTCCAGACGAAGCCCGCGATCGCGCTCGACCAGATCCGCGCCGCCCAAGCCGCTGGAGTTGCACCCGGCGTGGTGTTGGCCGACGCCGGCTATGGCGCGGACGGCGCATTCCGCACCGGCCTGTCGGCGCTCGGCCTCGACTATGTCGTGGGCTTGCAACCGGCACTCAGTGCCTGGCGACCCGGCGAGGAACCATTGCCGTCCAAGCCTTGGCGTGGAAAGGGTCGGCCGACCTCGCTGATGCGCCGCAGTCCCGGACACAGCCCGATATCGGTGAAAGCGATAGCACAGGAGCTGCCGCACGAAGCCTGGCAGACCATTGGCTGGCGGGAAGGAACGAACACTGATCTCAGTTCCCGCTTTGCCGCCGTGCGCGTCAGGCCCGCCTCCAGGGATTACAATTTGACCGCCGCCCCGTGCCGAGGAATGGCTGCTGATCGAATGGCCCGAGGGCGACACCGAGCCGCTCAGATACTGGCTCTCCACGCTCGCCGCCAACGCTTCGCTCGCAACGCTCGTCAGCACCGCCAAGCTACGCTGGCGCATCGAGCGCGACTATCAGGACCTCAAGCAGGAACTCGGGCTCGGCCACTACGAGCGGCGCGGCTGGCGTGGCTTCCATCATCATGCAAGCCTTTGTATCGCCGCTTACGGATTCCTCATCTCCCAAAAGGAGACGGCTTCCCCTCAGCGCCCGCCAAAACCCAAAACCGCCCGGAACCTACAATTCCCGAAGATTATCGACGATCCCTCGATCCGACCCGAACGACACACACCAAATTCGATGGCCACCGTCCGAAAGCACTTGACCGTCGCGCTCAGTCGCAGCCTTCAGCGATGTCCATGCTGCACCAGGACGACGCTCGCTAAATCCACTAACTTATGACGCGGTAAGACTAGTTCACCTTTCCGATTCTGCGCGCGGCCGTCGCTGTGCGGAGATCGCAAGGAGTTCCATTGCGTCAACCTTGAGCGGCGGCAAGTTTCACCCTTGATATCCCTGCAG
>JASGEG010000199.1:0-6280 GCA_047606605.1 Rhizobium sp.
CTTCTATGGCGGGCTCGCCAGCAAGATGCTGCTCGACTATCTGCGCGGCACGCCCTTCCTGCCCTGGTTGCTGCGCCCCTTCGGCACCAGGATCGGCAGCGGCACCTGGATCAACACCACCGATATATGCGAGTTCGATTGCACCCATATCGGCGACCATGCCGTGCTGAACATGGGCTCCTGCCCCCAGACCCATCTCTACGAAGACCGCATCATGAAGGTGGGCCGCATCCGCATCGGCAAGGGCGTATCGGTGGGCTCCGGCAGCACCGTGCTCTACGAAGCCAATGTCGGGGATTTCGCCGAGATCGGACCACTGACCCTGGTCATGAAGGGCGAGGCCATTCCGGCCGGCACTTCCTGGGCCGGCACGCCTGCCCAGGCCGTCCAGGTTGCAAAGGAGCCGGCTCCGGCAATCGCAACCGAGCCCCTGCCATCCGCGGCAGCATGATCGGGTCATGACTATGCCTGTCCGCCCGGCTCCGGGCGGACTACCTGCGCCGTCTCGCCCGTTCAAAGACGAGCAGCATGGCAAGCCCGACAGAGCCGGCCACAGCACCGACGATCGCCGTTCCCGAATAGCTGCTCGTGCCCGTTCCGATCGCAAAGATCAGGGCGCTGAGACCGGCGCTCAGGAAGATGTTGACCGAGATCAGGGCGCTGCCGAGGCCGGGGCGCTCGGCGATCAGATCCTGCAGATATGTGATGGGAATGCTGATGAGCGCCGCCGCACCGACCCCGCTGACCAAGGTCAGCGCATAAAGGTGCCAGGGCGCGGACGCATACCCGAGCAGCAGCAGGTAGACGACATAGATGACCGTGCCGACGGCCAGCGCCGTCACGTGGTTCATCATCCGTTGGGCGCGTCCCCACACGACGATGAAGATGACTTCGAGAAGCGCCACGATCCCCACCAGCACGCCGATATCGGCGACCGTCCCATGGGCCGCACCGGTGACGATGAGAGGCAGGATAGCATCGTTGACGTGAAGCGTGCTGGTGATCAGCGCCACGGCAAGCACGCGCAGGAAGACGGGTGGCGAGACGACCTCGCCGAGTGCCGCCAGATAGGAAAGATGGCGCGGCGGCGTGGTATCGACCGCTTTGCGGCGCGGCAGGAAAAGCGCGATCAGTCCAAGGCAGACCGCACAGGCCAGGCTGGCGAACAGATAGGCGGGCAGCATGGTCTTGGAATTTGCCAGCAGCGCGCCGGTAATGCCGGGCACGAGAATCCAGGATAGCGAAATCATCGCCCGGACGCCGGAGTTCACGCTGGCCACGACATTCCGCTCCATTCCCTTGGTCGTCGCCCTCACATTGGCGAAAAGCAGCGAATTGAGGGAACCGTAGACCGGCAGCAGGCACAAGGCGCTGAGAATGAAAGTCGCCTGCGAGGGGACGACATAGACCGCCCCATAGCCCAGAATGCCGAAAATGGCGACCGGCAGCATCATCCTGCGATAGTCGCCGAGCCTGTCCGCCAGGTTTCCAAGCAAGATGCTGACGACGACATTGACGGCGGCTGCGCAAAAGATCAGCGCCGAATAAAGCCCGTTGCTCAGGCCGAGCTCGCGAATGCCGACGACGGACTGATAGGGCGCCGTCGCGGCTCCGGCAAAGCCGAAGGCGAAGACGGCCATCATGCTCACCCGGATCGTCGGGTCGCGAAATACATCAGGAATGAGGCGGGTCATCGGCGGGCATCGAGGGGTGGCGAAATCGCCCGGCAGCCGGGCAACGGAGTTGTAGCAGGTTTCGGCAAAGCCGAAACTGCCAACGCGAAATATTCGCGGCGCCGATGCCGAAGGCCGATCCTCAGCCCGTGACGATCATCGAGACGGCCACATGCAGCAGGGCCGCGGTCACGACGATGGTCGCCACGGCAAGCAGCAGCCCGATCAGGGCGACCAGTCCGTCGCGCTCCATCAGGGCGACGGCCAGCACTACCAGTGAAAACACCGGCAGGATATTGCCGAAGGGGATCGGCAGGGCGATCACCACGGCGAGCAGGAAAATCGGGATGCCGAGCAGGGTCTGCACCATCGGACCAGTCAGGATCTTCAGCCGGCCGGCCCGCATGATCTTCTCGACCCTGGCGATCATCGGAATGGCGTGGCGGACGATGAGATCGAAGGTCGCCGGCGAAACGCGGCGGTTTCTGACCATGGCCGGCAGCCAAAGGGCACGGCTGCCGGCCATGATCTGCAGGGAGATCAAGGCAAGCGCCGTGCCGAACACCATGCCGAACGGACCGGGGATCGGCGTGAGAGCCGGGATCGCCAGAAACAGCACGGTAAAGGCGATGCCGGCCGGCCCCATGACCTCCAGGGCTTCCCCGATGGAAAGCCCGCCCCTTGCGCGGGCAAGCTCCCGCATCTCCGCAAGCCGCGCCGTTGCCACGCCGCGCGGAGCTTGCCTGCCCATGCTCTCATCCGGTTCGGACATGTTGTGCAATCCGTTTCAGCCGAAATCCGTCATTACGCACTCTCGCCGTCCTTGCCGTTCAGGACGCGGACGAGGGCTGCGCATTGCGGGTCCCGATCATCCAGCAGATCGGCCGGCGCGGTGCGCCCGATCGCGAGATTGACGAGGGTGCCTGCCGCCCAGCCATAGTCGCCGGCGGCCCGCTCGATCAGCAGCGGGCCTTGCGACGTCAGGCAGGCCTGGGACTGGCGAACGATCTCGACCGGCAGTTTGGCGCGCTCGACCTGTTCCTGCACCTGTGCCTGGAGCGGATCGAAGATGAAGAAGGCAAAAAGCCAGGCGACGATATCCGAAATCATATCTGTTTCCTTCGTGTACTGTTGCTAACGCAGGTCCGCGCCATGCGTCGCGGTTAGGCGGATTGCCGGTCCCGGGTCTTCAGCAGGCTCCAGATCACGCCGGCGGCGATGATGGTGAAGGTGATGCCGAGCGAGAGCGCGGCCGGGAACTTTTCCAGGCCCAGCAGGTCGGCGGCAAAGATCTTCGAGCCGATGAAGATCAGAACCACGGCAAGCGCAGGCTTCAGATACTGGAAGCGATGGATCATCGCCGCGAGGGCGAAATAGAGGGCGCGAAGGCCGAGGATGGCGAAGATGTTCGAGGTATAGACGATGAAGGGATCGGTGGTGATCGCGAAAATCGCGGGGACGGAGTCCACGGCAAAGATCACGTCGGCCACTTCGATCATCACCAGCGCCATGAAGAGCGGCGTGATGAACAGGGCCAGCTTGCCGGTCTTCGGATTGATCTGCCTGACGAAGAAGCGCTCGCCATGATGCTCGTCGGTGACGTTGAAGCGGCTGCGCATGAAACGAACGAGCACATTCTTGGAAACGTCGGGTTCGGCCTCCTTCATGACGAGCATCTTGAGGCCGGTCACGATCAGGAAGGCGGCGAAGAGATAGAGAACCCAGCCGAACTCGGCGACGAGGGTCGCACCGACGCCGATCATGATGGCGCGCAGCACGATGACGCCGAGAATGCCCCAGAATAGCACGCGGTGCTGATAGAGGCGCGGAACGGCGAAGAAGGAGAAGATCAGGGCGATGACGAAGACGTTGTCGAGCGCCAGCGTCTTTTCGACGACGAAGCCCGTCATATAGGCAAGGCCGGCATCGGCGCCGAGATACCACCATACCCAGCCGCCGAAGGCGATGCCGAGCGTGATGTAGAGGGCCGAAAGCTTCACGCTTTCGCGGACGCCGATCTCCTTGTTCTGCTTATGCAGAATGCCGAGGTCGAAGGACAGGATGGCGATGACGAGGGTGAGAAAGCTTGCCCACATCCAGAGCGGCTTGCCCAGCCACTCGACGAGCAGAAACGAGAAATCCAAGGAGAATCCCCTGTCGGCACGGATTGTCGGAAAAAGGTCCGACATCGCAAGAGTGCCGAGGCTCTCGCCAGAGGGGCCCGGACCAGCGGGTTATGCCCCAGATGGGGGTCCGGTTTCCCCTGATCAAGGGCAGGCCACCACTTATTTGTCCGACCGGTCATTTACCCAGCCGGCCGATATCAATCAGGCCACCGCTTTTGTCCGGCGATCTCCCGCTGAGTGCGCGGCCGGGCATGCCTTCCCCAGTTCGCGATATAGATGGGGACCACGATGAACAGGCCGCATCCGACGAGATCCAGCCGATGGCGGCAAGCCCCCTCGACGAGGCAAACAGAAAGACGGATGGGAGGCGGCTGACGATCCGCATTCCCGCCTCGCCTTCGGCTTCGGCGCCGTGGCCGATGACATGGGCCGTGGAGGCCGGGGAACGGTCTCCGAGCTTGACGAAGACCTGTCCTTTCCTCGCGCGCACCTTGCCCTTCACCCGTTTGCCGGAGGTCGCAAGCACAAGCAGCATGGAAATGAGCATGCTGGCGAAAGCCCAGGCGAAGACCACGCTTGCCGCCAGAGCGGTCGGTGCGCCGTTGCTCCGATAAAGATGGACCGCCAGCATGGTCATGCCGGTCGCGACGATCAGAAACAGGAAACCGACGATGAGGATCGTCATCCTGCCGGAAAATCGCGTTTCGCCTGGCACCCCCGCCCTCCAATACCGGCTGAACAATACACCCGTTGAGACCTAGGGTAGCGGGCGCAATCTTCAAATGAGACCGGCGCGCGCCTCCCGCTCATCATCTCTGTCCGTCAGCCCTTTACGCCGCCGCCGGGCGGCATATTTACCCCCAAGCCGTGTCATGAACAGGAGCACCCGATGGCAATGTCCAAATCTGTTCTCGCGATTGCGATTATCATCGTTGCCTTTTTCGTGCCGCCCGCAAACGCCGCCGGCATCGACTGCGCAAAACCCTCCTCGGCCACGGACCATATGATCTGCCGGAGCCCGTCGCTGATGGTGCGCGACAGGATAATGCAGGATCTCTATGCGGCGGCCTTGAAGCAAGACGATGAAAACAAGATCCGCGCGTCACAGCGGGACTGGGTGCAGCAATTGCCGACATGCCGCGATGCTGCCTGCCTCCAGGAGCTCTACGATGTCCAGATTGGCAATCTTCTGGGCACCAAGGGCGCTCAGCGCCTGTCGAAGCACTTCATGGCCCGCGATGACGACGGGAATCAGGGCGATCTTACGATTTTTGGACCGGTCAACGGCTTTCTCGCGGTTGAGCTGTCCACGATCCGTATGGGTGCGCAAGGAGGGGAAGCCGGCGATATCTATGCGGACAGTACCAGCGGCCTCATCTCCCTGAAGAAGGGACATGGGCGGCTTGTCATCAAGCATTGCATCATCGATTTCAATCGCCTTGATGCGTCGACCTGGCGCACGAAACAGTCCGGAAGCTGTCAATTGGCCAGCGACATGAACGGCACCTATCGGCGATGACAGCTTGCTTCGCCGCATGCCCATGCCGGCCAATTCACTGACGGTTGCCGCGAACCATCTGGCGCGCATGACTCTTGCCGTCCGGATGGCAACACATGGCGGGGTTTCACTTTAGTAGAGTATAATGTGCCTCTGAGAATCATGCCGTCGACCGAGGAGACCGTCATGACAGCGCCACATCCGTCCAAAACCCATATCGGCAACCACGCCCTGCATCCTGAAACGCAGATGCTGAATTACGGCTATGACCCCGAATTGTCGGAGGGCGCGGTCAAGCCTCCCGTCTTCCTGACATCGACGTTCGTCTTCAAATCGGCCGAGGACGGGCGCGATTTCTTCAATTACATATCCGGCCGCAACGAGCCGCCGGCGGGCAAGGGCGTGGGTCTTGTCTATTCCCGCTTCAATCACCCCAACAGCGAGATCGTCGAGGACCGCCTCGCTGTCTATGAGCGGACGGAAAGCTGTGCGCTGTTCTCCTCGGGCATGTCGGCGATCGCAACGACCCTCTTGGCCTTCGTCCGCCCCGGCGATGCGGTTTTGCATTCGCAGCCGCTTTATGGCGGCACGGAGACGCTGATCGCAAGGACGTTCCTCAATCTCGGCGTCTCGGCCGTCGGTTTCGCCGATGGCGTCAGCGAGGCATCGGTGATGGCGGGCGCCGAGGAGGCAATGGCGAAGGGCCGCGTCTCCGTCATCCTTGTGGAAACACCGGCCAACCCGACGAACAGCCTGGTCGACATCGCCATGATCCGCCGCGTGGCCGATGCCATCGGCAAGCGGCAGGGCCATGTGCCGATCGTCGCCTGCGACAATACCCTGCTCGGCCCGGTCTTCCAGCGGCCGATCGAGCATGGCGCCGATATCTCGCTTTATTCGCTCACCAAATATGTCGGCGGCCATTCCGATCTGATCGCGGGCGCGGCACTCGGCTCGAAGGCGGTGATGAAACAGGTCAAGTC
>JASGEG010000200.1:0-3433 GCA_047606605.1 Rhizobium sp.
CCAACTCGCCAAAGGCCAGCCGTGGCAGATCGAATTGACGGAGGACCAGATCGACATTTTGCGCGCTCGCGCTCAACGTAATAGACGATCGAGGAAACAGGCATCATGAAATCATTGGTTCGCCGAAGACGCTTGCCCACCCGCTGACGCACCCACTCGCCAAATTGCCCGTCTCGGTGGGACGCCGGGTATTCCTCACGGCTGCGGTGATCGATTGCCTACTGATCCAGCTTCTGGAAAATCTCGGAAAGCAAATTGGAAAGATCGGTTGCCTCCTTGTGGCCCAATATGTTCATCACATCTTGCTGGGCCTTCGTGCTGAGGCCCTGTAGGTTCAGGAAAATTTCCCTGCCCTTGTTCGAGCGGAAGATAAGGACCTTACGCCGATCCTTGACATCGGGAGCACGATAGACGTCTGAAGACGCGACCATCTTATCGATGATCTTGGTAAGCGTCGGTGAATCGACGAAAACCTTGGTCGCCAGCTCCCCCATGGACATGCCGTCGTGCTCGTCGAGCGCTTCCAGAACCCGATATTGTTCGATCGAAAGGCCGACCGGTCTGAGATGGGCCTCCATGGCCTGTTCGAGCTTGCGGTTGACGCCGCATATGAGGTGCGACAGTTGCACTTGGTGGTCTCCTCATGTGCATATGTTCATTTTCAATATTTTCCTTTCCATATAAATTTTCAAACCGAAATGATCAAGCTGGCGCGGTCGTTCATTCATGCTCAAGAACTAAGCATCGGGTCCTGCTATTTATGCACAATCGGTGGTGCCTATCTTTCAAAGGGGGCGAATTCAGCCGCCTGCAACGGTGGATGACCGTTCGAAGGGTCGGAAAGACCGGCCGAGAGGGTTTGGCACGTTTCCTGCTTTCATCAATCCCCGGCGAAGCGGCGAAGATGAAAGGCGAGGGTCTTGTTCACGATTCGGCTTGGTCTGCTCATTCCACAAAGCGGTTCGGCGGGATTATGGGCGCCGTCTGCCGAGGCCTGTGGTCGTCTGGCGGTTGCGGAGATCAACCGTGCGAGCGGGATCTTGCGCCGGCCCGTCGAGCTTTCAATTATCGATGCCGGGCCGACAAGCGAGACGGCTGGCCGCGCGGTTGCGCATGCCATTCGTTTCGATGGCGTTCATGGGGTCATCGGCATGTTGCCAAGCTACGCGCGCGAGGCCGTGGCGGCGACGACGGATGACACGGTGCCGTTTGTCTATACCCCGCAATTCGAAGGATTCGCGCCGGAACGGCAGGTCATGACAACAGGGGAAACCGCCGACGAACTGCTGGCGCCAGCGATCAACTGGCTTTCGGAAAAGAGGGGTGTTCGTCGCTATTTCCTATGCGGCAACGATTACGTCTGGCCGCGCTCGAGCCTGTTGATCGCGCGGAAGCTTATCCAGCGTGCCGGCGGCGTCGTCACGGGGGAAAGCTTCGTCCCGGTCGGCGTCGACGATTACGACGAGATCCTCGATCGCATCAAGACGACGCGCGCGGATGTGGTGCTGCCGTATTTTCTTGGTTCCGACGCCATTGTTTTCAACCGGGCCTTTTGTGCCGCGGGCCTGAACGCCAATGTCTTGCGCTTCACCTCCGCGATCGATGAAACGATCGTCTATGGTCTCGCACCGCATGAGACGGAAAATCTCTACGTCAGCTCGGCCTATTTTTCATCGATCAGATCCCGCAACAATGGCGCTTTCCTGGAGCGCTATCACATGGCTTATGGCGACAACCCGCCGCCGGCCAACGCCTTTGGGCAGTCCTGCTACGAGGGCATTTATTCCCTGGCTGCCCTTGTCGAGGAAGCCGGCGGGTTCGACACCCGGCAGCTTGGGCGCCTCTACGGCCGCATCCTGCAGCAACGCACCGCCCGCGGCAGCGAGCCGAAAGCCGTGGTTGGCGGGCGCCATCCCGTGCATGTCGCCCGTCTGGACGGTTACGATTTCAAGATTCTCGCGGACGCATAAAATAACTTGATTTTTCAAATATTGCGGATTTAAGTATCCCCATCAAGCAACAAGGGGAACTTTTCAATGCATCTGTCTCGCCGCCGCTTCCTGCATCGCTCCGCCCTCGCTTCCGCCACGCTGCTGGCCGCCCCTGCGATCCTTCGCCATACGGCCCTCGGCGCAGACAACCCCATCCTGATCGGTAGTTTGCACGACCAGTCCGGCCCGATCGCCGCGTCCGGCGTGCCGATGGTGCACGCAATCCAATTGGCGGTCGACGAGATCAACGCCGCCGGCGGGCTTGTCGGCCGACCGGCGAAGGTCGTGCACTACGATACGCAGTCGAATATCCAGATGTATTCGCAATATGCGCAGCAACTGGCTTTGAAGGACAAGGTCGCCGTCGTTCACGGAGGCATCACCTCGGCTTCGCGCGAAGCTGTCAGGCCGACCTTCGACCGTTTCAAGGTGCCTTATTTCTATAACGTGCTTTACGAAGGTGGCGTCTGCGACCGCAATACGTTCTGCACGGGCACGACGCCGGCACAGACCGTCGAGAAGCTCGTTCCCGCCGCCATGAAGAAGGCCGGCAAGAAGGCCTATATCATCGCCGCCGATTATAATTACGGTCAGATCACCGCCAAATGGATGACCAAGTACGTCAAGGACAATGGCGGCGAGGTCGCTTCGATCGACTTTTTCCCGCTCGACGTCACCAATTTCGGTCCGACCATTTCCAAGATCCAGGCAGCCAAGCCCGACCTCATCCTGTCGGCTCTGGTCGGCGGCAACCACACCGCCTTCTATCGCCAATGGACTTCGGCGGGCATGAAGGGACAGATCCCGATTGCCTCGACGACCTTCGGCCTCGTCAACGAACCCTCGACCCTCGACGCGGCGGAAAGCGAAAACGTCCTTGGAGCCTACGGCTATTTCGAGGAACTCGACACCCCGGCAAGCAAGAGTTTCGTCGAAAAGATCAAGAAGGCTCATCCCGATACGCCCTATATCAGCGAGCTTGCCGCGGCCACCTATGAAGGTGTGCATCTCTGGGCCGAAGGCGTGCGCAAGGCCGGCAGCATCGACCGGGCCAAACTCATCGACGCGCTGGAATCCGGTCTTTCCTTCGACGGGCCGACCGGCAAGGTTACCCTCGACCACGCGACGCATCACACGACGCGCAACGCTTTCCTGGCGCAGGTGAAGGATCGCAAGTGGAGCGTCCTGGAAAGCTTCCCGGACGTCAAGCCGCTGGATACGGCCAGTGTCTGCGATCTGGTGAAAAACCCGACCGAGAACAAGCAATACGTCATCAGCTTCTGAAGCCCGCCGGCGGATTGCGCGGCATCGCCGTCGCAATCCGCAGCCTTCGCGAAAAGGAGCCCGATTTTGGACATCTACATCATACTGGCGCTCGACGTCATCAACGGCACGGCCTCGTTATTTCTTCTATGCCTGGGACTGGCGATCATCTTCGGGAG
>JASGEG010000201.1:0-5595 GCA_047606605.1 Rhizobium sp.
GTCGAGGATAACAGCCGCCGGGAGGATGACAATAGCCAAAAACTGGACAGTTTTACTGTTCACCGCGTCCAGCCGATGAACAGAAAGATCTCTGTAACTTCCAGATAACATATTGATAAAAATGAGGAATATAATCTGGAACGACAATTGCTGCTTCATCTTCCGCAACGGGTATCGATCCCGCCGATGGAGGAGACATCAGTATGAAGGCGCAGGTTCTGAACACATATGACGACCATCTGAAAGCGGAGCAGTGGGTTTCGCTGCAGGAGGTTCCCGATCCTCAGATCAAGAAATCCACCGACGTCATCGTCCGCATCGGCGGCGCAGGTGTCTGCCGCACGGACCTTCACATCATCGAAGGCGTCTGGCGGCCCCATATGGACCCGACCGGCGACGGCCTTCTGCCGCTGATCATGGGCCATGAGAATGCCGGCTGGGTGGAAGCCATCGGCAAGGAGGTCGAGGGCATCAAGGTCGGCGATCCGGTCATCGTCCATCCGAAGATCTCCGGCGGCACCTGCCTTGCCTGCCGGCGCGGCTTCGACATGCACGGCCCTGGCAAGTTTCCAGGCCTGGATTGCAACGGCGGCTATTCCGAATATCTCTGCACCTCGGAGCGCAATATCGTCGCGCTGCCGAAGACGCTGGCGCCCAAGGACGTCGCGCCCTATGCGGATGCGGGGCTGACCGCCTATCGCGCCGTCAAGAAGGCGACGCGGCATCTGCTGCCCGGCGAAAACTGCGTCGTCATCGGCGCCGGCGGGCTCGGCCATATTGCCATCCAATGCCTCAAGGCGATGTGCGCCGCCGACGTGATCGTCGTCGATATGTCCGACGATTCGCTGGCGCTCGCGCGCAATATCGGCGCCGACAAACTCGTGAAGGCGGATGGCAACGAGGTGGAAGCCGTGCTGCAGTTGACGCAGGGCCTGGGCGCCGAAGCCGTCATCGACTTCGTCGGCGAGAAGGGCACCACCACCCGAGGGCTCGGGATGACCCGGTCGATGGGCAGCTATTATGTCGTCGGATATGGCGAGGATATTCGCGTGCCGACGGTGGATATGGTCATTACCGAGAAGAACATCATCGGCAATCTGGTGGGAACCTGGGCCGAACTGGTGGAGTTGATGGCGCTCGCCGACCGCGGCCTGGTCGATCTGACCACCGTGGAATACAGGCTCGCCGACGCCAATCAGGCGCTCAAGGATCTGCACAACGGCAAGATCCATGGGCGTGCCGTGCTGATCCCTTGAACACATCGGCTCCGATACTGGAACATATATGCTCTCCGGCCCCATTTCGGCCGGAGAGCATTGCCGTGAGCGAAACGCAGCGCGCGGGAGGACGAAAAATGATGTGCAGAGTCTTGAGCCATCAGGGCCAGGATAGGTTCACCAAGGTCAACCGCTCGGTCCGGATCGGCGGGCATTCGACCAGCGTGCGGCTGGAATCGGCCTTCTGGAACGCATTGGAAGATATGGCCGCCATCGAGGGACTATCGACATCGAAGCTGATCGCGGCACTCTACCACGAGGCTTTGGAGCAACATGGCAATATGCCCAATCTCGCCTCGATGCTGCGGACCGTCTGCCTGCTCTACCTGCAGGAACGCAATGCGCAGACCGCGATACCGCCGCGGCGCGTCTAATCCGGACGCGGCAGTCCCGGCACGGTATAGAAGCCGCGCCGAGACGGCCCTTGTTCATGCCTTGGATGGCGCAGCCTTGCTGCCGGCATCGGCCTTGCCTTCAGCGATCCAGCGCGCACCGAGGACCAGCGCGCCCATGCTGAAGTCCCTGCCATGGGCTGCCACCATCTCCTGTGACAATCGGGCGATCTGCTCGAAAAAGGCGTCCTTGCTCTTTTCCTCGTCGGACAGTTCGGCTTGCATGATTTCCTCCATTTGCGGTTCGATTATTTGAAAAGCTGTGCCGGAAAGGTGATGACGGCGACGGTGCCGAGCGCATCGCCCATGGCGAGATGCCGGCCGTTGGCGGTCCACCGAAGCGCCATAACCGGCCCGCCGGTCGCCCGTATGATGAGCTCCTCGCGCGCGCCCAGAGGCGCTACCACCACCTGGCCGTTGGCATAACCGGCGGCCACCAGCCGGCCGTTCGGCTGGGCGGAAACGGCTTCGACCAGGACGAGGCCCGTGCGACCTGTCGTCAGCGCGCCCGCGGCACTATCGTTGAACGGTGGGTTGTCCATCGACCAGCCGGCAATGCGATAGGCGCCGGCGGCGACAAGCGCATTTGCAGGCATGTTCCAAGCCACCGCGCGCACCTGCCCGGGGAAATCGCCAAGCAGCACCTGGCGACCGGACCCCACATCGACGAGACACAGCCCCGCCCCTTCGACGCCCAGGGCCAGCCAGCGGCCATCATCGCTCCATGTCAATGACAGGGAACGGGAAGGCAGCGGAATTTCCAGGAACGGCCGCAGATCGTCGCCGATCCGGTGAAGGGCAAGGCTTTCGGAGCCGACAACCGCCAGCATGGTCCCATCGTCCGAAAAGCTGATCCGCTCGGGAGCCCTATCGCCAAGACCGGCCTGCAGGGCAGATGCGCTTCCGGCGGGATGCAGATGCAGCATGTTGCCGGCGGCGATCGCGGTCGATCCCGTCGTCCGGCAGTAATCGAAAGCCCGAACCGGCTCAGTGGCCGAGAAGACGGTTTCCGCGATCTCGCCGGCGCGGCTGAGACGCACCAGATCGCCCTTTGTCCCTGCGGCGAGAAAGCCGCCCTCGCCGCAGGCACAGACCGACCCGGCGCCCTTCACCCGCGTGACGATGAGTGGCGCGGCCTTGCCCTGCCGGGGCGTTATCGTCGTCTGGCCCCCGTCGACCACAATGCGGGATTCCGGCGGCTCATTGTCCGCCATTCTCGCAAAGGCGACCGAGCCCTCCTCGCAGACCACGGCAAGCAATGTCCCGTCGTCATTAAAACAGATGTCGCGAACAGGAGCCGGCCGTTGCCAACTGCGGGCGAGAAGGTCGAAGAGGGTGATGTTGGAAGCGGCCTGCTGGTTCATGATTGTCCTCCCTTTGCAGCAGCGATCAGGCGATCGATATCCGCAATCGCCGCCTCCGCCGCTTCGATCTCGGCGACGCAGTCGGCCTGGCACGATTGGATGTCGGAGGCCTGCTCCTCGGCCTCGTTCAATGCTCCAGCGAGCTCATTGCTGGCGGGCGCCCGCTCCAACGCCAGTTGCAGGCGCAGGATCTCCATCTCGGTGCCCGACATTTCCTGGATCAGCTTGTGCGTTCTCGCGGTGAGAGCCGAGACGCCGGCCACGAGATCAAGTCGGCGCTGCAGCAAGTCCTGGATCGGTTGATTTTGATCACTCATGATGAAATCCTGCCTGTCGTGCCGGCGCCCATGCGCCGCGCGGATTTGAGCAAGAGGAGCCGTGGCATGTTCGAAACGATCGGCAGCACGTTCTTCGACGCCCTGCGCCAGGCAGCCGAACGCCATCTCGAGCGCGACCATCCCTGTATCGAAGCGCTCGACGCCGCGGCCCGCAGCACCGATCCGGCAACGACTGCCGCTGCGCAAGAGGCGCTTGCCGCTCTCGATCCGGCGATCATGAACGCGCTGATGGCCGAGGCACACAAGCTGCTGCGCGAAAACCCCGGACGGATTCTCGACAGCTGGAATCCTCCCGGCATCCGCCAATGATACCGACTGTGACCGTTCATCGGCTGGTGCCTCCCGGCGCTTTCCAGGCTTCGAGCATGTCGGGCAAGTCCGGCAGCTGCTTTCTAAATTGCCATTCCGCCAGATCGATATGGCTGCGAAGCTGATCCCACACGTCCACGCGGATCATCGTGTCTCCCGTCAGTTCTTCGACCTCCTCGACGCGCAACTGCCTCGACAGCGAGACGCCGGAAAAGACGAAGTCGCGCAGCAGGATCGCATGCCTTTCGGCGAAGGCGTGGATCATCGGATGCGTCTCGTCGGTAATGCCGGCGGCGGAGAGTTCACGCAGGATGAATTGCTGAAAATGGCTTTGCATCAGGTGCTGGCTTTCTCCGAGAAACCGCATCATGAAGACGAGGTCCCGCTGCATCAGCCGGGCGAGTTCACTGGTGATGTCGCCTCCGACCGGGCCGAGCGGCGATTGATGCTCGTCCTTGCCTGCCATGAGCCTCTTCCAAATCCAAAAACAAACATCTTTCCGATTAAATATAATCTATGAATATCATGATGTCGATCATTGTTTATTTCGTAATTGCAAAAGCTTATCAGTAACAATTGAAAATATAAATAAAGTTACACCTGTAAATTACGATTGTAAAATAACTTTACACTATTTGACGCCCATCACTCGAAAAACCCGAAAACTGCCGGGAAATTCGATCTGGCACACCCCTTGCATTGTCTGCTCTCATAAAAACTATCGCGCTGACAGCGACGACAGAAGAACGAAGGAGTTGGGGGAGCAGCTAGTCATCCGGATGAGGAGTCCGGACCTTCCCCGAAGACCTTTGCCTCGATCGACATGAATGGCCGGCCCACCGGGACGCGCTAACGCGCATCCCGTCGTCGCGCCCTTCCAACTTTCGCTCGCGGCGCTTCTAGCGCCGTTCCAGCCGAGGCCTGGGGCCTGCGGCACAACAAAGTGGAGGCTGAGGACGATGTCGTCTTTGACACTCAATAAGATAACCTCGCAACGGGGCATTTCCGTCGGCGAGGCGACCAAGCGGATTTCCGATCTCGGTTGGAACCCCAGCTACGTGCAGGAAGCGATGACGTTTCCGACGGACTACAAGATCACCAAGACACCACGCGATCCGATGAAGCAGGTGCTGCGCTCCTATTTCCCCATGCAGGAGGAAAAGGACAATCGCGTTTATGGCGCACTCGACGCAGCGCTGCGCGGCGACATGTTCCGCAATGTCGAGCCGCGCTGGGTGGAGTGGATGAAGCTCTTCCTGGCGATCATTCCCTTCCCGGAAATCTCCGCCGCCCGCTCCATGGCCATGGTCGCCCGCATCGCGCCCGGTGAAGACCTGCGTACCGGCTTCACCATGCAGATGGTCGACGAGTTCCGCCATTCGACCATTCAGATGAACCTGAAGAAATGGTACATGGAGAACTATATCGATCCGGCCGGTTTCGATATTACCGAGGAAGCCTTCGGCAAGTGCTATGCCACGACGATCGGCCGCCAGTTCGGCGAAGGCTTCATCACCGGCGACGTGATGACGTCGGCCTGCCTCTATCTGACCGTCGTCGCCGAGACCGCCTTTACCAACACGCTCTTCGTCGCGATGCCGTCGGAAGCCGCCCGCAACGGCGACTATGCCCTGCCGACCGTCTTCCTGTCGGTGCAGTCCGACGAGAGCCGGCATATCGGCAACGGCCACTCGCTGCTGATGGCTGCCCTGAAGGAGCCGGAAAACCACCTGCTCTTGGAGCGCGACCTGCGTTACGCCTTCTGGCAGAACCATGCGATCGTCGATGCCGCCATCGGCACCTTCATCGAATACGGCACCACGAACCGCGACAAAACCAAGGAGTCCTATGCGGAGATGTGGCACCGCTGGATCTTCGAGGACTACTACCGCACCTACATGCTGCCGCTGGAAAA
>JASGEG010000202.1:0-2666 GCA_047606605.1 Rhizobium sp.
CTCGACGTCACCAAGGCGATCGGCTTCTTCGCGATCACCGGCCTCGATTTCAACCTGACGGCCATCGCCGCGATCCTGACGCTCGTCGGTTATTCGGTGAACGACAAGGTCGTGGTCTATGACCGCATGCGCGAAAACATGCGGCTCTACAAGTCGATGCCGCTGCGCGACATCATCGACAAGTCGATCAACGAGACCCTGGCGCGAAGCCTATATACCAACGCCACCGCCTTCCTGGCGCTGGTGCCGATGGCGATCTGGGGCGGCAGCGCCGTTTCCAGCTTCGCGATCCCGATGGTGTTCGGCATCCTCGTCGCCGGCGCCTCGTCGGTCTTCATCGCGGCACCGATCCTGCTCTTCCTCGGCGACTGGCGCCGCCGCCATGCCAAGGCCGTCGCCAACGACGCCAAGCCGGACGGCAAGTCCGGCAAGGACAACAAGCAGATCCCGGCTGCCGAATAAGCGGCGGGCCGATACGAATGAGGACATGCCCGGCTTGCGGGCATGTCCATCCGCCATCAGGCCGGAACTGCCCTATCCCATTGCTTTACGCAATGGCGGGCCGATACAGCGGCAGCCCCGGACGCGGCGCCGTCATTCTCTCCAAAGCACCGTTTTCCTGTTCGGTCACGAGCAGATATTTGCCGTCGAGCGTGAAAGCGAGATTGCCGGGACGCAGGCCGTTGGTGTGGATGCGGCCTGTAATCCGTCCCGAGAGATCGATGAGGCCGACCTCGCCCAGCCCGTAGAGCGCGCAAAAGAGCACGCCATCGCGGTCGAAGGCCAGGCCAGCCGGTCCGCGCAGCGTGTTGACGGCGGGCGACGGCATGACCTGCGCGAAGAGTTCCTGCCGCGCGCCGACCACCTGGCGATGGATTCTGCCGGTCAGCGTCTCGCTGTAATAGAGCCGTCCATCGGGACCGAAGGCGATGCCGCCGGCATGCATCAGGCCGGTCGCCAGCACCCGCAGCACACGGCCCTCGGCTGGATCGATCTGATAGACGCGGCCATTGTAGGCAGCCTGAAAGAAATCGGGATTGATATCAGCGCCTTCGCGCAGATCGGAGATGCGCACGCCGGAATCGGTCATGTAGAGCAGCCCGTCGGGGCCAAAGGCGAGATCGTTCGGATAGACGAACGGTCCATCCGCGCCGCCCTCGATCACCTGCAGCGTCCGGCCTTCGGGAGACAGGCGAAGGAGGGAATTTTCCGGACCGCCCGCCACCCAGAAACAATCATTGCCATCGACCGCCAGCCCGCTGGGACGGCCGCCGGCCCGGCCGATTTCCCGGCGCGCGCCGTTGGCGGCGATCACGGAAAGACAGCCGCGGCTATCGTCCATCTCCACAAGCGCGACACGTCCGTCCGTCAGGGCGACAGGCCCTCCAGGCTGGCGCAATCCGGTGGCGATCGTCTCGTTCATTATCGGCAACCTTCACCTCTGCGCTGCGAAACTCACCTGTCATAATTGTTACATAAGAACACAAAAGAACGTTTTCGAGCCGGCATTCATTAAATCTGGAACGCCCTGCACGGCACGGGGATCACAACCATGTGTCGCCCGCACCGATCTTGACAGGTTTAGCTGATTCGGAACATTCATCGAACACTTGGACAATCCGGCGACCATGATTCGCATTTGCGTCCGACGCTTTCAGGAGAGCCCATGACAGCAGCCTATCTGGAAAAGCTGAACCCGGAGCAGCGCCAGGCGGTGGAACATGGCACGGCGGCCGAGGGCAGCCATATCGCCGGGCCGCTGCTGGTGATCGCGGGCGCCGGCTCCGGCAAGACCAATACGCTCGCCCACCGCGTCGCGCATCTGATCGTCAAGGGCGCCGATCCGCGCCGCATCCTGCTGATGACCTTCTCCCGCCGCGCCGCGGCCGAAATGGGCCGCCGCGTCGAGCGCATCTGCCGCGAGGTCCTCGGTCCCAATGCCGGCATCATGGCTGACGCGCTCGCCTGGAGCGGCACCTTCCATGGCATCGGCGCGCGGCTTCTCAGGGATTATGCCGAGCAGATCGGTCTCGACCCGGCCTTTACGATCCATGATCGCGAAGACAGCGCCGACCTGATGAACCTCATCCGCCATGACCTCGGCTTCTCCAAGCTGGAGAGCCGTTTTCCGACCAAGGCGACCTGCCTTTCCATCTATTCCCGCGCCGTCAATTCCGAAGCGCCGCTCGAAGAGATGCTGCGCGATTTCTTTCCCTGGTGCGCCACATGGGAAAAGCAGCTGCGCGAACTTTTCGCCGCCTATGTCGAGGCCAAGCAGGCGCAGAACGTGCTCGATTACGACGACCTGCTGCTCTATTGGGCGCATATGCTGCACGAGCCGCTGATCGCGGAGGATATCGGCAGCCGCTTCGATCATGTGCTGGTCGATGAATATCAGGACACCAACCGGCTGCAATCGTCGATCCTGCTGGCACTGAAACCGGATGGCCGGGGCCTGACCGTCGTCGGCGACGATGCGCAGTCGATCTATTCCTTTCGCGCCGCCACCGTGCGCAACATCCTCGATTTCCCGAAGGCTTTTACGCCGTCGGCCGATATCGTCACGCTCGACCGCAACTACCGCTCGACGCAACCGATTCTCGCCGCCGCCAATGCGGTGATCGACCTTGCCTCCGAACGCTTCACCAAGAACCTGCGCACCGAAC
>JASGEG010000203.1:0-8765 GCA_047606605.1 Rhizobium sp.
CTGCAAGGGAGGGTTGTCGGCTTCCAATCCGCATTCGACGCCGCAACGGAAAGCCGCTGCGGCGTCGATATCAATTGATCGGCCATTCAAGGGCGGCTTAGTTGCAGGCCGCGACGGCGCCGGCCTTGACGCCCTGGCAAGCCTCAGCCTTGGAGATCCAGCCGGCGTCGATGACGACGTTCAGATTGTCCTTGGTGATGGCGACCGGTGTCAGGAAGACGGACTTCATGGCGACATGCTTCGGTCCACCGCTGAAGGTCTGGACGCCGTCGATCTGGTCCTGGGTCTTGCCGCCGGCAAGCGACAGGGCGATTTCGGCGGCGCGCTTGCCGAGTTCACGCGAGTCCTTCCAGATGGAAACGGTCTGCGTGCCGAGCGCGATGCGGTTCAGGGCGGCCTTGTCGGCATCCTGGCCGGAAACCGGAACCGAGCCTGCGAGACCCTGGGCGTCGAGGGCGGCGACGGCGCCGCCGGCGGTGCCGTCGTTGGAGGCGACGACCGCGTCAACCTTGTTGTTGTTGGCGGTCAGGAACTGCTCCATGTTGCGCTGCGCGTTCTGCGGCAGCCAGCCGTCCGTGTAGGCTTCGCCGACGTTCTTGATCTTGCCGGCGTCGATGGCGGACTTCAGCACTTCGATCTGGCCGGAGAAGAGGAAGTCGGCGTTCGGGTCGGAGGACGAGCCCTTGATGAAGACGTAGTTGCCTTCCGGCTTCGCCTTCAGCACTTCGCGCGCCTGCATGCGGCCCACTTCCTTGTTGTCGAAGGTGATGTAGAAGGCGGCCGGATTTTCGATCAGGCGGTCGTAGCCGACAACCGGAATGCCTTCGTCGGCGGCCTTTTCGACGGCCGGGCCGATGGCGTCGGAATCCTGCGCCAGGATGATGAGGGCGTTGGCGCCCTGCGAAATCAGCGATTCGACGTCGGTCAGCTGCTTGGAGGCGGACGACTGCGCGTCAGCGGAAATATATTTGGCGCCGGCGGCTGCGAGCGCCTTCTTGATGGCGGCCTCGTCGGTCTTCCAACGCTCTTCCTGGAAGTTGGACCAGGAAACGCCAACGACGAGATCCTTCGCGAAAGCGGCCGTCTGCATGGTCAAAACGATGGCCGCGCCCGCAGCCAGCTTGATGAAAGCTTTCATATTATCCTCCCGAGTGAATGCGACCGCGCGTATCCTGAAACTCCCGTCGGCCGCCACGATAATGCTGGCGAGAAAGGTTTTGATTTTTTTCTCGACAGTCGAGAAATTTACTGTCAGAGATTTTTTCAACTGTCAACACCCGCATCGCCGCCTTTAATCGGCCGCTGGACAAGAGCCATCCGGAGATGCGATCAGGAGGGTGGCAATGAGTGGGAGGCTTCAGGATGTTGGCCAAATCGAGCACCGAATTGGTCCGCCAGAAAAACAGCGTCCTGGTGCTGACGGCGCTGCGTCGCCACGGCCCGCTTGCCCATACCGAACTCTCTGATTTCACCCGACTTTCATCCGCGACCGTATCGGTCATCACCGCCGATCTGGAGCGGGCGCAGATCATCGAAAAGGCGGAGCAGCAGGCGGCGAGCGGCCGCGGCCGGCCGCGCGTATTGTTTTCGCAGCGGCGCGATTGCGGCTATCTGATCGTGGTCATCATTTCATCGGACGCCGTGCAATATTCGCTTGTGGATTACGCCGGACGGCTGATCGACCGCTTCACCGAGGAACGGCCGCATGAGGTTTCCGGTGTCGGCGCCTTCGTGGCGGCGCTGCGGGAGGCGCTGGACCGCATCGTCGCCCGCTCGCGCCTGTCCCGCGACAAGGTCCTGATGATCTCGATCAGCAGCAAAGGGCTGGTCGACGCATCCGAGCCGATATTGCGCTGGTCGCCGATCTTCGGGCGCGACGAGATCGATTTCGCCGCCGTGCTGCGCGAGGACTGGCCGGCGAAGGTCATCCTCGGCAATGAGACGCTGCTCGTTGCCGCCGCTGTCGGCCGGCAGGAGGAGAATGCCAGGGGCGCGGGTTTCCGGGCGCTTGCCGCTCTGTCGCTCGGCCACAGCATCGGCCTTGGCATCGTGCGCCGTGGCGTGGAGGGCGGCCATGAGATATCCGCGCCGAATTTCGGCCATATGCTGCATCTGCCCGGCGGCGGCCTTTGTCGCTGCGGCGCGCGCGGCTGCATCGAGGCCTATGCCGGCTTCTACGCCATCCTGCGCTCCGCCTTCGATGTGCCGCTCGATACGATCCCGGCGAAGTTCGTTCCGATTTCCGAACTCGACAAGATCGCGGCAAGCGCGCGCCAGGGTAACCGCCGCAACAGTCTCGCCTTCCGTCAGGCCGGGCTGGCGCTCGGCAACGGCCTGTCACGGATGCTGAGCCTGCATGAGAGCATGCCGATCGCGATCACCGGCCCCGGCGCGCGCTACTACGACCTGTTGCTGGAGGGCTTAACGGAAGGGCTGGCGGAATCCCATGTCGTGCGCATGGAGGGCATGCCGGAATTGCGCGTCATCGTCGACGAGCAGACGCTGGTCTTCGAAGGACATCTGAACCGAGCGCTGACGATCATCGACAATGATATCGTCAGGAGAGGGGCCTCGGTCGTCGAATTGCGCGGCCAGGCCGGTTGAGAAGCGTCGACAAACAAATGCGCCGCCATGAGACTGGCTGCTGCTCCGTCATCGGAATCAATCCATTATACCCGAGGGCAAATCATCCACGCGAACGTGCAGAATACGGTCGATTAGCCCCCATTCCAGAGCCTCTTCCGCTGTCATGAAGTGGTCACGGTCCATGGCGCGTTCGAATTCCTCGTAGGAACGACCGCAATGCTCTGCGTAGAGCCTCGTCATGCGGTGCTTCGTTCGCCGCATTTCTTCGGCGTGGATAAAGATGTCCGATGCCTGTCCCTGAAAACCGCCCAATGGCTGGTGGATATGGATGCTGGCGTTTGGAAGCGCGGCGCGCTCGCCTGGTTGGCCCGACATCAACAGGAACGAGCCCATCGAGCGAGCTGTTCCCATGCACAGGGTGTGCACCGGCGCGCGAATGTAACGCATGGTATCGTACATCGCGAGACCACTGGTCACCACGCCGCCGGGCGAATTGATGTAAAGATGGATCGGTCTCTTGGGATTTTCCGCCTCGAGAAACAGCAATTGTGCGCAGACGAGGGCCGAGACGGTATCGTTCACCTCACCATTTAGGAAGATGATCCTCTCGCGCAGCAGGCGGGAATAAATGTCGAAAGACCGCTCCCCTCTGCTGGATTGTTCCACGACCATGGGGACGAGTTGCATCGCTTCGCGCATCGGCGAACTCCAATCTTCTTGAAACTGTTACGGGAGCTAGAGTGTCAGGCGGCGCGCATGACGGAGAGGCCGTTATTGTTCGCAGCCCCTCGCAGCCTTGCATCATCAAGCTCGTGGATGATGCGCAGGCTGGTGCCGCCATTTGCGTTCGGGGCGATCCTGAAGGTCACGATACTTTCGAGGAATGGCGGCGCATCATCGCGCAGGCGGTAGCGCACCTCTTCACCGGGTGCGACGAAAATTGCATCGGGCGTAGCCAAGGCTTCGCCGGGCAGCCAGCTTTCGCGAAGTTCAGGGGTGCTGACCGCGCGCCAGACCTTTTGCGGCGGCTCGTTGAGGTCGTATTCCAGTTCGATGCCGTTCTTCTGCTTCGGGATATTCAGGTCGTTCATTGGTCCATATCCTTCAACAAGACCTTGAGAGCTTCGATCCGGGCGGGCCAATAGGCGCGGTATTTCGCCAGCCACTGGGCGATGAGGGCAAGCCCTTCCGGATCGACCTGGTAATTCACGAAACGCCCCTGCCGCTCTTCTCTGATCAGCCCGGCGCTCCGCAGGACCGCAAGGTGCTGGGACATGGCAGGCTGGCTGATATCGATGCCTTCGCGCAGGGCGCTGGCGTTTCTACCGCCCGTCGCCAGCTTCTCGAAGATGGCGCGGCGTGTCGGATCGGCCAAGGCCCGGAATATGTCGTTCTCTATCATGCAGACAGATAAGCACACACTTATGCGATTCGCAAGGGTTTCTTATGCCTGCCTCGGCCTGGATAAGCTTCCGGCCTCTGCAACACCTGCGAAACAGGCCAAAGAAAAAGTCCGCCGCGAAACGAATCGCGACGGACCTATTAGATGAAGACTATCCCGCGGAGGTGGCTGCTCAGCCGACCTTCACCAGTCTGCCTTCCTTGACCGACTGCAGCGCCGCATCTGCCAAGGCCAGTGCGGCGAGGCCGTCGACGCCGGACGGGGTGATTGGGGCGCCCTTTTCGATCGCGGCGATGAAGCTTGCGATCTCGTTGGCGTAGGCTTCGGTGTAGCGGGTCATGAAGAAGTCATGCAGCGGCGGGCGGGTGTAGCCGTCGCCATTGGCGACCTCGATCGAGAACGGCCGCTGATTTTCGGCGGAGACCAGGCCCTTCGAGCCGTGGATCTCGATGCGCTGGTCGTAGCCATAGGTGGCGCGGCGGGAGTTGGAGATGATGGCCTGTTTGCCGGATGCGGTCTGCAGGATGACGGAGACGCTGTCATAGTCGCCGGCTTCACCGATCGCCTTGTCGACCAGAACGGCGGCGGTCGCGGTGACCGAAACCGGCTCTTCGCCGAGCAGGAAGCGGGCCATGTCGAAATCATGGATGGTCATGTCGCGGAAGATGCCGCCCGAGCGCTTGATATAGTCGACCGGCGGGGCGCCGGGGTCGCGCGAGGTGATCGTCACCATCTCGACCTCGCCGATGCGGCCCTCGTCGATGGCCTTCTTGACGGCCATGAAGTGCGGGTCGAAACGGCGGTTGAAGCCGACCATCAGCTTGGCATTGGTCTCCTGCACCACCTTGATGCAGGCCTTGACGCGGGCGACGTCCAGATCGACCGGCTTTTCGCAGAAGATGGCCTTGCCGGCGCGGGCGAAGCGTTCGATAAGGTCGGCATGGGTGTCGGTCGGCGTGCAGATGACGACGGCGTCGATATCCTTGGCGGCTTCGATGGCCTCGATGGTGCGCACTTCGCAGCCATAGGCCGAGGCGATGGCGTCCGCGGCGGCGGGGAATGCATCGGCCACGGCAACGAGCTTGGCATTGGCATCGCCGGTCACGGCTTTCGCGTGCACCTTGCCGATACGTCCGGCGCCGAGCAGACCAAATCTGACAGTCATGTTTACCTCCCTGGATTTCGGAACAAATGAACCGAATAATGAAGCAGATGGAATTTTCATTCCATTTTCCATGCGCGGCGTCAAGCCGCCAGCCTTTCACAATTCCGAAATTCCTGTCGCGAAAGCGGTCGTCCCGGCGCGCTGATTTCGAAACTGCTTCACAGAGTTCGAGATCATGCGCTAAAGACAGGCTTCATCCAACAGGCGAACAAGACCCATGCAACTGATCGATCCCACTCATCCCCTGTACAAGCCGCTCTGGGTGCGCGTCCTGATCGTCGCTGTCTGTTTCGGCTGGGCGATCGTCGAAGCCTTCGGTCCGCAGCCTTTCTGGGCCGTGCTCGCCGGCGGGCTTGGCGCCTATGCCGCCTGGGTGCTGCTCCTGACCTTCAATCCCGCGCCGCCCAAGGCGGAAGCCGAAGCCGCCGCCGCAAGCGAGCCAGATGAAGACGACCAGCCGGCGGAAGACAAGAAGTAGCTATCGCGGCAGACGCCTTATGGCTTCGTCGATCAGCTGATTGGCGATCATCATGCGCATCGTCGCCTGATCGCGAAAGGGCGGGGCGACGCTGTCGGGGTGATTGGCCTTGGCGAAGGCGCGGCGTTTCTCATGCAGATGCTGCAGCGTGTGCTGCGCCGTGATCGCCAGTTCGGCGGCCACCTCCTCGCGGGAGGTCCGCCCCAGATGCTCCGGCATTGCGGGCGGTTCCGGCTTCTTCTCTTCTGGCTCCGGGGCGGGCGGGGGAATGTCCTCGCCGAGATTGTCGGCATAGGCATCGCCCGGCCGGGCGGACGCTGTCCGCTCGCCGCCGGGAACGGTGGCGACGAAGCTGACATTGAGGCCGCGAATGCGATGCGCCGCCTCGTCCTTCTCCGCCTTGTCTTCTTCTTCCGTATCGAGACGATCGAGGACGGATTGAAACAGCGATTGCCCAAACAACATGCCTGCCTCCTGCGGCGTGCAAGCTAGCCGCGCAAGTTGGCGCGGAGCTTATGACCGGCTTGCCATTCGAGACTTCGCGGGGCCGGCGTCATGCCAGGAGAAGGTTGCGGCTCTCCTGCAGGATCATGTCGTATAAGAGCCGCGCGCTCGGCGGCATGGCGCGCTCGCGGGCGGTGATCAGGCTGTAGGGCTGTACCTCGATGTCGAAATCGATCGGAAGGATGCAGGATTCGCCTGCTTCGGAATTCTGCCCGCAGATGAATTGCGCCATGTCGAGCGCGACCGGGGTGATGGCGTCGGTCTTGCAGACCACGGCAAGGGTCAGCAGCAGGGAAGAGGTGTTGATGATGTTTTCCGGCAGCGGAACGCCCGCGGTCAGGAAGATGTTCTCCACCTTGCGGCGCAGCAGGGTGCCGGGCGGCTGGAACACCCAATCATAGGCCGGCAGATCCTCGAGGCTGGCCACGCCCTTCTTCAACAGGGGATGTCCGCTGCGAACCACCAGGCAGGCCTTTTCCACGCCGATCTCGGAGGCGGTGAACAGCCGCGGATTGAGCTCGTCGGGGATGCGGCTGATGATGAAGTCGTGGCGGGCGGCGAGCAGTTCGCGCGCAAGCACATTGCTGTTGTCGACCTCGATATTGATCTCGATGCCGGGATAGGCGCGCGTGACGCGCTGGATGGCGGGCACGACCAGGCTGATCGCCGGCGCCGTCACCGCGCCGAGAAAGACGGAGCCGCCCTTGCCGGTCCTGAGTTCGCCGATCTCGCGCCCGGCCTCGCGCAGTTCGAGCAGGATCTTGCGTGCCCGCTTGGCCAGCGCCAGGCCGAAAGGCGTCAGCACGACGCCGCGCGCGACACGTTCATAGAGCGGACTCTTGACGATGGACTCCATTTCGGAGAGCATCCGCGAAGCTGCAGGTTGTGACATGTTCATGGACTCAGCGGCGGCCGAAATCTGCCCGTGATCCTCGATCGTGACGATCATCCGCAGGTGATTGAGCTTCAAACCAGCTCTGAGCAGCGTATCGTCGCGAAAACTGTCCGAGTGAATCTCTATGCCTTCACTCGCATAATCGTTATATATTTTCTCCATCGCGGCCATTTTTCCCCCTTCGCGGCAAAAAAGTACTATTTTTTAACATTATACCAAATTCGGTATATATTATGCCAGTTATTCTATTTGACAGTTATACGAAATCGTACGAGTTTGCCCAGCGTGCGCTGGGTACAGCTCATGCACGTGAGAGCGTGGAGGAGTCCTACTTCGTTTCTCACAACCGGAAGTAACCCATTCCTTCTACGGAACCTGCCGCAGTTTCGGGCGGGCATTTTTTGTCCGCTGCAATATTAACAAGGGAGAGAGTAATGAAATCCATTATCTCATTGATGGCCGGCGCTGCGTTCAGCGTCGCTACGCTGGTGGTACCTGCCTTCGCGGCGGACAAGGGCACGGTAGGCATCGCCATGCCGACCAAGGCTTCGGCTCGCTGGATCGACGACGGCAACAACATCGTCAAGCAGCTCCAGGCTGCCGGTTACGGCACCGACCTGCAGTATGGCGACGACGACATTCCGAACCAGCTTTCGCAGATCGAGAACATGGTCACGAAGGGCGACAAGGTTCTCGTCATCGCTTCGATCGACGGCACCACGCTGTCCGACGTTCTGCAGAAGGCTCACGATGCCGGCATCAAGGTCATCGCCTATGACCGTCTGATCCGCAACAGCGGCAACGTCGACTACTATGCGACCTTCGACAACTTCAAGGTCGGCGTTCTCCAGGCTGGCTCGATCGTCGATGCCCTCGGCCTCAAGGACGGCAAGGGTCCGTTCAACATCGAGCTCTTCGGCGGCTCGCCGGACGACAACAACGCCTTCTTCTTCTATGACGGCGCAATGTCGGTCCTGAAGCCCTACATCGACAGCGGCAAGCTGGTCGTGAAGTCCGGCCAGCTGGGCATGGACAAGGTCGGTACGCTGCGTTGGGACCCGGCAACGGCCCAGGCTCGTATGGATAACCTGCTGTCGGCCTACTACACCGACTCGCATGTCGACGCCGTTCTGTCTCCGTATGACGGCCTGTCGATCGGTATCCTCTCCTCGCTCAAGGGCGTTGGCTACGGTTCCGGCGGCGTGAAGCTCCCGATCGTCACCGGCCAGGACTCCGAAATTCCGTCGGTCAAGTCCATCATCGCTGGCGAGCAGCACTCCACGATCTTCAAGGACACCCGTGACCTCGCCAAGGTCACCGTCAACATGGTCAACGCTCTGATGGAAGGCAAGACGCCTGAAGTCAACGACACCAAGACCTACGACAACGGCGTCAAGGTTGTTCCGTCCTACCTGCTGACCCCGGTCGCAGTCGACAAGACCAACTACGAGAAGATCCTCGTCGAAGGCGGTTACTACAAGGCTGATCAGCTGAAGTAATTTCCCAACATAGCGGTCAGGGCTCGCCGAAACGCGGGCCCTGGCTTTGATATTTAAGACGATCGCGCGGTCTGCTATGTTCGATCGCGGCGTTGGATACGGACAATGGACAATACCATCCTCGAAATGCGGAGCATCACCAAGTCGTTCCCCGGTGTGAACGCCTTGGAAAATGTCAATCTGAAGGTCCGTCAGGGCGAGATTCATGCCTTGGTCGGTGACAACGGAGCCGGAAA
>JASGEG010000204.1:0-3476 GCA_047606605.1 Rhizobium sp.
CTGCAAGGCGGGATCGACGACGGCCGATATATGGACGATGCCGGTATGGCCGGGGAAGAGCGGGCCGCCATCCGCCAGGGCGTGATGGAAGGTGTCATGCACGAGCTTGTAGCGATGAGCCGCGCCGATCGCGCCGATCGCCTCGACCAGTTCGCTCTTGTAGCGCAGCGAGGAGCGCTGGAAGCCGAGGGGTTCGACCAGCGCCACCAGGCCGGCATCCTCGAGCAGAGGCAGGATCGCCGCCAGAGCGCGGTTGAGGTTGTCCTTGCGCTCTTTTTCCTCCGTGCCGATCCCCTCATTGCGCGGGATGAGGCTGATGGTTTCGGCTCCCGCTTCCTTGGCGATGGCAATCAGCTCCTGAACCTTGCGCTTGATGTCGTCGGACCAGAAATTGAACGGGTAGACCTGGGACAGGCCGACAAGGCGCAGGCCCCGGTCGCTCGCCTTCTTGCCGGCTTCCTGCGGTGAAATGCCGTCGAACAGCGGGCGCGGCAGGTCGTTGCGCACCTCGACGCCGCGGCAGCCGAGCGCTTTCGCCAAATCCAGAAAGGCTTCATAGCCGAGATTTGGCGTTGTCATTTGATTGAGTGCCCAGAACATCGTTTCCTCCGAATATAGTCGTCTCAGTGCCTCCACTGAGCGCGCCTTGGTCTCGCTACATCCAATGCCAAAAGGGCCTTCCGCGGGCAATCGATCCGCAGGTCGAATAGCGCAGGCCTGAGGTGATTGTGGTCTCCGGCTCTGAGGTGTTTTACATCATTTCTTCATGCAGATGGCGGCAGGAAGAGTTGCGGTTCGAGAAAATGCTGTCCGGGTATCTGGGCGTGTTCCTCGAGGGCGGCATGCGCCATGAGAGTGACGGCCTCGCGGCAAAGTTCGGTCAGCGGCGTTCCGATCACCATCGTCACATAGCCGTCCGACAGCGCGGCACGGCTGACGGAGGTCAGCTCGTTGACGACCAGCACCACTTCGCCCGGCGCGCGGGTTTCCCGCAATGCCGCGATCGCGCCCTCCATGCCGCCGCCTGCCACATAAACGCCCCTGAGATCGGCATGGCGCTCCAGAAGCGCCAGCAGGGTCTCCTGGGTGAGCTTTCTGGTTTCGAGATTGATGATCGGGTCCAGGAGTTCCAGCCCGGTATCGGCCTGCCGCAGATGCGAGCGGAAGCCGGTTTCCTTCAGCTCATGACCCTGCCAGCGGTTGCTGCCGAGAAAAAGCGCGACCTTTCCCGGCCGACGGGCGCCCGTGGCGATCATCCAGGCGGCCAGGCGTCCCGCCTTCAAATTGTCCAGGCCGATATAATGCTGGCGCACACCCTGGGCGAAATCGTTGAGCAGGGCGAAGACCGGCACGCCTTTCTGGCGCAAGGCGAGCGTCGCCTCGTTGACCGTGTGATGATTGACGGCGGTGCAGGCGATCACGTCCACCTGTTCGCCGAGCTCACGCATGATCGCCGCGAAATCCGTCGGCGACTGCGATGGCGAGAACCGAATGACGGCATGGCCGCGAAAATCCTGGCGGGCTGCGACCGCAGCTTCCAGTTCGCGGCTGAAGGCCTGGTAGAATTCCTGCTTTTCCTTGATGAGGAGAAAGCCGAAGCGGATTTTCGGCAGCTTGATTGCCAGTTGCTGGTCGATAAGGCCGCTGGCGTAATAGGCAATGCGATGAGCCGCCTCCGCAACCTTGCGGGCCGTCTCCTCGCGCACCAGGCCGCGATTGTGGATCACGCGATCGACCGTCGCCTTGCTGACACCCGCCTCGCGGGCGATATCTTCTATTCTCTTGCGCTTCATGCTGCCCTGATGAAGGTGTTCACTCACGGTTTCCCATTGCGATTACTGCAAGGCAAGCAATTCTGCATCAACAATTACGAGCATCGGGGTCCTCAAGACGGGGTGAAGCCAAGGGCGATGTCGTCGCCCTTGCGATTGGCGGGCATTTCTTCGGAAGCGGCTAGCGGCCGAACTTCAGATCCGGCTTGTCGCCATCCCAACCTTGAAGTCCGCCGGGAACTTCACGAAACCGAAGGCATTTCGTGCCCATCTTGCCCGAGATGCACATCGTTTCGCCCTTGATCGTCCAGGTGACGGAGAGGGTAAAGGGCAACGGGCCGCGTATGCTTCCGGTGCCGTCCTTGTTCAGCGTCACCTTCAGGGTTTTGCCGTCGGGCGCATCGGCCAGCCAGGGGTTGCCGTCGGCGAGAATGCCCGCCGCCTTTTGCGGAGCAAGATAGGCCGGCCCTTCAGCGGCAAATACCGGGCTCGCGGCGAGAATTGCGGCTGCCAGCGCTGCCGGCCCGAGATGCATCTTCATGTCGATATCCTTTCTGATCAAACGCGCCGCGACCTGGATGTCGTTGGTCGCCATAAGGGTGCTATTGGGTGGTTGCGGCGCCCTTGTCGGCCCAACCCGGCGGCAGGCCGAGCTGACCGGCAACCGCGCCGGTGATGCCGGGCGCGGAGCCGAATGCCTTGCAGGCCGCGTATTTCGGATCGCCACCGAGCGATGCCTTCAGCTTCTGCATCGACGGTATCGCCGGTGTTCCCCCGAATGGGTCGCGGCCCCTGACCAACATGCGGCTAAAGTCGCCTCCGAAGGCAGAAGAGAGGGAATAGGCATCGCCGATGGCGGAGATTCGGGCTCTTGTCGTCAGCATGTTTGCACCGCGCGACCAGAGCATTGCGGCCTTCTGGGAGCCATCCCGACCGATCGCCTCGGCCTCGACGGAGAGGCCGCCGAGACCGATTGGAATCCTCGGGAAGGGAACCGAAAGCGCAACCGATGCGCCGAGCGACGTCACGGCGGAGGTTGCCGCAAATGTCCGGTTTGTCGGGACGATGTCCGTGACCGTGGCGTGCACGACTAGATCCGCCGGCTGGTTCGCCACCACGATCCGGTAGCGGTCGCTGAGGCCGATGCAGAGCGCCCGGTCGATGGCATTGGTGACGAGGCGCAGGTTCTGGGGGGCGAAGGCGCCGCTATTGCCGATCTGCGCCGCTGTCGGTTCGATGCGCACGGTTTGGGCCGCAAGAACCGACGGCGAATCGACCCGCAATTTCGCTTTGGTCAACGAGCCTCCCGATGCTGTCATGCCGGCATAGGAAGCAAGCGAGCCACCCTGGTGCAGGGGCACGCTTGCGCAAGAGGGAAGTGTTGCGAACAGAAGGATGCAGACTACGGTCCGCGAGCGGGTTTCGGCTGGCCGGGGGCTGAAGGTCACGTGGCAAATCTTCCACGCTTGGATGGAAGCTCAGCTTTAGCCAGGCCAGCGTTAATGGCGGTTAAGGCCGTGTAAAGTTAGGTAAAACTTCGGGATCGGGCTGGGATATCGGGCTGGGATAATGGTGCAAATCTCGACCCGGGACCAATGTCACAAAAGCGGTTTTCACATCACACATCGCGGCAGATCGAACCGGATCAGGCGCGACCGCTCGTCAGGGCGAAGGTCGTCGGCTTGCGGGGGATTTCGAGAATAA
>JASGEG010000205.1:0-16868 GCA_047606605.1 Rhizobium sp.
CAGGTCGACCAGCTTGCTGTAGGACGGCAGCGTTTCCAGCTGGTTGCGGAAATTGAAGGGCACATGCGCGTCCGAGCGGGCGAGCCGGCGGACGATGATCGGGACATCGGTCTTTTCGGTGACGGTGGCGACGATCTCGGCGCCCATGCCGACCGTGCGATTGTCCTCATGCACGACGATCAGGCGCTTCGTGCGCTTGGCGCTGGCAAGCACTTCCTTTTCGTCCCAGGGCGAAATCGAGCGCAGGTCGATGACCTCGACCGAGAAGCCCTGGGCCTCGAAGGCGCTTGCCGCCTTGGCGCAGAGCGAGACCGTATTGCCATAGGTGACGAGTGTCAGGTCGCGGCCGCGGGCGACATGGCGCGACAGGCCGGGGCGGACGAAATGCTGGTCGAGATCGGTCGAGGTGCGGCCGTCGGAATTGTTGAGAACGGCCTTGGGGTAGAGGAAGACCGTCGGACGCCGGGATTCGAAGGCGGCGTTGAGCAGGCCCGCCGCGTCGCCGGCGGTGGAGGGCATGACGACGTCGATGCCCGGCGTATGTGCCAGCATGCTCTCGAAGCTTTGCGCATGGAACGGCCCGAGACCGGGCTTGTAGCCGCCGCAGCTCACCATCAGGATCACGGGCGATTCCCAGGCGCCCTGGGTGCGCCAGAACATGCTGCCCATTTCGGAGACGATCTGGTTATAGGCCAGCGGCAGGAAATCGGCGAATTGCAGGAAGGCGACGGGGCGCTGCCCCGCCAGCGCGCGGCCGACGGCGGTGCCGACGATGGTCGATTCGCTCAGCGCCGCATTGTAGACGCGCTCGGGATATTTCGTGCTGAGGCCGCGTGTGACGCCGAAGACATCGCCTTTCGGGTCTTCGATGTCCTGGCCGAAGAGGACGACATCGGGATTGTCGGCAAGCTGCTTGTCGAGCACGCCGTTCAGCGCCTCGCGCATGGTCAGCGTCGCGGCACTTGCGCCGCCGCGGTACTCAGCGGTGGTGTCGAAAGAGGCGGGGTAGGGCGCCTTCGCGTCGGGCTCGACCTGCGGCGCGTCTTCCTTGCGGGCGAGGGCTGCTTCCGCCTGCACTTCCGCTGTCAGGTCCTTCTCGATCTTTTCCAGCGTGTCGGCGTCGATACCTGCCTTCAGCAGGGCATTGCGCAGATTGATGAGCGGATCGTGGACGGAGCCGGCCTCGATCTCTTCCTGGGTGCGGTAGGTCTTCTGGTCGTCGGCGTTGGTGTGGTCCGTCAACCGCTCCATGTTGAGAACGACGAGGCTGGGCGTGCGGTTGTTGCGGCTGTGGCGGACGGCCTTGCGGAAGGCTTCGCGTGAGGCCTGCAGATCGTCGCCTTCAGCGCGGATGATGTCGAGGCCGTAGAAGGACGAGGCTGGACCGGTCGGCAGATCGAAGAAGGTCTGCCCGGTGGTGCGCGTCGAAATCGAGAAGCTGTTGTCTTCGACGACGAAGACGATCGGGTACTGGCCGCGCACGGCTTCGGCCACGGCCTCGAGGAACTCGCCTTGCTGGGTGGTGCCGTCACCGACGCAACAGATGGCGATCGGCAGGCCGGATCTGTGTTTCAGCGCCGCGCTCGCGCCGACGGCGTGCAGCGCATTGTTGCCGACTGGGCCGACGATGGAGGTGATGTTGAGCGCGCGGGAGGAGAGATGCGCGCTCATCTGCCGGCCGGCGGAATGAGAGTTGGCGGTAGCGAGAAGGCTGGAAAAGAATTCGCGAATGGGCATTCCGCGCGCCAGCATGAGAGCCTTGTCGCGATAATGGAGATGCAGCCAATCGTCGTCGTGGAGGAATTCGTTCAGCAGCGCGGTCGATTCGTGCCCGGCGCCGGAAACATGAAAATGTGCTATGCCTTGCTTGATGAATTCTCGTTCAAGTCTGTCGATTTCACGAGATGTGAAAAATATTCTATGGAGTTGCTTGAGATAATCTGTGGTAAATCTCCCTTCCATTTCAATAGTTTTCCTAATCTTTCATGGTCAGTCATTTGCGAGGGATAGGTAACCCCCTGGGGTATCTTTTTCAATACACGTTAAATGACAATATCTTCTCGTTTGAAATAGATTTACGTGCATTGCCGGGGGCGGGGACGGCCCTTGCCGGCTTGCGACCTGCAAAGCTGAAGAGGCGGCCTTTCACCGGGTGAAAGGCGCTGAGCCCCGTGCGCCCGTGTGCGATAGGGCAGGCTGCGGCTCAAATGCCTCAGCCCGACTTGCGGATCGGCTCCTCGGCCTGCTTGCGCCGGGCGGCAGCCTTTGCCGCGGCCAGCGCTTCCTTGTCGCGCACTTCCTTCGGCTTCTTGCCGATGATCTGCTTGGCGCCTTTCCTGGAAAAGGGCTGCACGAGCTGGGCAAGGAAACTGTCGGCGACCTTGCCGGTGATGCCGATATCGGTGGAGGAGGGGCGCGGCGGATTGTGATAGGTGCCGAGAAGCTGGTCCCAGATCACCAGGTTCTCGCCGTAATTGGTGTTGCCTTCGGCCAGGATCTTGGAGTGATGCCAGCGGTGCAGGCGGGGCGTCGAGAAGATCCAGTCGAGCGGGCCGGTGCGCACATCGATGTTGCAATGGGTCAAAAGGCCGATGAAGGCCGTGACCGCGCCGATCCACAGGAAGACCGGCAGGGGCGCGCCAAGCAGATAGAGCGGGATCTGGCCAAGCGCGATCTTGAACAGCGAGTCGATGATGTGGAAGCGACCGGTATTGATGACCCAAAGCCGTTCGACGCTGTGATGCAGGGCATGGAAGCGCCAGAGCGACAGATATTCATGCGCGAGGCGATGAGCGAGGTAGAGGCCGAATTCGGCGACGATCAGCCCGAGCACGACCTGCAGGGCCATCGGCCATTGCTCCGGCCAGATATTCGCCTTGTGGCTGAGCAGGGGCTGCGCCACGGTCGCGACCGCCATCGGGAACGAGGTGCCGATGGCTGCGGCGATCTGCACGCCGCCCTTGCTCAACAGGGTGTGGGCAATGTTGTTGAAGGTCTCGCCATCGCCTTCCAGCCAGGTCTCCTCATAGGGCATCAGCCGCTCGAAGAGCGCGATGATCGCGACAATCGAGAAATAGGTGACATTGAACCACAGCAGATGCATGTCGGACTGAAAGGCGAAATAGGCGCCCGTCAGGCCGGCGCAAAAGATGGCCGGCCACAACAGGGATGAAACAGCAGCGTAGGGACGCGAACTGTTCTGGAATGTCATGCCATTATCCTCGGAATCATCGGGTGGGTTGGCGCGAATGTGATCGATATGTACCGCGATGATTGTGGCCGAGAAAGGGAAATCTTGAGGCGCAAGGGAAGCGTTTGATTTCGCCATGTTGCGGGCACCGGTCAAGTTGGCCATTCTAGGCGCCTCTGCCTGACAATAACGAGGCGCCGTCGTTGGATATTCCTTCCAAATTCCGGATTCACGAGACGGAGCACTGGCTTGTGAACCATCGCATGGATACCGCGCTGCCGGGCTATCTGATGGTCGGGTCCAAGCGCGGCACGAATGCGCTCTACGATCTGCCCGCCGAAGCGCTCGCCTCGCTCGGGCCTCTCCTGGCCGAGGCGCAGCGGCAGATCGAGACCCTGCTTCATCCCGTGCGCATCTATATCGGCCGCTACGGCCATTCGCCGGGACATCCGATCCATTTCCACATCCTGCCGATCTATGATTGGGTCGAAGCGCTCTTCTGGAAAGACGATCGATACCGGGTTCTGGCCTCCTTCGGCAAACCGGCTCCACAGCCGGATACGGATGGTGCCGAGCTGACATTCTTTGTCTGGCGCGAGTTTTGCGAGGCGGACAATCCGCCGCCGGTGATCGGACCGACGATCGCCGAGGTCATCGAGATGATGCGCGGCAGGTTCGGGCGGCCTGAGCGGCTGGCACGCGTTTACGATTGAAAGATAGCAAGCAGGAGGTACGAGCGATGCGGATAGAGGAAGCGAGCGTCGAACATCTGGATGAGTGGTTACGCCTGCGCGCCGCCCTCTGGCCGGACGGTTCGGTGGAACGTCACCGAACCGAAGTGGTGCAGATGCTTGCGGAGCCAAAAGCCATTGCTTTCATTGCCCGTAGTCGAACGGGTGAAATGGTTGGGTTCGCCGAGGCGACGCTCCGCCACGAGTATGTCAACGGTTGCAACACGTCGCCGGTGTTGTTCCTGGAGGGTATCTATGTGTGTCCGGAATATCGCCGACAGGGCGTGGCGCAATCGTTCTGTCATGTGATTTCCGACTGGGGGCGGGCGGCCGGATGCCATGAATTTGCGTCGGATGCCCTGCTCGAAAATACGCAAAGCCACGCCTTTCACGCCGCGTTGGGTTTCGAGGAAACCAGACGCGTCGTGTATTTCCGAAAGTCCCTCTAGGGGGCAGCACTACCCGAAGGTCAGCTTGCTCTTCTGCTGGCCGGCTTCATCGAAGTTTTCGGGGCGCAGCCAGCGCTCGTAGCCGGCCTTGAGGCGGGGCCATTCGGCATCGATCATGGCGAACCAGGCGGTGTCGCGGTTCTTACCCTTGGCGACCATGTGCTGGCGGAAGATGCCTTCGAAGGTGAAGCCGAAGCGTTCGGCGGCGCGTTTCGAGGGCTCGTTCAGATTGTTGCATTTCCACTCGAAACGGCGATAGCCGAGCGTGTCGAAGACGTAGGACGCGAAAAGATAGAGCGTTTCGGTGGTGACGCGGCTGCGGGCGATCGCCGGCCCCCAGAGGATGCTGCCGATCTCGATGACGCCGTGCGTATTGTCGATGCGCATCAGCGCCTGCCGGCCTTCGGCCTTGCCGGTACGTTTGTCGATCGTCGCGAAGAACAACGGATCGGTGCTGGCGGCGGCTTTCTCAAGCCAGGGGGTGAAGGCAGCGAAATCGGCGGGGGCGTCTTCGAAGAGATAGCGGAAGCGGTCGTCGGCGCCGGGGGCTTGCGCCGAGGCGAAGAGGTCGGCGCCGTGGCGCGCGGCGTCCAGCGGCTCCAGCCGCGCGTAGCGGCCTTCGAGCGTAATCCGTTCGGGGCGCCGCGCGCCGCTCCAATTGGCGAGGTCCATGTCTCATCCTTCAAATGCGAATGCAGTCTATCGAATCCGGCCCGATTGTAGCAGGGCGGCAAGCGGTTCGGGTAGCTCTATCCCGTCCGGCAGTCCGGGTGCTGCGATGGCGGGCGCGAGATGGCTGCGCACCGGCAGGACGCCTGCCCATACCGGAACATCCGCCTCGTCTCCGTCTCCCGGCGGGCCGTTGCGGACCTTGGCCGTCGCTTCGCCGATTTCCATGCGCAGGATGGAGGTGGCCTTCACCTCCTGCCCGGTCATGGGCCGCAGGCTGTCCCAGCGACCGGGAAAGAGGTTTTCGACGAAGCGGCGCAGCGCCTCGGCCTTCTCCTCGGGATCGTCCACGAGGCGGGCCGTGCCGAAGACCATGGCGGAGCGGTAGTTGATTGAATGGTTGAAGGCGGAGCGGGCGAGCACATAGCCGTCCATGATGCTGCAGGTCAGGCAGACGGGCATGTCCTGCGCCGCGTGCAGGAAGCGGCTTGCGGCGGAACCGTGCCAGTAGACATGCTCGCCCTCGCGCCAATGCAGCGTCGGCGTCACATAGGGGGCGCCGTTGATGACATAGCCGACGTGACAGAGAGGGGCGGCGTCGAGAATCGCATGGACATCCGCGCGGGCGTGGCTGCCGCGATGATGTTCGCGCCGGACGCGGGTGCGGTCGCTGGTCGGATAGTCGGTGGGCGGCAGTGTGGAAAGATCGGTCATGGTGTCCTCGGTGGCGATGTTGATCCTTGCCGCCAAAGAGGTATGTTATGAACTGCCAGTTCATGTATTTACAGCAGACCAGTTGAGGGGTGTCATGACTTTTGCGGCGCAATGGCCGGCGCTCGACCGAGCGGCGGGCGATCTGGAAGGCCAGGTCTACCGCGTGATGCGCGATCGCATCCTGCGCGGCCAGATGCCGGCGGGCCAGCGGGTGCCGTCGACGCGCATACTGGCCATCTCGCTCGGCGTGGCGCGGTCCACCGCCGTCAATGCCTATGAACGGCTGAAGGCCGAAGGCTATCTGCATTCGACGACGGGCGCGGCAACCCGCGTTGCCGCCTTCTCGACCCCGCCTCTGCAGGGACAGCCCATGCCGCCGGCGGTCGGTTCACCTCCGGTCGCGGAAATCGCCGGAGGCGGCCTTTTTCAACCCGGCATGCCCGATGTCGCGGCCTTTCCGCATGCGGTCTGGGCGCGCTATCTCGGCGCCCGGGGCCGTTCGTTGCGGGTACATGATCTCGGTTACGGCGCCCATAGCGGCATTCGTGAGCTGCGTGAGGCGATCCTCGATCATATCGCCGCCACGCGCGGCGTGGTGGCGCGCCCGGAGCAGTTGCTGATCGTGCCCTCGACCGGCGCGGCCATCGACCTGATCGCGCGTGTTCTCCTGCGGCCGGACCGCCCGCACGGCGCCACCGCCTGGATCGAGGAGCCCGGCTATGGCACGGCGCAGGCCCTGCTGCGGATGGCCGGCGCCGATCTCGTGCCCGTGCCCTGCGACGCGGCGGGCATCGACATTGCCAGAACCGGCGGCCCGCCGCCGCGGCTGATCTATGTCACACCTTCGCATCAGTATCCGACCGGCGCGACGATGAGCCTGCCGCGCCGCCTGGCGCTGCTCGACTTCGCCCGCGCCAACGGATCGATCGTTCTGGAAGACGATTATGACAGCGAGTTCCAGTATGCCTCGCGCCCCATCGCCGCCTTGCAGGGGATCGATCAGAGCGAGGTGGTGGCCTATCTCGGCACTTTCTCGAAGACGCTCGCGCCAGGCCTGCGTGTCGCCTATGCCGTCGTGCCCTTGAGGCTGGTGCCCGAGGTTGCGGCCGCGCAGCGATTGAGGGGCGCGGTCGTGCCGATCCATATCCAGGCGGCCTTGGCCGACTTCATCCGCGACGGCCGCTTTCGCGCACATCTGAGGCACATGAATGCTGTCTATGCCGCGCGCATGGCGGCCAGCGTTTCCGCGCTGCGACGCCATTGCGGCGATCGGCTCGAGGTGGGCGAGGGGGCAGGCGGACTGCAAGTGGCGAGCTGGTTCCGGGACGCGGGCCTTGACGACCGCGCGGCGGTGCAGAGGATCAACGCCCAGGGCTTTGCCCTGCGCGCCATGTCCTCCCTCCATCTCGGCCCGCCGCGCCCGGGCCTGCTCTTCGGCATTGCGCGCATGCTGCCCGAGGTGGCGGATGCGACGGCGGCAAGGCTTGCGCGGCTGCTCGGCTCGTCGCCGTTCAGCGCCGGACGAACAATCTCCTGTACTCCCGCGGCGTCACGCCCTTCAGGCTTTTGAACTGCCTGTTGAAATTGGCGATGGAATGATAGCCGACGGCGTCGCTGATGTGGTGGATCGCCTGATTGCTGGAGGAGAGGCGGGCACAGGCGTCGCCGATGCGCATCCTCATCAGATAGTCGGAAATGGCCGTGCCGGTATGGCGGCGAAATAGGCGGTGCAGGCCGGAAACGCTGAGCGCTGCGATATCGGCCAGCTCCTCGAGCGGGATGGTGCGTGCATAGTGAAGATGCATATGCGTCAGCACGCGGTCGATGCGGTCGCGGCTTTCCTTCAATTCCGGTGCCTGTGCGGCCGCGCTGGCGAGCGGCGCGGCCTGCCGGTCGTCGGCGACCCGCGCCAGGATGGTCAGCAGCGACAGCAGGCGCTCCACCGGCGGCTTGGCGAAGATGGCTTCGTAGTCCGGCCGTATCGCGGCGGCGATCTCTTTCGAGAAGTGCAGACCGCGATCGGCCCGTTCCAGCATCGCCTCTATCGGTCGGAACTCGACGGCGCCGCCGGTCATCCGCAGCAGCCAGTCGCGATGGAACCAGAGGACGAGCGCCACATGCGGCTCGCTGTGGTCGATCTTGGCGCGCGACACCCACGTATGCGGCAGGTTCGGGCCGACGAGCACGAGATCGCCGTCCTCATAACCGCCTGTGTGGTCGCCGATGAAGCGCTGGCCGATCGAATTCAGCGTCAATGTCAGCTCGAATTCGGGATGATGGTGCCACTGGAAGGGAATGGCATCGTCGAGCCGCCGGTTGAGCATGCTCCAGGACGCGTCCGGCAAGCGCGGCAATATTTCGAGATAGGGTCTCATCAGGCGTCTATTGGATATTGAAAGCCAGAATAGTATCAGATTTTGCCAGAGCGGGGCAACATGGTCGGCGAACCACCGACTATAAATCGGTTGTCGCCTGAAACCTCGGGCGTCCACCAGATGGGAGGATCATATGCAGCAAGCCCTGAAACGAGACGCACACCCGACCGCATCTTCAGTCACGACGCAATTGAAGGATATCCGCAAGACTCTGCCGTTGCGGGTCCTCTCGCGGCAGGATTGGCAGCACTGGATCACGAAAGGCTATGTGATCGTGCGTCAGGCGGTCCCAGCCGTCAATGTCGAGCGGCTGGCGGAGGTGCTCTGGGCCTTCGACGAGAAGGACCCGAACGATCCGTCGACCTGGTATGCGCCGCAGCGCCGTGAGCATAGGATGAAGGAGCTCAACAATACCGGCATGCTGGAGATCTACAATCACCAGGCGCTCTGGGACAACCGCATGGAGAAGCGCATCTACGACGCCTTCGTCGACATATGGGATCGCGAGGACCTGTGGGTGACGATCGACCGCGCCAATCTCAATCCGCCGAAGAAGGTGAAGGGCAATCCGAACGGCTTCATCCACTGGGATGTCGACACCTCCATCCGGCCGCTGCCGATCGGCGTGCAGGGCGTTCTGAGCCTGAAGAAGCAGGATGGCGATGTCGGCGGCTTCCAATGCGTGCCGGAGCTGTTCGAGCATTTCGAGACGTGGGAAAAGACGCAGCCGGCCGACCGTGATCCGATGCATCCCGACATGGCCGGGCTTTCGGTCGTCAATATCGACATGGAGCCGGGCGATCTGATGATCTTCAATTCGCTGCTCGCCCATGGCGTTCGCCCGAACCATGCGGAGAACCGCGTGCGCATGGCGCAATATATTTCCATGCATCCCGCCGAGTTCGACAATCTCGCCGAGCGGGAGGAGCGCATCCGCCTGTGGCGCGAACGCGATCATCCCAGACGCGATGCCTTTCCCGGCGATCCGCGCGAATGGGAAAAGCACAATGCCGAGACGGCGGTCCTGACGCCGCTGGGCGAAAAGCTGCTGGGACTGGCCGCCTGGTAAGCGCGGGCGTTCGGTACCTGATCTGTTCGAGCGGCCTCGTTGCCGCTCGATCGGTTACCGCGGGGCGCTCAAGTCTGGTTCCAGCGGCGGATGACGGGCTCGCTCAGGTCGTGCTCATAGCCGAGCGCGCTGATGCTGGCGGTATCCAGCACGAGACACGCGCCGTCCTGCGGCGGCAGGCCGAGCCAGCGGGCTGTAAAGACCCTCAGGAAATGGGCGCTGGAAAAGATCAGGACGGAACCGTTCACCGCCCGGATGCCGGCGATGATCCGGTCGGCTCTCGCGCCGACATCGGCGGCCGTCTCGCCATTCGGGCAGCCGTTGCGGAAGAGCTGCCAGCCGGGCCGCGCGGCGAGGATTTCCTTCGTGGTGATGCCCTCATAGGCGCCATAGTCCCATTCGGCCAGATCGTCCTTGATGACAGCGGCATCGCCGAAGCCCGCCAGCGCGCAGGTGTTCCTGGCGCGCTGCGACGGGCTCGACCAGACGGCGGCGAAATCGATGGCGGGCAGGCGGCCGGCGACCTTGCGCGCAGCCTCCTCGCCGGCTTCCGTCAGGGGAATGTCGGTTCGCCCGGTATGCCTGCCGGACAGGCTCCATTCCGTCTGGCCGTGCCGGACGAGGTAGATCTCGGGATAGGCACTGCTCATCGGAACGATTCTCCCCTGCATCAAACTGCCGCAAAGCTTCGCATCCGTGCCGGTCCCCTGTCGAGAGGCGGCGCGAATGCAGATCTTATCGTCTTATGCCGCGGCGCACGCTGTAGAGCAGGATCGCAAGGCAGCCGGCCAACAGGAGAAACCCGCCGGCAAGCGGCGGCAAAGCGAGGAACTCGACCGCTCCCGCGATCGCCAGGATGAGGATCAGGCAATGGGTCGCCAGGCTGCCGTCGTCGACGAACATGCCGATGAGTTCGGATAAAGCGATGCGGATAATGTTCATTGCGCTGCCTTTGCCGTGGGTTTTCCGGCCGCGCCCTTGAGGCTGCGAACGATGAGGAAGGAGGTGAGCGAGACGATGGCGAAGATGGCGATCAGGGCGAGATCCTCGCCGGGCCAGTCCGCGCCCATGCCTTCGCCGGTCCAGAAGATGCCGAAGCTGGTCAGCATCAGCCCGACCACGAATTTCAGCGTGTTTTCCGGCACCGTGGCGAGCGGGCGATGCACGAGCAGGCCGATCAGCATGACCAGAACGAAGGCGGCGAGCGCGCCGAAGCCGGCATAGAGCGTCATGCCATGGGCACCGCCGACGGCGATGACGATGAACACCACCTCGACCCCCTCCAGCAGCACAGCCTTGAAGGCGGCGAGGCCGGCGAGATAATCGGCGCGCCGGTCTCCGGATTGCTGTCGGAGAATAGCGGTTTCCTTGGAAAAGGCGGCCTCTTCGTCATGCAGGGCGATGATGCCGAGCGATCGGAGGATCGCCTTGCGCAGCCAGCGCATGCCGAAGAGGATCAGCAGAACGCCGATGACGAACTGCATGGTGTGGATCGGTATCAGCGCCAGCAGCGGCCCGAAGACGAGGACGAGGGCGGCAAGCAAGGCAAGCGCGAGTGCTGCGCCCGTCAGCGCCGGGCGCCAGCTGCGGGTGACGCCGACGGCCAGGACGATGGTGAAGGCCTCCACGACCTCGACGAAGGAGCCGAGGAAGGAGGCGGTTATCGTGGATAGAATGGGTGTGAGGTTGCTCATGCAGTGATTCCCGAGTGGCGGATAGACGCTTGTTTCCACATGCTATTTTCGTTTCCTGGTGCCCCGTTTGCTCCAGCCTTTGTCGAGGGCGCCGCGCATGGCGCTGAGCTGGTCGAGGCTGTCGAGCGCGGTTTCGCGCCGCCGCGCGGCCAGGCCGACGATCATCGCTTCGATCAACACCATCGTGCCGCCATGCATGGCGAGATGGTCGGCCTTGCCGCGCGGAATCGGCAGGGTTTCGGTGACCTTGTCGGCGACCAGCGCGCCAAGATCGTCGCTGACGAGGATCACCGGTATGCCGTGGCGCTCGGCCTGGTCGAGCACGACCTCGACTTCGCGATAGAGCGGCGCATAGGCCATCATCAGCACGGCATCGCCCTTGTTGAGCTGCAGAAGACGGTCCGCCAGGGCGATGCCCGATGTCGAGAGCGCGTTGGTGGGCAGGCCGATGCGGTTGAATTGCAGGCTGGCATAATCCGCCATCGCACCGGAGGGGCCGATGCCGAAGATGTGACGTCGCTCTGCCGCCGCGAGAATATCGATGGCGCGGGCGAAGCTTCCGGCAACATCGGGGCGCCGCAGGACGTCCAGCGTGGCTTCGTGGATGCCGATGACGTGGTGAAGGGCATCGGCCGCGCCGCTGCCGGTTTCGGCCAGCGTCCGCTCCAGGCGGTGGCCGGGCGAGGGCGATCCCGTCAGATCCGAAAGCATGGCGGCGCGAAGCGCCGAGAGGCTCTCGAACCCAAGCGCGCGGGCGGTGCGTATCACGGTCGCATCGCTGGCGCCCGCGAGCTGCGCGATCTGGGCGGCGGAGTTCAGCAGCACCGCCTGCCCCTGGTCGATGAAGAAGCGGGCCATGCGCTGCTCGGCGGGCGCAAGGCCTTCGATCATGGCCAGTACGCGGCTCTCGAATGTCGCGCCTTGAAGCGCTGTCTGCGGCTGCGATACGGCGCCTGTCGTCATGTCTGTGCTTCCGCGCATCGATTGTAGTATATGCTACTATATTCGACAATTGTAGCGCTTGCTACCGCGGCATGGCAACAGGATTCTGGCGATGGCGCTTCGCGCCATCGTCGTTATGAGCCGACAGCCTGTTTCAATAGGGCCGTTATTGTATCGCGGCCCGAACCGCCGGGATGACCTCCCGGCCGTAAAGCTCGATGGAGCGCATCAGCTTTTGATGGCTGAGGGTGCCGGCGCTGTATTTGAGCTGGAAGCGGCTGATACCGAGCGTCTTGATGACCGGCGCGAGCTTGGCGGCAACCGTTTCCGGCGAGCCGACATAGAGCGAGCCGTTTTCGATTTCGTTTTCGAATTCGCCGCGCGTCATGGGCGGCCAGCCGCGCTCGCGTCCGATGCGGTCGCGCATTGCCTTGTAGCAGGGCCATAGTTCTTCCCTGGCCTGATCGTCGGTATCGGCGATATAGCCCGGCGAATGGATGCCGATCGGCTGCACTGTTCCGCCCAGCTGCTGGACGGCCTTGTGATAGAGATCGACATAGGGCTGGAAACGATAGGGGCTGCCGCCGATGATCGCCAGCATCAGCGGCAGATTATAATGCGCGGCGCGCACGACCGAAGCCGGGCTGCCGCCGACGCCGATCCATGTCTTCAGATGCCCCTTCTCGATCGTCGGGAAGACGCGCTGGTTGACGAGCGGCGGGCGGATGCTGCCCTTCCAGGTCACGGGCTCGTTGGTCAGCAGAGCGGCAAAAAGATCGAGCTTTTCCTCGAACAGCTTTTCATAGTCCGACAATTCGAAGCCGAAGAGCGGGAAGGATTCGGTGAAGGAGCCGCGGCCGAGGATCACCTCGGCGCGGCCATTCGAGGCCGCATCCAGGCTGGAAAAGCGTTGGAAGACGCGGATCGGATCATCGGAGCTCAGAACCGTCACTGCCGATCCGAGATGGATGCGTGAGGTGCGGCCAGCGATGGCGGCAAGGACGGTCTCCGGCGAGGAGACGGCGAAATCCTCGCGGTGATGTTCGCCGATGCCGAAGAAGTCGATCCCGAGCTGGTCGGCGAGGACGCCTTCCTCGATGACGTTGCGGATGACCTGGGCGTGAGAGTCCGGCTTTCCGGCCTCGTCATGGGTGACGTCGCCGAACGTATCCAGCCCGAATTCGACAGTATGTGTCGTCATGATCTTTCCCGTTGCCTGGAGCAATGATTGTGGGAAGGCATGTACGCGTCTTCGCTCCGGCGAACTATCCGCAAAGTTTCGTCGGTTCCATTCGAAAAATTCGATATGCCATCATGGATGAATGCACGTTGTCTTTGGCAAGGGCGCCGTCGATAGTGACGGATACGGCCGATATCGGAACGATAGGGAGGATTGCATGACGGAGTTGAAAAAGGTCAATCTCGCGAAGGCTTTCGCAGCCTTGCACGAGAGCTGGAGCCCGAGGATCGGCGGCGATATCAACGATTTCCAGATCAAGCTCGTCAAGCTGGATGGCGCCTTCCATTGGCACCATCATGAAGAGGAAGACGAGCTTTTCCTCGTCGTCAAGGGAACGCTGCGGATGAAGCTGCGCGCGGAGAGTGGCGGCGATGTCGTTCTCGGCCCCGGCGAATACATCATCGTGCCGCATGGCGTCGAGCATTGTCCGGTCGCCGAGCCGATATGCGAGGTCGTGCTCCTGGAAAGGAACACGACCCTCAACACCGGCAATGTGGAAAACGAGCGCACCGTGCGCCAGCCAGCCCGGCTTTGAACCGGGCGCTCCGAATTGCGGTCTCGCTGCCTGCGATCCCGCAATTCCGCGCTCAGTCCGGTTTGCCGGCCCGCTGCCGTCAGTTCGCTTGCGCGAGCTTGTTTGCCGGGCGACGGCAGGCAGCGAAGACGTCCAGGCTGGGATCGTAGACCTTCGTCGCGATATCCATCATGCCGAGGACGCTATGGAAGATGTTGTCATGCGAATGGCTGCCCGTGGTTGCCCCCTTTGCGACGCAGGCCATATCGTAGCCGGCAGTCTTGGCCAGATCGTCGGCCATCCAGACGAGGAAGGGCACATGGATTTGCTCCGGCGGGGCGATCATATAGGGCGTGCCGTGCAGATAGATGCCGTTCTCGCCGAGCGACTCGCCGTGATCCGAGAAATACATGACCGAGCCGGATATCGAGCTTGAACGCTGCTTCAGCTTATCGATGACCGTCGAGACGATATGATCCGTGTAGAGGATCGTATTGTCATAGGCATTGTTGATTTCTTCCTGGCTGCATTTGCCGAAATCATTGGCGCGGCAATCGGGCGTGAAGCGGCGGAACTCTTCCGGATAGCGCTGGTAATAGGCCGGGCCATGGCTGCCGAGCTGATGCAGCACGAGGACGCTGTCGCCCTTGATATGATCCAGCCAGTTGTCGACCTTGTCGACCAGGATGGCGTCGAGGCATTCGCCGTCCTTGCAGAAGCGCGGATCGGCCGAGGTCGGCAAATAGGTATAGGAGACGCGATCGGTGACGTTGTAGCTGCCGGTATCGTTGTCGAGCCAGGTCACGTCGACCTTGGCATGGGTCAGCACGTCAAGCAGGTTCTGCGTTTCGAGACCCTTGCGGTGGCTATATTGCGCGCGCGTATAGACGGAGAACAGGCAGGGGATCGATGTCGCCGTCGCCGTTCCGCAGCTTGTGGTGCCGGGGAAATAGACGATGTTCTGTTTGGCCAGTTCCGGATTGGTTGGCCTGCCGTAGCCGCCGAGCGAGAAATTCTGCGCGCGCGCGGTTTCGCCGGCGACGATGATGGTGACGCGAGGCTTGCCGTTGTCGACGGCGCCGACCCGGCGCGCATCCGTCCCGAGCGGTGCAGCGACGACATTCGCATTTCTCTGCGAATCGATGACATAGCGCACGGCGCTGGTGATCGGCATCACCGGATTGAGGGTATCCATGAGATCGCGGTGGGCGCGGCCGACACCGGCGAAAGTCTTGTAATAGCTGGTGCCGGCCACGACGAAGACCGCCGCGCAGGCAAGGATGACCGCGGTATTATGGACGAGCTTCCAGAGAATGGGGCGATGGATGATGCGTACCCAGACAATCACCAGCGAGGGCAGGACACCGGTCAGCAGCACATGTATCGCGAAGCGCGCCGTGATCAGATGGCCAGCCTCGGCACCCGTCGAGACGGCGGCGTTGCGGATCATTTCCTTGTCGATGGTCACCCCGAACTGATCGTTGAACCAGGAGGAGACCGCGGCGACCAGAATGAAGAAGATGAGCGTCGGCTTGGTGACGTATTTGGCGGAGAAAAAGGTGAAGAGGCCCATGATGGCGGCCGAGATGCCGAGGATGAAGGCGACAAAGGCGGCTGGTTCGGCTGTGAAATAGCCGTATGCCCTGGTCCAGAACATGCTGTTTGTCACAATAAGTATATAAAGCGTGGTTATAAGGCATAGTGTGACGCTGCCGATGGCTGGCCGGATGATTCGCCCGCCAGGCTGCCTGTTGTTGTCGTTCAAAGGTTTTCTCCAAGGCATTCCCGGAAACGGGGCCGGAAAGCCGCGCGCTGTGGCGCGCGGGCCGCAGCTTGACTGTTGAGCGCGGGACCATGCCCACCGTTCCTGACATTTACCTGAACAACCTTTCCCTGTGAACCGCTATCCCATTTTGCTTCCACGCGCATTTTGCCGCGTGGTCACGCCGGTTCAGGTCGTCGTCAGCAATCCCGATCATAGCATCCCTTTCGAATGGGGAAGCAGGCGTGCGGGTTTTATTGGTCGAAGACGATGTCACTATCGGCAATGCGGTGCAGGATCACCTGCGCGCCGAGGGCTTTGTCGTCGACTGGTCGATGGATCTGAGGTCTGCGCGGGCGGCGGTCGCCGCCAGCCTTTACAATGTCGTTCTGCTTGACCTGCGCCTGCCCGACGGAAGCGGATTGGAGCTTTTGCGATCCATGGGCACGCGGGCAGGGGCGACGCCGGTGATCATTCTGTCTGCCTATGACCAGATCTCCGACCGGATGAACGGATTGAGCATCGGGGCGGTCGATTATCTCGTAAAGCCGTTCGGGCTCGCCGAACTGTCCGCCCGCGTCCGCAAGGCGGTTGCCGGCGCAGGTGAGGGGAAAGCAGGTGGTGGTCGCCGGCCAGGCCGTCTTCCGGAAGCCGGCTGAGAGGCGGGGCCCGTCAGCCTTATACGCGCTGCGCCGATCTGGGGCTCCAGAGCTCGAACGCGGCCAGCACGGCGGCGAAGATCACCAGCGACGAGAGCCAGCCGAGGACGGCGTCGGACAGGTAGTGCGCGCCGGTGAGAACGCGCATGGTCGGCATCAACAGGGATATGACGACAAGAGGCAGGCCCAGCGGCAGGCGCCAGCGTGGCGGCAGCAGCAGGACGAGACAGAGAAGCCAGCCCGCGGAGGCCGATTCGCCGGAGATGAAGGAACAGTTCCTGAGGCATTTGCCGGCGAAGGAGCCGGCCTGAACGAAATCCAGTGTCCCGCCGAAAAGATCGGTGCTGCGCGGGCGTGGGCGGCCCGAATAGGCCTTCAGGATCAGGTTGACGAGAAGCCCGCAGCCAAGCGCCAAAGACACCAGCGCGGCGATGCATCGATCGACCAGCGGCGCCCGCCAGAATGCCCCATGGCGTTTCCACGAGAGGAGGGGAATCGCGAGCAGGACGATGACCGCGATGTAGGGCAAGGCGAGCGTGACGGTGCGCGCGAAGGTAAACACCGGATTCCGGTCATAGGCAAACGTGCCGCAGATCCCGTTTTCGGGACCGCCGGGCGCGCAAGGCATGCCGGTGAAGGCGGCGCGGGCGACGGAAAGATCGATCTGGGGGAACCTGTTGAAGACCAGCAGCAACAGCCACCAGGCTGCGAACAATACCAGAAAGGATAGGAGGGGTCGTTTAATCGCACCTCCGTCAAGTCTTCTCTGTTTTGATCAAGACATTCATTTCGTGAATGTGCCTTGCGCTTCGGAGTGCGGCGATACCGTTTGTCGGAAACAGGGTCGTTTACGCGGTCGA
>JASGEG010000206.1:0-7549 GCA_047606605.1 Rhizobium sp.
CGAAGAAATACTGGTCAACCAGTTCCGACGACAGGCCGACCGCATCGAAGATCTGCGCGCCGCAATAGGACTGGTAGGTCGAGATGCCCATCTTCGACATGACCTTGAGGATGCCTTTGCCGACCGCCTTGATGTAGCGGTAGACGACTTCGGTCGCGTCCACTTCCTTCGGGAATTCGCCGCGCTGATGCATGTCGAGCAGCGTGTCGAAGGCGAGGTAGGGGTTGATTGCTTCCGCACCGTAGCCGGCCAGCAGGCAGAAATGATGCACTTCGCGCGGCTCGCCGGTCTCGACGACGATGCCGACCGACGTGCGCAGACCCTTGCGGATCAGATGATGGTGCACGGCGGCGGTCGCCAAGAGCGCCGGGATCGCGATGCGGTCCGGCCCGATCTGGCGGTCGGAGAGCACGATGATGTTGTAGCCGCCGCGAACGGCCGCTTCCGCCCGCTCGCAGAGGCGGTCGAGCATCTCGGGCATGCCTTCGGCGCCACGCTCGACATCATAGGTGAAGTCGAGCGTCTTGGTGTCGAAGCGATCTTCCGTATGGCCGATCGAGCGGATCTTCTCCAGATCGCCGTTGGTCAGGATCGGCTGGCGCACTTCCAGCCGCTTGGCATTGGCCATGCCGGTATGGTCGAGCAGGTTCGGGCGCGGGCCGATGAAGGAGACGAGGCTCATCACCAGCTCTTCACGGATCGGATCGATCGGCGGGTTGGTCACCTGCGCGAAGTTCTGCTTGAAATAGGTGTAGAGGAGCTTCGGCTTGTCGGACATGGCCGAGATCGGCGTATCCGTGCCCATCGAGCCGATGGCCTCCTGCCCTGTCGTCGCCATCGGCGACATCAGGAGCTTGGTGTCTTCCAGCGTATAGCCGAAGGCCTGCTGGCGGTCGAGCAGCGACACGTCGCGGCGCAGCGCGCGCGGCTCCACCGGCTTTAGGTCTTCCAGGATCAGCTGCGTACGCTTGAGCCAGCTCTGGTAGGGATGCTTGGTGGCAAGCTCGGACTTCACCTCGTCGTCGGAGATGATGCGGCCCTTTTCCATGTCGATCAGCAGCATCTTGCCCGGCTGCAGGCGCCACTTCTGGATGATCTTCTCTTCCTCGACCGGCAGGACGCCAGCCTCGGAGGCCATGATGATGCGATCGTCGTTGGTGACGAGATAGCGGGCCGGACGCAGGCCGTTGCGGTCGAGCGTCGCGCCGATCTGCTTGCCGTCGGTGAAGGCGACCGCGGCCGGGCCGTCCCACGGCTCCATCAGGGCGGCATGATACTCGTAGAACGCCTTGCGCTCGGCGGCCATCAGCTGGTTGCCGGCCCATGCTTCGGGAATGAGCATCATCATGGCATGCGCCATGGAGTAGCCGCCGCGCACGAGGAACTCGAGCGCGTTGTCGAAACAGGCGGTGTCGGACTGTCCTTCGTAGGAGATCGGCCAGAGCTTGGAGATATCGTCGCCGAACAGCGGCGAGGACACCGAAGCCTGACGCGCCGCCATCCAGTTGACGTTGCCGCGCAGCGTGTTGATTTCGCCGTTATGGGCGACCATGCGGTAAGGATGCGCCAGCTTCCACGACGGGAAGGTGTTGGTCGAGAAGCGCTGATGCACGAGCGCAACCGCGGATTCGAAGCGTGGATCGGCCAGGTCCTTGTAATAGGCGCCCACCTGATAGGCGAGAAACATGCCCTTGTAGACAATGGTCGAGCTCGACAGCGAAACCGGATAGAAGCTGCTCTCCTCACCCTCATATTCCGCATAGATGCGATTGGAGATCACCTTGCGCAGGGTGAAGAGGCGGCGCTCGAACTCCTCGTTCGTGCCGGCATCGCGGCCGGCGCCGATGAAGACCTGCACATGATGCGGTTCGGTGGCGGCGATATCCGGCGCCTTGGACAGCGAGGAATTGTCGACCGGCACATCGCGGAAGCCAAGCAGAACCTGGCCTTCCTCGGCAACGACCTGCGTAATGGCGGTCTTGAAATGCTCGATCAGCGTCTCGTCGCGCGGCAGGAAGAAATGGCCGACGCCATATTCGCCCGCCTTCGGCAGTATGACGCCCTGCAGCGCCATTTCCTCGCGGAAGAAGCGGTCCGGAATCTGCACGAGAATGCCGGCGCCGTCGCCCATCAGCGGATCGGCACCCACGGCGCCGCGATGCGTCAGGTTCTCCAGAATGAACAGGCCGTCGCGCACGATCTGATGCGACTTCTGGCCCTTCATATGCGCGACGAAGCCGACGCCGCAGGCATCATGCTCGTTGCGCGGATCATAGAGGCCCTGCTTCGGCGGGATGCCCACCGATGTCAAACGATCGGCGCGTTTCGACGTTTTGGCCGCAGCCGCAGCATTGGCTGCAGCAGTCTGGTCAAAAGTCATGGACGTCGTCCTGTTCGTCATCGTCTTCCCTCCGGTAAGGCCCGCATCGCGGGCGATCCTTTATCCCGCGCCGCTCCGTTATCCGGTCCGACGCGCGACAGCGCTGTTGCATTGTGAAGATCCGGTCGCAGACCTGGCCCTCGGTGGAGCCCGTCGTCAGCGTTCCGCGCCTTGCTATTCCACCGCCGCAGCACCCTGCCGCCTTGACGGCGTCGATAGGGTGCGCTCCCGGTGACTATAGCCCGAAATCCCGACATCGTCAGGACCCCCAAGCGCATCTTCGGCCTCGGTGGCCAAAATAGGACAGCAACCCTGTCCTAATTCACCAGCTCTATGACAGAAAGCGCCCGCCTCCGCAAGAGCAAAACGGCAAAATTTCGTCAGCGCACGAAGCAAGATTGCCTATGTTGCATAATTGAAGCAAGAAAATTTCGCTGCAGCGCACTATTTTAATTGTTGATTGCGCCCATCAATTTCAGTGATGAATCCTTCAGCCCGGCGCTCTTGATAGGCCGCCATATTGGACTAATGTCCAGCGGACTTTGCCAATCCTCCCCTATCCCGCAACTTCAGTTGGTGCTTTTTCATGTTCTTTGCCTCCGACAACTGGGCCGGCGCCCATTCCAAGATCGCCGAACGCCTCCTCGCCGAAGCCGGCGGGTTCGCCTCCGCCTACGGCACCAGCGATCTCGATCGCAAGATCGAAGCCAAATTCGCTGACATCTTCGAACACGACGTCTCCGTCTTCTTCGTCGCGACCGGCTCTGCCGCCAATTCGCTGGCGCTTGCCAGCGTCCAGAAGCCGGGCGGCATCAGCTTCTGTCACAGCGAGGCGCATGTCGCCGAGGACGAATGCGGCTCGCCGGATTTCTTCAGCGGTGCGCGGCTGGCAACCGTCGATGGCGCCCTCGGCAAGATCGACCCGAAGGCGCTCGCCACCAAGATCGCCCGCTTCCCGCAGGACGCCGTGCATCACGGTCGCGCCGCCGCCGTCACCATCACCCAGGCAACCGAAGTCGGCACCGTCTATTCGCTGGCCGAGATCGACGCCATCGCCGCGATCAGCAAGGCAAACGGCCTGCCGCTGCATATGGACGGCGCCCGTTTCGCCAATGCGCTGGTCGCACTCGATGCAAGCCCGGCGGAGATGACCTGGAAGCGCGGCGTCGACATCCTCTCCTTCGGCGGCACCAAGAACGGCTGCTGGTGCGCCGAGGCGATCGTCTTCTTCAATCCCGAGCAGGCGAAGGAGATGCCTTTCATCCGCAAACGCGCCGCCCAGCTCTTCTCCAAATCGCGCTTCATCGCCGCGCAGTTCGACGGCTATTTCGAAGGCGGCCTCTGGCTCGATCTCGCCCGCCATTCCAATCGCATGGCCGACCGGCTGCGCGCCGGTATCGAGCGGACGGCGGGTGCGCGGCTGGCCTGGCCGACCGCCTCGAACGAAGTCTTCGCCATCATCTCGAAAACGGCCGCGAAAAATGCCGAGGACAAGGGTGCGAAGTTCTACGAATGGCCGATCCCGGAAGCGCGGCCGGATCTCGTGGGCGAGAACGAGGCATTGATCCGCCTCGTCACCAGTTTTGCCACGACCGAAGATGATGTCGCCGGCTTCCTGGCCTGCCTCGCTTGACGAAAAAATAAAAAAGCGCCGGACTGGTTGCGGCCAGCCGGCGCTCAGTCAGGCGGACAAAATGCTATTCTTGATTCCGATGCGCGAACATGGCGGAATTGGAGAGGTCGCGATCATCGGACGCCGGAGCATGATGAACGATCACCGTCATTGCCATTACGCAGGCTACAAGTCCGGAAATGAAGATGGCACCATAGGTCATGGGGGCTGATATCCTCGTGCAGCTCGTCCAATGCCACTCACGATAGCAGCCGAAGCTGACTTCGACCTGAATCCGGCTTGGCGAATGTCGAGACAGACGGGGCGAAAACGGAAGCCGGCGAAGAAATCCTAAGGCTTTCTTAGTTTTATCCTCCTGATCCGGCATGGCTTTCTGTATCGGCCCATCCGCCGGTCTCCATCAAGCCGACCCCAGCCCCCTTACCTTCGCAAGAATATCCTCCGAGAGAGCGCTAACCAGCAGTTGATCCGCCCCCTTGCGCGGCACCAGCACGAATTCCACGTCCTCCAGCGCCGGCAGCCAGCCTGGGCCGATTTCCGCAAGTCCCGCCGGCGCCATGCTGCGCGGCTGGACGAGAACGCCCATGCCGGCGCGGGCCGCCGCCGTCAGGCCGCTCAGGCTGCCGCAGGTGCAGACGATGCGCCACGGCACCTGCTGACGGCGAAGCGCTTCCAGCGCCACGGCCCTCGTGACGCTCGGCGGGGGAAAGGCGATCAGCGGCAAAGGCCCCGCCATCGCTCGGATGCGCTCCGGATCGCGCGCCAGCCAGACCAGCGGCTCGCGATAGACCAGCTTGCCCCTGACATCGCCGAGACGGCGCTTGGCGAGCACGAGGTCGAGATCGCCATTGTCCTGCATCTCGTAGAGCGTGCCGCTGAGCGCGACCGTCAATTCCAGATCGACGGAGGGATGCGAGCGGACGAATTCCTCCAGCACATCCGGCAACTGGCTGGTGACGAAATCCTCGGAGACGCCGAGCCGCAGATTGCCGCGCAGGCTGTTGCCGGCGAAAAGCTGCTGTACCTCGCCCTCGATGGAGAGCATCTGCCGGGCATGGCCGAGCAGTGCCTCGCCGTCGCCGGTCAACACCACCCGATGCGTGTCGCGCGCCAGAAGCTTGCGGCCGAGTGCCGCCTCCAGCCGCTGGATATGCTGGCTGACGGTGGACTGGCCAAGCCCGAGGCGCTCGGCCGCCAGCGTGAAACTGCCCATCTGCGCCACGCCGACGAAGCTGCGCAATTGCGTGAGGTCGAGCATCCCGATCATCCCATATCGTGATAACTGTTATTCCTTGCATCGTGGATCACGATAGGTCTATCTGCAAGGGAAAAGATGTAGCCCGAAATTGCGATTGGATTTGCGCGATGCGCCGCTTTCTCCCCGATACCTTCACCATGTTGCTCGTGCTCACGGTGCTGACCGCATCCTTCTTTCCCGTTCAGGGGGCGAGCGCCCACTATTTCAGCATTGCCACCAATTTCGCCATCGGCCTGCTGTTCTTCCTGCACGGCGCGCGCCTGTCGCGCGATGTCGTCATCGCCGGCCTGCTGCACTGGCGCCTGCATCTGGTCATCCTGCTGACCACCTTCGGCATCTTTCCGCTGCTGGCGCTGGGCATGGGGCAGATCGTGCCGACCAGCATCCTGCCGACGGCGCTCTATACCGGCATCCTCTTCCTGAGCGTCCTGCCCTCGACGGTGCAGTCGTCGATCGCCTTCACCTCCATTGCCGGCGGCAACGTGCCGGCGGCGATCTGCGCCGCCTCGGCCTCCAACATCTTCGGCATGTTCCTGACGCCGCTGCTCGTCGGCGTGCTTTTCTCCGTCGGCGGCCAGGGCGGTTTTTCCTGGGACGTGCTGGAGCAGATCATGCTGCAGCTGCTGGCACCCTTCATCGCCGGTCAATTGCTGCAGCCCTTGATCGGCAACTGGATACGCTCGAAGAAGCGGATTCTCATGCCGGTCGATCGCGGCTCGATCCTGATGGTCGTCTATTCGGCCTTCAGCGAAGCCGTCGTCGAGGGACTGTGGCATACCTTCTCGCTGGTCGACATCGCCACCGTCATCGTCGCCAATATCGTGCTTCTGGCGCTGGTGCTCTGCATCACCATGTTCGGCAGCCGCGCGCTCGGCTTCTCCAAGGCCGACGAGATCACCATCACCTTCTGCGGCTCGAAAAAGTCGCTGGCGAGCGGCGTGCCGATGGCCAACGTCATCTTCGCCGGCCAGGGCATCGGCGCCATCGTGCTGCCGCTGATGCTGTTCCACCAGATCCAGCTGATGGTCTGCGCCTTCCTTGCGCAGAAATATGCGGATGCCGCCAAGAGACGCGAGGCCGCCAAGGCCGAAACCGAGGCGAGAGGGGCCACGAATGCAGCGTAGCCAGTTCAATCATCGAGTTTAAAAAGGATAGGGTTACGTTCGACTGTTGACACCGAATCAAGACGATGGATTATGGCTGCATGAGCAATGATGGATTGATTGGTGTCGGCCTATATACTCCCGCTGAAGCGGGAAAGCTCCTTCGTATTCCGTCTGCCAAAATCGCGCGCTGGCTAAGGGGCCATTATATTCAAGGAAAGTACTATCCACCGCTTTGGACACCCGAAATTTCGCTTGGCGACGATCGGGTATTTCTTGGGTTTCGCGATCTGATGGAAGTTCGCGTAGCGGACGCTTTTATCCAGGTGGGCGTATCAGCGATTAGAGTGCGTGCCGCGATCGCGGTCGCTAGAGATGTCATCGGTCGTGACAGGCCTTTGTCCACCAACCGCTTTAGAACAGATGGACGCGAGATTTTCCTTCACATCGTTCAAGAAGATAGCGATGGCGAAAAGCGTGAACTTTTACTTAATCTGTTCCGCAAGCAATTCGAATTTAACAGTATTCTCGATCCGATTTTGAAAACTGTCGATTTTGGCGATGATGGAAATCCGCTGGCCTGGTGGCCGGTAGGCCGACGACTGAACGTCGTTGTCGACCCTACCCGCTCATTCGGTCAGCCCATAGATGCCTCGTCGAGCATACCGACGGCGATTTTGGCGGCGGCGGCCAAACACGATGGCGGCATCCGAAATGCTGCGCTGGCATATGATGTATCCGAAACAGCGGTCAGACATGCCATCGAATTTGAAACGATAATGGAACAGCGGCTCGCAGCGTGAACGTCTTTTTTGACAATTGCACTTCCCCTGTTTTTGCCACCACATTGCATGGTTTCATTCAGCATCAAGGTCACATGGCTGCGCATATACGCGATATACCTAGCCTGCCGAATGGTCGAAATTCCAAGGATTTGGAATGGATCGATCTTCTTCGGAAATCAAATGACCAATGGATATTCATCTCGGGTGACGGGCGTGTCTTAAAAAATCCGGCCGAAAGAGCGGCACTCCGGTCGGCGGGGCTTCACGGTTTTATTTTAGCACCGGCGTATCAAAAAACACCTTTGAACCAAGTAGCATCTATCTTGATTTGGCGCTGGCCTGAGATGTTACAGATTACAAATCTGCTTCAGCCTCCATCAATGCACGAAG
>JASGEG010000207.1:0-4164 GCA_047606605.1 Rhizobium sp.
GTCATCCATGACCTCCGAATCATGGAGACCCATAGATTCAGACTATAGATAAATATGCAACTGTAATGCTAGGGCCCGCCCGCGTGACATGCTTAAAGCAAGCTAGCACAGTTAATGACTGGCAACCATTTCGCAAATGGTGCAACGCCGGCCGTCAATTCGTGGGATGTCCATGGTCACCAATGATGCATCAGCTCCGTCTCCTGTTCCAAGCCTTGCTGGAATTCTGGAGCTTGCGCGCACGCAGCGCCTGTCCTTCACGGATTTGTTTCAGTTCGCCGAAAACAGAAGTGCGGCCGGGCAAAGACTGGAAGCGGCGGAGGTTTACAAAGTCTGGATCGCCTTCAACGAGTCCCATCCCTTCCTGCATCTCGTCTATTTCAATTATTCCGTCACGCTCAGGCAGTTGGGCGATGTCGCGGGATCGATCCATGCGCTTCGCGCCTGCCTGAAGCTCGATTCGCGGTTTGGGCCGGCGCATATCAATCTCGGCCGGGCCTTTGAAGACAGCGGCGTCGCCACGCAGGCCATTCAGCAATGGCGCAGCTTCGTGGACCTGACTGCCGAGAGCACGCCCGACCGGCTTTCGCATCGCCTGATGGCGCTGCAGCACATCGGCCGCGTCATGGAAAATGCCGGATTGCTGGAAAACGCGGAAACCGCACTATGGCAGGCGATGGAGCTGCGGCCCGACAAGACGGAGGCCGGCCAGCACTGGAGCGCCGTGCGCCAGCGCCTGTGCAAGTGGCCGACTTTGGTTCCTTCGGATCACGTCTCGATGCGTCATTTGCTCGATGCCATGTCGCCGCTGGCCTTGGCCTGCTATTCCGACGATCCGCTGTTCCAGCTCGCCAAGGCCTACCGCTACAACCAGTCCTTCGTCGGGCGGCCCGATACCAGCGGCTTTGCGCGCAAGACAGTGACGAAAAAGACCGGGACCGGCCAGCGGCTGCGCATCGGCTATGTCTCCTCGGACCTGCGCGATCACGCGGTCGGCTTCGCGCTCAGGGAGGTGCTGGAGCTGCACGACAAGCGCAGCGTCGAGATCTACGCCTATTATTGCGGCGAGCGTGCCGAAGGCGACGCCACCCAAACACGCATGAAGGCCGTGGTCGATGGCTGGCGCGATATCGCCGCTCTCAGCGATGCCGAGGCGGCAAGGCAGATCGCCGACGACGACATCGATATCCTCATCGACGTCAATGGCTATACCAAACATGCCCGAACGAAGATCTTCGCCTATCGTCCAGCGCCGGTGATCGTCAATTTCTGCGGCTATCCGGGCAGCATGGGCAGCCCTTTCCATCACTACATCATCGCCGACGACCGCATCATCCCGCCCGAAAACGAGATCTATTATTCGGAAAAAGTGCTCCGCATCGCCTGCAATCAGCCGATCGACCGCAAGCGGGTGATTGCCGAAAGGCCGTCCCGCAGCGCGGCGGGACTGCCGGAGGACGGCTTCGTCTTCGCCTGCTTCAACGGCATGCAGAAGATCACGCAGGAGAGCTTTTCCCACTGGATGAAGATCCTGCTGGCCACGCCGGGCAGCGTGCTCTGGCTGCTGACCGGGGGCGATGATGTCGACCAGCGGCTGCGCAAGGCGGCCGAAGGCGCCGGCGTCGAGCCGGAGCGCCTCATCTTCGCGCCGAAGGCGCCGAACGCCCGACATCTTGCCCGGATCGCGATCGCCGACCTTTTCCTCGACACCTTCCCCTACGGAGCCCACTCGACCGGGGCCGATGCCCTGACCATGGGACTGCCTGTCCTGACCTTCCCCGGCAAGAGCTTTGCGGCCCGCTTCTGCCACAGCATCGTCGCGGCGGCCGGCGTTCCCGGGCTGATTTGTTCGGGACCGGAGGACTATATTGAAAAGGCCATCGGCTTTGCCGGCAATCGCAGGAGCCTTGAAAGGATCAGGGAAAGCCTGCAGGCAAAGCGCGAGACCAGCCCGTTGCGCGACATCCCGGCTCTTGCCCGCCGCCTCGAAGCGCTTTTCTGGCAGATGCAGGCCGAGTGCGAGCACGGCGAAACGCCGGTGCCGGACCTGCGCAACCTCGACATCTATTACGACATCGGGATCGAGCTCGTTCAGGACAATATCGCCTTCTGCGACGATCGAACCTACAGACAGGCCTATCTCGACAAGCTGTCCGCATGGCACGATTACGCCCCCATCGGGCCGGACAGCCGGCTCTGGACCAAATCGTGATGTCCCCGACATGCGCACCCCGAAAGAGCTGATTGCCAATGTCGCGGATTGAAAAAATCGCTATCGTCGGCGCCGGACTTTCAGGCGCGGTCATCGGGCGCGAGCTTGCCCTGGCAGGTCACGAGATCGACGTCTTCGACACGCGCAGCCATATTGCCGGCAACTGCCATACCGAGCGCGATCCGGCAACCGGGGTGATGGTGCATGTCTACGGCCCGCATATTTTCCACACCGACGACCGGGAAGTCTGGGACTATGTGAACGGCTTCCAGACCTTCAAGCCCTACCAGAACCGCGTGAAGACCACGAGCGGCGCCCAAGTCTATTCCCTGCCCATCAATCTGCACACGATCAATCAGTTCTTCGGCAAGACCTTCAGGCCCGACGAGGCGCGTGCCTTCATCGAGGACCAGGCGGAGACGTCCATCACGGAGCCGAAGACCTTCGAGGAGCAGGCGCTGCGCTTCGTCGGCAGGGATCTGTATGAAGCCTTCTTCAAGGGATATACGCAGAAGCAATGGGGCTGCGCGCCGGCCGAGCTCCCGGCGTCGATCCTCAAGCGCCTCCCGGTCCGCTTCAACTACGACGACAATTATTTCTTCCATAAATATCAGGGCATGCCGGAAAACGGCTATACCGACATGGTCGCGCGGGTCCTCGATCACGAGAATATCGCAGTGCATCTGGAAACGCGGTTTCACAGCGCTCTCGTCAAGGACTACGATCACGTCTTCTATTCCGGCCCGCTCGACGGCTATTTCGACTATGCTTACGGACGGCTCGGATATCGCACGCTGGATTTCGAGCGCTTCACCCATGAGGGCGACTATCAGGGCTGCGCGGTCATGAATTACGGCGATGCCGGCGTGCCCTATACGCGGGTGACCGAGCACAAGCATTTCTCCCCCTGGGAAGACCATAGCGGCTCGGTCTGCTACCGTGAATTTTCCCGGGCCTGTGGTCCGGACGACATCCCCTATTATCCGATCCGCCTGATGGAGGAAAAGGAGCAGCTTGCCCACTATGTCGAGCGGGCCATGCGCGAGCCGTGCATAACCTTCGTCGGCCGGCTCGGAACCTACCGCTATCTCGACATGGACGTGACGATCCGCGAGGCGCTGGACACGGCTCGGCTCTATCTCTCCACCAACCGGGACGGCGCCACGATGCCGGCATTCCTGCATCCGCCATTGCGGATGGCCTGATTTACAATGTTCCGGCACTATGGAGCAAACGCCATAGGAACCGGACGAGCATTAAAGTCACCGCAAGCTAGGCTTACGCACGTAATGAGGTCGATGATCATCGTAACCTCACGTGATCAAGAACGCCATTGGATTGACACGCTTCGCGGCTGCCTCAGGTGTTCTTGCGTTCCCGTCATCCTTATTAACGTCCTGCTCGTATGTAGTTGTAGCGGGCTGCATAAAGTATAGTTTTGCGCGTATAGTGGAAGAGGCAAATGGCAACAGAAAACTCGGGAACCTTAGCGCTGCTGATCGACGGCGACAACGCGTCGCCAAGAATCGTTGTCGGACTCATAGCTGAGATTGCCAACTACGGAACCGCTAGCGTCAAACGTATCTACGGTGACTGGACCGGTCCCAACCTAAGGGGCTGGAAGGAATGCCTGCTTGAACATTCCATCCAACCAATTCAACAATTCGCCTACACGACCGGAAAGAACGCGACAGATGGCGCAATGATCATCGACGCCATGGACTTGTTATATACCGGTCGTTTCTCGGGATTTTGCATTGTCTCAAGTGACAGCGATTTTGCGCGGCTGGCGGCGAGAATCCGAGAACAAGGTGTTATGGTCTATGGGTCGTTTAATCGCACCTCCGTCAAGTCTTCTCTGTTTTGATCAAGACATTCATTTCGTGAATGTGCCTTGCGCTTCGGAGTGCGGCGATACCGTTTGTCGGAAACAGGGTCGTTTACGCGGTCGA
>JASGEG010000208.1:0-3363 GCA_047606605.1 Rhizobium sp.
CTTTTCGGTGGCTTTCGTGTTGGAACACGGTTATGGAGCGCATGCCAGTTGGCCGGGCAGCCGCGCCTTACCAATGTCGAAAGACGGTAAAGTGAGGAAAGTCCGGGCTCCACGGAAACACGGTGCCGGATAACGTCCGGCGAGGGCAACCTCAGGGAAAGTGCCACAGAAAGCAAACCGCCCGATCCTCGGATCGGGTAAGGGTGAAAGGGTGGGGTAAGAGCCCACCGCGTCTCTGGCAACAGCGACGGCACGGTAAACCCCACCGGGAGCAAAACCGAATAGGGATGACGCGGAGCGCGAAAGCGCTCCAGCCCGTTTCCGGGCCGGTCATCCGGGTGGGTTGCACGAGGCGGCGCGCAAGCGTCGTCCCAGATGAATGGCTGCCACGTTCCGGTTTCGGCCGGAGCCATACAGAACCCGGCTTACAGGCCAACTGGCAAATCATTCCCGCCTTGCCGCGGTCTTGCGCCTGCGCGGCGGGCAAGAATTTTTCGAGGCGCTAACAAGCCTTGTTTTCCAGCTTGTCCGCAGCTCCGCGAGCAAGCCTTTTGCTTGTGAAAACAATCTGTTTCGGAGCCTTCCCCCAGGGGCGTCCTAACCTTTCGTTAAACTTAACGCCTTATGAATATTCGGGCTGTGATCACGTCTCTGTGGTCTCATCCCATTGACGCCCATATGGTCCCATGGTATCCCAAAAGCATCTTGCACAAGGGCAAATCAGTGCCCATTCATCGCAAAGCCATGATCCCTCCTTTCTCGGGGGTGTCGGAGGAGCGCTTGCTCTTTCGGCTTGCGAAGCTGTGTCCGATTTTGGCTGTGTCTGTGGGCGAGTAGTTGCCCGTAGGTCATGGGGAACGGGTGTTTCGCGTCATGAACCGCTTCCTGTCGAATGCGACCAACAGGGTCGATGCCAAGGGCCGGGTATCCGTGCCGGCGGCGTTTCGGTCTGTGCTGGCGGAGCGCAATATCCAGGAGCTGTATTGTTTTCAGGATTTTGTGTTTCCGGCGATCAGTGTCGGCGGTCTCGATCTGCTCGACCGGTTCGAGCGGCAGATCGCGGCGGACGATCCCTTTTCGCCGGCGGCGAATCAGATGTCGCTCCTCATTCACGGGGGCGGCGTCTTCATGAAGCTCGATGCGGAAGGGCGGCTGATGGTCACGGATTTCATCCGGGACTTCACCGGCATCGCCGGCGAGGTGACCTTCGTCGGTCGGGCGGATCATTTTCAATTGTGGCAGCCGCAGGCCTTTCAGGCTTTGCAGGCGCAGGCACGAGAGGAGCGCAGGCTGGCGGGCAGGCGCTCGGATTAGAGCGGAGAAACGGAATGGCGGCGAATCCAGGCGGAGGTTTGACTGAAGCCGGCGGCGGACCGGTTCGCCACATTCCGGTTCTTCTCAAGGAAGTGCTCGAGGCGCTGGCGCCAGCGGACGGCAAGCTCATTCTGGATGGCACCTTCGGGGCCGGCGGCTATACGTCGGCCATCCTGGCGGCGGGCGCTGACGTGATCGCGCTCGATCGCGATCCCACCGCCATTGCCGCGGGGCAGGCGAGGGTCGCCGCGCATTCCGGCCATCTCACCCTCGTTCAGTCGCAGTTTTCACAGCTTGCCGATCAGGCTCCAGTGGGTGGACTGGATGGCGTGGTGCTGGATATCGGCGTTTCGTCCATGCAGCTCGATGAGGCCGAGCGCGGCTTCTCCTTCAGCAAGAACGGCCCGCTCGACATGCGCATGTCGGCCAGCGGCGTATCCGCCGCCGATGTCGTCAATCGCGCCAAGCTTGCCGATCTCATCCGGATTTTCGTGCTGCTCGGCGAGGAAAAGCAGGCGCCGCGCATCGCGCATGCGATCGAAAAGCGCCGGGCGGAGGCGCCTTTCGTCACGACCCGCGATCTTGCCGGCCTGATCGAAGTCGTCACGCCGCGCAAGGCCAAGGACAAGATCCATCCGGCCACCCGCGTCTTCCAGGCGCTGCGCATCTTCGTCAACGACGAACTCGGCGAACTGGCGCAGGCGCTGTTTGCCGCCGAGCGGGCGCTGAAGCCGGGCGGGCGCCTGGTGGTCGTCACCTTCCATTCCCTGGAAGACCGCATCGTCAAGAAGTTCTTTTCCGATCGCTCCGGCCGTGCCGCCGGCTCCCGCCATATGCCGATGGTGCAGGAGCGCGCGGCGACCTTCGATGCGATCGGCAAATCGGTGATCTCGGCAAGCGATGCAGAGGCGGAAATCAATCCGCGGGCACGCTCGGCCAAGCTGCGCGCGGGTCTTCGCACCGCGGCACCGGCGGAGGCCGCCGACCTCTCGATCTTCGATCTGCCCAATCTCGCCAGTCTCGGAAAGCTCGGAGGTTGATATGCTGAGAACTTTTGACATCGTTCTGATTGGCGTCATGACGGCGATGGCCAGCGTCACCTACACGATCAAGCATCGTGCCGAGTTGAAGCTCGAGGAGGTTCACCGCCTCGAATCCGAGATCAAGCTGGAGAAGGATACGATCGAGCTTCTGAAGGCGGACTGGGCGCTGGTGGTTCAGCCGACCCGCCTGGAGCGTCTCGTCAACAACTACAACAGCGAACTCAAGCTGCAGCCGACGCTCTCGACCGCCATCGTGCAGCCGAGCGAGTTGCCGATGCTCCGCTCGCAGCTTCCGCCGCCGATCGTGGCGGACGCCAAGGACGATGCGAAGTCCGGCAATGCCAAGGCAAGCGGCACCAAGCCCGCCAGCGCCAAGACCGGCACGGCTTCGGCATCGAGAAATGCCGACACGACCGATGCCGAGATCCGCAAGGCGATCGCCGATGTGGCCAATGCTCCGGCGCCGCGACCGGTCGCCAAGGCGCCGCCGATCAAGCGCAAGAAACAAGACGTCGACAATATCGCAACTGGATCGGTGGACGAGTAATGTCTTTTCTTTCTCGCATCATGGTCTTGAAGAGCAAGGCGCATTTCTCCACCGACGGCAACAATCGCCCCAGCGGCTCCGGCAACTCGGCCTTTGAGGGCGTTCGCAAGCGCAAGTCCAACCAGGCAAAGAGCCGCGTCGTCCTTCTGGTCGCGAGTTTCACCGTCGTATATGCGATTATCGGCGGCCGGCTCGTGCAGTTTGCCACGACGGCGCCGGATACCACGTCGAGCATCCTGCCGCCCGACCGGCTGATGGCGTCGCGCCCCGATATCGTCGACCGCAACGGCGCTCTGCTGGCAACCGATATCCGCACCGTGTCGCTGTTTGCCGAGCCGAACAAGATCATCGATCCGGATGAAGCGGTCGAGCAGCTGCAAACGGTCCTGCCCGATCTCGACACCAAGGGCACCTACAAGAAGCTTGCGGTGAAGACCTCGCATTTCGCCTGGCTTCGCC
>JASGEG010000209.1:0-6348 GCA_047606605.1 Rhizobium sp.
ATACACTTAAGTGCGCGAGGTCTCCTGATCAGCGGCTTTGCTGGAGGCGCCCGCCGTTGGACGCCAAATTCGTGGCTTTCGCCTGCCTATACCTAAGCAAGGTTCGTGCCAGAATCAATAAATCATTGTTTTTACAATGTTATTATAAAATTCCTAACGTCAGCGGCAATTGCACGCATCAAAGCAGTTGCAGCATTGTCGCCAAAAAATGTGCAATGCGCACAAAATAAGCACATCGCTATTCCCCTGACTGGGCAGCGATATAGGCATCCACCTCATCGGGATCGAACAGGCTGCCGTCGAAAAATCCGTCGGGTCCGAGCGACAGGGCGCCGCTGGAACCGACCGGCGTTTCGACGCGCAAGGCGCCCTCGACCTTGGAACTGGCGGCCGGCATCGCGACGCCCAACGCCTTCAGCGCGTTTCGGTAGAGGTCGGGCCGATAGGTATTGCCGGCAATCTGCTGGTGGCGGGCGCTGTGACCCACGTGCCGCCATCTTACCATCTGCGTATAGAACCAGAGCGCATGGCTCTTCCAGGGGAAGGTCGCCGCCTTGGCATGCGGCACGAAGAAGTCCCGCACGACCTGCGTTTCGCCATCGCCGGTCGGCAGAACGCCGCTCAGCGCCGGCATCAGAAACTCGGACGGGCGGTCGACATAGGCGGATCTTGCCAAAAGGCCGGCCAGCTCGTCGCGGTTCTCGGGGCGGGAACACCAGAGCGATGCGTTATAGAGTGCCCGCAGGAGTGCCTCCAGGGCCTCGGGATGCGCCTCGGCCCACCGCGCATTGACGCCGAGCACCTTTTCGGGACTGGATTTCCAGATCGCCGCCTTGACCGTGGCGAGGCGGCCGCCACGCCGAAGGACACCGAAGGTGTTCCACGGCTCGCCGGCACAGTAGCCATCGATTGCGCCGGATTGCAGGGCGTCGCCCATGTCCGGCGGCGGCAGGACCACGATGTCGAGGTCGCGGTCGGGATCGATGCCGCTTGCGGACAGCCAGTAGCGCAGTTCGTAATTATGGCCCGAATAGGCATGAACCACGCCGAAGCGCAGCCTGTCGCCGCCTCGGCGGTCGATCACCTGCCTCAGCGCCGCGCCGCTCGCCTTGGCATCGAGGTCGGCCGTCGCGCCGCAATCGGCCATCTGCCGCCAAAGATCGCCGGAGACCGTAACCCCGTTTCCGCCAAGACCGAGCGCCATCGGCACGACCATTTGCAGCGCCGGGGCAGTCAGCCCGAGATTGCAGGCAATCGGCATGGGGGCAAGACTATGGGCGACATCGAAATGACCGACGGCCAGCCGGTCCCGGATCGTCGCCCATGAATGTTCGCGCATGAGGGTCAGCTCTATCGACTGCTCCTCGGCAAAGCCCTTTTCTCTCGCGACGACGAGCAGGGCGCTGTCGAGAAGAGGAAGGAAGCCGGCGGTGATCTCATATCTGTTCTTCATGCATCGGCTCCCGGATCGAGCAGGCTGGCGGCGGTCAGCAGGCTTTGGGCGATCTCGACGATCTTCCTGTTCTCGTTCATCGCTGTGCGGCGCAACAGGGCATAGGCCTCGTCTTCCGACAGTCCGCGCGAGCGCATCAGCACATGTTTGGCGCGATCGATAAGCTTGCGGCTCTCCAACTGGCCGCGCGTCTCTTCCAGCTCCCGGCGCAGGCGGGAGAAGGCATTGAAGCGGCTGATCGCCATCTTGAGGATCGGCCGGACCCTCTCCTGCTTGAGACCGTCGACGATATAGGCCGAAACCCCGGCCTCGACGGCCGCCTCGATCGACGCTTCGTCCGATTTGTCGACAAACATGGCGATCGGGCGCTTTACCGCCCGCGAAATCTGGAAGATGCTCTCCAGCATGTCGCGGTTCGGGTTCTCGATATCAATGACGATCACGTCAGGATTGATGTCGACGATGCGCTGGGCAAGGCCGTGCATGTCATCGATGATCGTGACCTTCTCGTAACCGGCTTCGCTCAGCCCCTGCTCGATGATGGACGCGCGAATGCGGTTCTCATCGATGACCAGGACATTCAGACTGCTAGGTATCATGTGACCGTCGCTATAATTGCCCAACCACGCAGGCCCCATCGGCAGACAGGGCCTGTCCGGCAATTCGCACATGCTGGAAGCCCTGGCTGAAATCAAGCGATATCTTCGGCGTCACGCGCGAAGCGGCGACCTACCTTCATTTGCCGAGGCGGCGAGATGATCGAGGGCACTTTCGACCCTTGCCCGGGCCGCTTCGCTCAAGGGCAGGATCGGCCGGGGCGGGGCGACCTTGCAGAGACCCAGCAGGTCGGCAATGACATACATGACCCGGAAACTGCCGAATTCCTTGAACAGGCTCCAGAGCGGCTGGAACGCGCCATCGAGCCGCGCCGCTTCCGCCGCGTCGCCTGCCTGAGCCGCTCGGGTCAATGCCAAGGCTTCGGCCGGAAGGAGGCCGGCCACGACGCTGTACCAGGCATCGCCGCCCGCCAGGAACGCGGCTGCCGCGCCCCAATCGCCGCTGTAGCCGATGGAAAATGTCGATGGCGTCGCCGCGCGAAGGACTGACAGTTCCGCTCCGAAATCGCCATCCGCCGGCAGCGGCATCTTGACCGCATCGACATGCGTCAGCTCCGCGAGCCGCGCGATCAAGCCATTGCTGAAGGTAAATTTCGTCGTGCCGGGATTGTTGTAGATGCACAGCGGCAAATCGCCGGCCTTTGAGACCGCGACGAAATGCTCGTAAACCTCGTCCTCGAACAGCGGTGTATAGGACACCGGCGCCAGCAACAGGCCGTCGGCTCCGGCCGCCTTGGCATCCTGCGCGAGGGCTTGCGCCTCATCGGTGCGAAGCGCCCCGACACCGACGATGACCGGGATCTTGCCGCCGACGGATGCCATGGCCGCGTCCACGGCGCGCCGCCGCTCCTGCCGCGACAGGAAGGCATAGGCGCCCGTGCTGCCCAACAGCCCGATGGAGTCGGCGCCGGCCGCCTGGATTCGCTCAAGCAGGCGTGCGAACGCATGCGTATCCACACGACCGGAGGCATCGGCGGGCGTGATTGGAAAGGCTGAAAGGCCCTGGAAAAGCGACACGATTTGATCCTTCTCATTCAACGGTGAGACGGCAGATGATGAAGGTCGGCGGACAGCCCTGCCCTGCCAATTCCGCTTCCATCAGGCCGCTCTCACATCCCACGCAGCAACTTATACGCAATCAGCCACATCGTCAGCGCGACGATCGTTTCCAATATGCGCCACGCCGCAGGCCGCGTGAAGATCGGCCGCAGCCATGTAGCACCATAACCGAGCGAAAAGAAGAACAGGAAAGAGCCCGTTGCCGCCCCCGCCGCGAAGGAAACCTGCTGACCCGCAAACCGCTGCGAGATCGAGCCGAGCAGCACCACCGTATCGAGATAGACGTGCGGATTGAGCCAGGTCAGGGCAAGGCAGGTCGCCAGCGTCTGCTTGAAGCCGGGCGATTTGGCCTCGCCGACGGCCAGCGCCCCGGACGACCGGAAGGCCGAGTGGAGGTTCTTGGCTCCATACCAGACCAGGAACGCGGTGCCGCCATAGCGCATGACCGGATCGAGCCACGGCAACAAGGCCGCGATTTGCCGAAGACTGGTCACGCCGAGAACGATCAGCACCGCATCGGACAGGGCACAGGCAAGGCAGACGGCGAAGACATGCTCGTTGCGCAGGCCCTGTCGCAGGATGAAGGCATTTTGCGCGCCGATGGCGACGATGAGGCTGAGGCCCATCATCAGGCCGGTCATATAGATCGAAAAATTCATCGCCGCGGCGAACGCTCCTGCTGTTTGATGGCGGCTTCGGTATCGCGGCGATGAAAATTAGGCTAGTTAAGTTTGATTATCTCAATTAAGCGAGACTAATCCATGCTCGACTATTCCGCACTCCGCTTTGTCTTGGCCGTGGTTCAGACCGGCAGCTTTGAGCGGGCGGCATCGATCCTGAATGTCACGCCCTCCGCCGTCTCGCAGCGGGTGAAACAGCTGGAAGAGCGTCTCGGCGTCATCCTGATAGAGAGAGGCAACCCCTGCACGGCGACGGAAAAGGGGGAATGGCTTTGCCGGCACATGGAAAATGTCGGCATGCTCGAAGGGGAACTGTTCGAGCATCTGCCGGCCCTTGCCGATCCCAACGAGCCCAAGCAAAAAGTGACGCTGCAGATTGCGACCAACGCCGATAGTTTGGGAACATGGTTCGTGGAGGCGATGGCGAATTTCGCCAAATCCTCGCCTTATCTTCTGAACATCGCCGTCGACGATCAGGACCACACCGCCGAATGGCTGCGGCGGGGCCGCGTGATCGCCGCCGTGACCAGCCTGGAAAAACCGATCTCAGGCTGTCGGCGCTTCTCGCTTGGGGCGCTGCGCTATCATGCGACGGCGAGCCCCGACTTCGTTGCGCGCCATTTCGCGCAAGGCGTGACGGCAGAAGCGCTCGCCCACGCGCCCGCTTTGACCTTCAGTCAGAAGGACCAGCTGCAAATCGACTGGGTGCGCCGGACGTTGGGAGCCGGCGTCAACTATCCGACCCATTGGCTTCCCTCGTCCCAGGGCTTCGTCACTGCCAGCCTTGCGGGCATGGGATGGGGCATGAACCCGATCGAGCTGACGCGCGAGCATATCCTGTCCGGACGGCTGGTGGAGCTGATCCCCGGCACGCCGCTTGATATCGCGCTCTATTGGCAAATCAATCGCCTCGCCGCCGACCGTCTGGCCGAGCTGACACGCGAGGTCATCGGGGTTGCCAAGCGCCATCTGGTGGCGTGACATGCTGGCACCGGAAGGTCCTTCTGCCCTCGGGGAGAAGGGGGACACGGCAACGCCCTCACCTCATATGCGATTCACCTTCCACCTTTGCCGAAAACCGGCTCAGGCGTGCGGATAATCCGTTCCCTGGATCGCCGACAGAATCCAGTCCGACCCCGGCTTGCGCACGAAGGTCCAGATCTCGGTCGTTTCCGAGGCGTTGCGATCGTCGCCGTCGACGAGGCGGCCCGTCGTGCGGTCGAGCAGGGCATCGATGCTCGAATAGCGCATAGCAAGCGTCGCGTATTCGGCATTGTCCTCGCGCCAGGCTTCGGCAATATCGCCCTGGAGGAGGCGGACATCGGTGACGCTATTGCGGACACCCTTCGTCGCGTTCTCGCCCAGCTCCTCGGCCAGATAGGACATCGCCTCCGGCGTGGTCAGCCGGCGCAGCTTGGCATAATCTTCCGAGCCGTAGGCCGACTGGATTTCGGTCAGAAGCCGTTCGAAACGGTCAAGATCGGCTTGCTGCAGCCCGATCTCGTCATTGGCCTGTCGCCTTTTCTGCGCCGCAGCCGCGCGACCGCCGCCGATCGGCGGGACGGAGAAGGAGGGACGCGGCGACGCGTTCGCATTGTTCATCGCATTCATGTTGTAGGAGGTGCCCGCGCCGGGCCCGGCATATTGCGTGCGCTGGCGGTTGGCGAAAAAGCGCATGGCGAAGCTGATCGCCATGACGATCAGGCCGATCTGCAGCAGCATGCCGAGGAAACCGAAACCACCGCCGAAGCCGTGGCCGAGCAGCATGCCGAGAAGGCCGCCGGCAACCAGTCCGCCGATCATCGATCCGCCAAAGCCGCCGAAAAGACCACGGCGCTGCGGCGTGTTGACCGGCTGCTGCATGCCGCCCAGCTGCCCCGCCTGCGGCTGGGGCGTCATCGTCCGCTCGATCGGCGCGGCCTGCGTCGGAGCCGTCCGGGTCGTTGCGGGCGCATCGAAGGTTCTCGTTCCGCGGCTACCGAAGCCGGAGCTGCCGGCACGACGCGCATCGGCATCGTCGAAGCTCGCAAAGGCTGAAGCGGCGGCAAGACCGATAATGGCTGCGACCTTGGCGAAACGCGGAACTGCACTGAACATTGGCTCTCCTGTCCTTGGGCAGAAAGATGATCTGCCCGCTATATAAGAACGCCAATTTGCGATTGTAAGACGACGCGGCAACTCTTTCCGGGCGTCAGGCCGGAGCGGCTTCGGCCCGGCGATGCCGCCTGAGTGCGCTACCCCGACATCCGCGTCACGCGTCTAAGCCGTGGGAAGAACGACCTCCTCGACCGCCAAGGCCGAGGCCAGCAGCGCTTCGTCCAGCCCCTTCCTGGCCGATAGCAGGAAGCCGACGGGCATGCCGGCATCGCCGGCGCCGCAGGGCAGCGATATGCCGCAACCGTCGAGGAAATTGCCGATCAGCGTGTTGCGCAATGTCTTTCCATTGATCTTCACGAACAGCTCGTCATCCGCCTCCAGCGGGCCGAGCGCGGGCGCCACATGCGCAACCGTCGGATAGGCGATGAACTCGTTTGGCGCG
>JASGEG010000210.1:0-4029 GCA_047606605.1 Rhizobium sp.
GTAACGCTCAGCAGGAAACCGACGGTCAGCGCGACCCAGAAACCGGGCAGGATGCGGGCAGAGCGGCGCATGGCATAGATTTTCAGCGAAGGCGGCGGCAGATCCCTGTCCAGCGCCCGCCAGAAGGGCCGCGACAACAGGAACCCGCTGAGGACGAAGAAGACCGAGACGCCGTAATTGCCGTAGCGCGCCAGATAGAAGGGCATGGCCAGATCGCCGGGAACATGGTGGAGATCCATCCGCAGCGCCAGATGATGGACGAGCACCATCAGGCATGCGATGGCGCGCATGAAATCCGCTCCTCCCAGGCGCATTTCCTTGTCCATTTCCGTCCTCGCCGAACTCCTCACGGATAAGGGTTAGGCCAAGGAGACGACGTCGGCAAGCGCCTGCTTCGATCCTTCGCTTAAGAGGAAAGGGCGCCCGGTCCCGGGTTGCCGGGTCCGGGCGCCGCGCCGGTCTTCCGCACCTGCCAGAAACGGAAAGCCGGTATTGTGGTTGCGGTTCGCTTCAGGCGGCGGCGGAGCGGTAGGGGCGCGAGATGCGGGCGGGCTTCAGGGCCGCGCTCCACCAATGCAGCCGGGCGATCATGAGCACCAGTGCCTTGCGGGCCTCGATCGGGTTTTCCAGCGTGCCGTCCTCGGCGAAACGGCCCCAGGGATTGGCGAAGCTGACGGTGTCGCGCACGGTGACGGTATGAAGTTCGGCAAGCACCACCCGCAAGTGCTCGACCGCGCGCAGCCCGCCGGAAATCCCGCCATAGGAGACGAAGGCGACCGGCTTGCCGTGCCATGGCTCATTGGCGAGATCGAGCACGAATTTCAAAGCGGCCGGGAAACTGTGATTGTATTCCGGGGTGACGATGATGAAGGCATCGGCCTCGGACAGCCGCGCGGCAAGGGCCCCGACGGCTGGGTGCTCGCCATCATGGTGAGCCGGCAGATCGAAATCGAGCGGATCGATGATATCGAGTTCGATGAGCGGATAATGCGCCAGTTCCCTGGCGACCCATTTCACCACACGATCGCAAAGCCTGCCCTTGCGGGTGCTGCCATAGAGGATTGCCAGGCGGGTCGGTTCGGTCATGCGTTGCTCCTGCTTTACGCGCTTCGGAGCTGCAGCTATAAAACCTCAAGTAAAGTTGAGGTCAAGCGGGCTCATGCGAAAAATCACGGCCGATGAATTTTCCAAATTGCTGACGGTGGGCGAGGTGGCGGCCCGCAGCGGAGTTGCGGTATCGGCGCTGCATTTCTACGAAACCAAGGGGCTGATCGAGAGCTATCGCAACCGCGGCAACCAGCGGCGCTACGCCCGCGAGGTGCTGCGCCGTGTGGCCGTCATCAAGGTGGCGCAGCGCGTCGGCATTCCCCTGGCCGAAATCCACGCCGCACTCGATACCCTGCCGCAAAGCCGGACGCCGACGGCGGCCGACTGGGGCGTGCTCTCCGAGCGATGGAAGGACGATCTGGATGCCCGCATCAAGCGGCTGCAGAACCTGCGCGACCAGCTCGACGGCTGTATCGGCTGCGGCTGTCTCTCGCTGGAGAGCTGTCCGCTGCGCAATCCGTGGGATGTGCTGGCCGAGGAAGGGCCGGGACCGAGGCTGCTCGATCCGGAGGGCTAAGCCGGGGAAATTATGCGTGAACGCGGGTGCCGGCCATGTAATCCTCGAGCGCCAGCGCCTGGTCCTTGGAGAGGTAAAGACCCTTCTTCGAGCGTCGCCACAAGACGTCCTCGGCCGCATAGGCCCATTCATGCGCCATCAGATAGCGCACTTCCGCTTCGTAGAGATCGCTGCCGAAATTGCGGCCGAGATCGGCTGCGGTCTTCGCCTCCCCGAGGAGCGTGGCGCTGCGGGTGCCGTAGCGGCGCACCAGCCGGCGCGCATGCGGATCGGCGAGGAACGGATAGCGCGCCTTGAGCTTGGCGACCTCGGCCTCGTAGCCGCGCGCCGGAAAGTCGCCGCCCGGAAGCGAGCTGCCGGCCGTCCACGGCGTTCCCTTGAGGCCGATGGCCTCGCCGATCTTTTCCAGCGCATGTTCGCCGAGCCGGCGGTAGGTGGTGAGCTTGCCGCCGAAGACATTGAGCAGGGGTGCCTCGCCCTCCGCGCCTTCCATCTTCAGCACGTAGTCGCGCGTCGCCTCCTGCGCCTTGCTCGCGCCGTCGTCGTAGAGCGGGCGCACGGCGGAATAGCTCCAGACGATATCCTCGGGCCGCACCGGCTCCTTGAAATATTCGCTGGCGGCGTTGCAGAGGTAGGTGGTTTCCTCTTCGGAAATCTTCACATCCTTCGGATCGTCCTTGTAATCGCGGTCGGTCGTGCCGATCAGGGTGAAATCCTGCTCGTAGGGGATGGCGAAGATGATGCGGTTGTCGGGGTTCTGGAAGAAATAGGCGCGCGGATCGTCGAATTTCTTGCGAACGACGATATGGCTGCCCTGCACGAGGCGGACATTGTGTGCCTGGTTCTTGCCGAAGGCTTCGGACAGGACATGGTCGACCCAGGGGCCGGCGGCATTGATCAGCATGCGCGCCCTGAACTGGCGCTTCTCGCCGGTGACGGTGTTTTCGGTTTCGATCGTCCAGAGCCCATTTTCGCGGCGGGCCGACACCACCTTGGTCCGCGGCATGATCAGGGCGCCGCGATCGGCGGCGTCGCGGGCATTGAGCACCACCATGCGGGCATCGTCCACCCAGCCGTCGGAATATTCGAAAGCCTTGGTGAACAGCGCCTTCAGCGGCTTTCCGGCCGGATCGGTCTTCATGTCGAGCGTCGCCGTCGGTGGCAGCAGCTTGCGGCCGCCGAGATGGTCGTAAAGGAAGAGCCCGAGACGGATGAGCCAGGCCGGCCGAATGCCGCCCTTGTGATAGGGCAGGACGAAGCGCATCGGCCAGATGATGTGCGGCGCCATCGCCCAGAGCACTTCGCGCTCCATCAGCGATTCGCGCACGAGGCGGAATTCATAATGCTCGAGATAGCGCAGGCCGCCATGGATGAGCTTGGTGGCGCCGGAGGACGTGCCCGATGCGAAATCGTTCATCTCGGCAAGCGCGACCTTGTAGCCGCGCCCCGTCGCGTCGCGGGCGATGCCGCAACCGTTGATGCCGCCGCCGATGACGAAAATGTCGTGGATCTGCTCGCTCACGCGCCCCTCCGCAAAGCCCCGCCATCCTTGAAAGATGGATAATTCGAAAATTAATCCATCTAAAGCGAAATCAATACGAATGTCAAACGAACGTTTATTGACGTGAGCGCTTCGTCGTCAGCTCTGTCTGCGTGCGGTTTCGACCATGCGGACGCCATGTTCGGCCGCGGCGGTGCGCACCGATTCCACCCGACATTCATCGGTGACGAACGTATGGACCTGCGACAGGTGGCCGATGCGCACCGGGGCGGTGCGTTCGAACTTGGTGCTGTCGGCCACCAGGATGACGTGGCGGGCATTGGCGATGATCGCCTGCGCCACTTTCACTTCGCGGAAATCGAAATCCAGAAGCGCGCCGTCGGCATCGATGGCGGAGGTGCCGATGACGGCGTAGTCCACCTTGAACTGCCGGATGAAATCGACCGCCGCTTCGCCGACGATGCCGCCGTCCGAGCCGCGCACCACGCCGCCGGCAATCACGACCTCGATCGATGGGAAGATACGCAACTTATTGGCAACATTGATATTATTGGTGATGACCATCAGTTCGTGATGGCCGAGAAGTGCCTCGCCGACGGCTTCCGTCGTGGTGCCGATATTGATGAAAAGCGAGCTGTTGTTGGGGATCAGCCCGGCGGCGGCGCGGCCGATCGCCTGCTTTTCGGGTGCGGCGATCGAGCGGCGTGCCTCGTATTTGACGTTCTCGGTGCCGCCGGGAAAGATCGCGCCGCCATGCACGCGCGACAGAACGCGGCCGTCGCAGAGGTCGTTGAGGTCCTTGCGGATGGTTTGCGGGGTTACGGAAAAGCGTAGCGCCAGTTCCTCCACCAGCACGCGGCCCTCGGCCTTGGCAATTTCCAGAATTTCCGTCTGCCGCCCGGAC
>JASGEG010000211.1:0-9220 GCA_047606605.1 Rhizobium sp.
CAGCAGACAGCGCTACCGCCGACACTGCGTTCAAAAATCTTGAACCAGCCTTCATTTTCACTTCTTACCTTTTTTCAGTCGTCCCCAGCCTCGAGCGAACCCGATTCCGGCCACGTGTGTCGTTTTACCCGCTTTTGACATACAAGCAAGGGAGCAAGTTAATTTCTGTTTACTTCATTTCAAAGCGTGGCTCATTGGCCACTACAGCTTTGAAACATCGTAAATAAATCGTAATTCCTCTCTTGCTCCCCATCAGCCTATTTTGGAGCTGATGTCGTTCCATGTCGCAAACACCATGAGTGAGAGCACCATCGCGAATCCGATCCGGAAAGCAATATCCTGTGCCCGTGCACCCAAAGGTTTTCCCCTTACGGCTTCAATCGCATAGAACATCAAGTGCCCGCCATCAAGTACCGGGACCGGCATCAAATTTAATAACCCAATAGAAACAGAAAGTATGGCGGCAAATTGCAACACTGCGGCAAAGCCCAAAGTTGCCATCTGACCGGACATTTGCGCCACGCGGATCGGGCCGCCGAGCTGATCGGCCTTCATGTAGCCGCCAATGACGTTGCCAAGATATTCGACAGTGCCGGAAATGATGCTGCCGGTCTGCTTGACGCCTTCAGCGACCGCCCGCACGGGTCCGTAGGCCTCATAGCGAAGCTTGATCGGCTTCTGGCCGTCGGTAATGCCGATGCTGGCAACCTCGACCTCGTTGCCGAAGGCGTCGGGCTCCTGCGCCTTTTTGGGAACCAGCTGCACGTCCCGCGTCTCGCCATCGCGCTGAACGGACAGGACAATGGCCTTGTCGCCATGCGAGGCCGCATGGCGCTGTACTTCGCCGATGGAACCGATCGCGCGCCCATCCACCGAGAGGATGCGATCGCCGAGTGCGATCCCCTTCCCGGCCGCCGGGCTGTCCTGGGCGATGGTGGCCACGAGCGGATCGACAGGCGCAATACCGATGCTGCCAATGTCCTTCTTGTCGCCGGATGCATCGGTTTCCGTCAGGGTCGCCGGCTCCATCGAAAAATCGCGCGTCTGGCCGTTGCGCTCGACTGTCAGAACGATGGTCTTGCCGGGGCGCTCGCCGATATAGCGGGCAATATCGTAATAGGTCGCAACATCGTTGCCATCGATGGCGACCAGGCGGTCGCCGGCCTGTACGCCGGCCTTGGCAGCCGGTCCGCCCGGCTCAACCGCCGTCACCTGCGGATCGACCAGAGCGATGCCGATGCGACCCATCTCCATCTTGTTGCCGAATTGATCGGTGTCCTCCACCAGCTTCGGCACGAGATTGAAATCGCGCTTCTGACCGTCGCGCTCGACCGTCAGCACGAGATTGCGGCCGGGCCGCAGGCCGACATAGCGCTGGACTTCATCGAAAGTGGCAATCTGGTTGCCGTCGACGGCGACCAGACGGTCACCCGGCTCGATGCCGGCTTCGGCGGCGGCACCGCCGCGCGTGACCATGGCAACGACCGGATCGGCGACAGTGCGGCCATAGACGCTGAAGAGCACGGTGAAGATCGCGATGGCGAGAAGGAAATTGGCGATCGGGCCGGCGGCAACCGTCGCCGCGCGCTTCCAGAGCCTGGCGCCGGCGAAGGATTGCGCTCGCTCCTCCTCCGTCATGGCCGAAAGCTGGTCGACATCGGTCTTGCTCGAGGCATCCTCGTCGCCGAAGAAGCGGACATAACCGCCGAGCGGAATGAGCGACAATTTCCAGCGGGTGCCGTGACGATCGGTAAAGCCGGCGATCTCCGGACCGAAGCCGATCGAAAACGCCATGATGCGGATACCGGACCAGCGCCCGACCAGATAGTGCCCCATCTCATGCACGAAAACGAGCAGGGACAGGACGAAAACAAACGTCACGACGTTATTCGTCAAGAAACCGATGATGCCTGCCACGCTACCCATGCAACGATCCTGTTCGCGTTGATTTCACACACCGAGCAGGACGCTGCCCAGTGACATGGTCTCGCCGCTCATTGTCAGCGAGATTACGATAGCCAACAAAAACGCTGCAAAACAAGCAAAAATTAGTCCGTCGACCCGGTCCATGACCCCGCCATGGCCCGGAATCAGGTGGCTGGAGTCCTTCACGCCGAAGCGGCGCTTCATGAAAGACTCGAACAAATCGCCGATCTGGCTGCAAATCGACAGCAGCAGCGCGAGGATCGGAATCCATAAACCATCTGCGGAGAAATAGCTCCAGACGACCGCCGTTCCGGCAATCACGGCCGCGATCGCGCCGCCGATCGCCCCGGACCAGGTCTTGCCGGGCGAGATGCGCGGCGCCAGCTTTGCCCCACCGATGGCGCGGCCAACGAAATAGGCAAAGATATCCGTCGCCCATACGGTGGCGAAGACGAACAGCATCAGCACGAAACCGCGCAGATCGTCGTCGCGGATCTCGGCAAGGGCGATGGCCGTCAGGCCCGCATAGACTATTCCGCCCGGCAGCCACCAGCTCTTGCCACGGATGGCGACCATGATCGACGTCGCCGCGACGAAGGCGACCAGCACTTCGAGGGAATAGACCGATTCCTCCATCAGCGTGGCACCGCCGATCAGCACAAGACCCAGCCAGCCGAGCGCATTGCCCTGCGGATCGCGGCCGTGCAGATCCGATATGGTCGACCATTCGTAATAGACGAGCAAGCCGATGACGACCGCCAGGAGACGGAAGGGGAAGCCGCCGAACCAGGTCGCGGCAAGAACGATCGCGGCAAGGATGATGCCGGAAATGATACGCAGCCGGAGTTCGCGACTCATCAGGACCCCACGGCCGCCGCCTGCTTGGCGGAGAGGCCACCAAAGCGCCGGTCGCGCGCGGCATATTTTTCCAGCGCGGAAAAGAAAAGATCGCGGCTGAAGTCCGGCCAATATTCCGGCATGAACATGAATTCCGAATAGGCGGCCTGCCAGAGCAGGAAGTTCGACAACCGCTCCTCGCCGCTGGTGCGGATGATGAGATCCGGATCGGGGATGCCGGCGGTATCCAGCCGGGCGCCGACCAGCTCCGGGCTGATATCCTGCGGGCGTAGCCTTCCCGCCTCGACATCCCTCGCGAGGCTGACGAGCGCGCGCGAAATCTCGTCGCGGGAGCCATAGTTGAAGGCGATGACCAAGGTCAGGGCCGTATTGTCCCTGGTGGTCTCCTCCGCCTCGATCAGCAGGGGCAGGATGTCGCTGCGCAGGTTGTTGCGGTCGCCGATCACGCGGATGCGGACATTCTGGCGATGCAGTTCGGCAAGATCCCGGCGGATGAAGGCCTTCAGCAGGCCGAGGAGATCGCTCACCTCGGTTTCCGGCCGGCGCCAGTTCTCCGAGGAGAAGGCGAAGAGGGTCAGGTATTTCACGCCGATATCGCCGGCTGCCCGCACCGTCTCCCGCACCGCCTCCACGCCCTTACGATGGCCCATGGTGCGCGGCAGGCCGCGTGCATTGGCCCAGCGCCCGTTGCCGTCCATGATGATGGCAACGTGTTCGGGTATGGCAGAGAAGGTGGGAAGCGACATATGGGTCCGGTTTCGTTCGGCGGGAAAACTCTGGCCTCTTAATCTAGGGCGCACGCTCCGCTTTCAATATCTCGTGATCGAAAGCGCATTGCCCCAGTATAACATCAGACCTGCATGATTTCCTTTTCCTTCTCGACTAGCAAGCGGTCGATGTCCGAAATCGTCTCATCCGTCATCTTCTGCACACGCTCCGAGAGGGAACGGCTCTCATCCTGCCCGATGTCGCCATCCTTTTCGGCCTTTTTGAGACCGTCCATGCCGTCGCGGCGCACATGGCGAATCGCCACCTTCGCCTTCTCGGCATATTCATGGGCGACCTTGACCAGCGAGCGGCGGCGCTCTTCGTTGAGCTCCGGCAGCGGGATGCGCAGGTTCTGCCCATCGACGATCGGATTGAGGCCGAGATTGGATTCGCGGATGGCGCGCTCGACAGCGCCGACCATCGACTTGTCCCAGACGGAAACCGTCAGCATGCGCGGCTCGGGAACCGTGATGTTGGCGACCTGGTTGAGCGGCATGCGCGAGCCGTAGGCTTCAATCGTGACCGGATCGAGAATGTTGGCGGAGGCACGACCGGTACGCAGGGAAGCGATGTCGCTCTTGAATGCCGCGATGGCGCCGTCCATGCGGCGCTTCAGTTCCTTGAGGTCGGTGGCTTCACTCATATTTATACTCCCCGTGTGGTAGGCGGCACCGGGAGCACCCGGCGCCACAGGAACGTCAATTGTCGGATACGATGGTCTTGCGGCCGCCGCCGGTCAAGATTTCCGCGAAACCGCCCGCTTCGTGGATCGAGAAGACGATGATCGGGATGGAGTTTTCGCGCGCCAGCGCCACCGCGGCCACGTCCATGACGGCGAGGCCCTTTTCCAGCACCTGGCTGTGGGTCAGATGATCGAAGCGCTCGGCATCCGGGAACTTCTTCGGATCGGCGGAATAGATGCCGTCGACCTGCGTGCCCTTGAAAATGGCTTCGGCGCCGATTTCGGCCGCACGCAGCGCAGCGGCGGAATCGGTGGTGAAGAAGGGGTTGCCGGTGCCGCCGGCAAAGATCACCACGCGGCCGAGCGAGAGATGATAGAGCGTGGCGCGCTGCGAGAAGCTTTCGCAGATCTCCGGCATGGAAATGGCCGAGAGCACGACGGTGTCGATATCGAGCTTGCGCAGCGATGTCGCCAGCGCCAGCGCGTTGATGACGGTTCCGAGCATGCCCATATGGTCGCCGGTGACGCGGTCGCCACCCTTGGAGGCCACGGCAACACCGCGGAAGATATTGCCGCCGCCGACGACGACGCCGACTTCGACGCCCATTGCGCGCGCCTTCGCGATGTCGGATGCGATCCGGTCAGCGACGGTGACGTCGATACCGAATCCCTGGCTGCCCATCAGAGCTTCGCCGGAGGCCTTGAGCAATACGCGCTTGTAGATCGGCTGGGGGGACATCATGGCTCCTTGCAGTGATCGCGGGGAAGATTGTGAAAGCCGGATACACGAAGGGCACCGCGTTGTCACGCGATGCCCACGGGTTTTCCCTGATATGGTTTCAACCAATCTTTGATATGTCACGCTTCGTCAACAGACGAAACGGGTTCGCGGATCAGCCCTTGGCGACAGCCGCAACTTCGGCGGCGAAGTCGCTTTCTTCCTTCTCGACGCCTTCGCCGAGGAGCAGACGGGCCATGCCGACGACTTCGATCGGGGCGCCGGCGGTCTTTTCAGCTTCCTTGATGGCAGCAGCGACGGTCAGGTCCGGGTTGATGACGAAAGCCTGCGAGAGAAGAGCGACTTCCTCGAAGAACTTGCGCATGCGGCCTTCGACCATCTTTTCAATGATGGCTTCCGGCTTGCCGGATTCGCGGGACTGCTCGATGAAGACGTTGCGTTCGCGCTCGGCGACTGCGGCATCGACTTCTTCGGCGCGGATCGCCAGCGGGTTGGTAGCGGCAATGTGCATGGCAACCTGGCGGCCGATCGAGGTCAGAACGGCCTTGTCGCCGACCGACTTCAGGGCGACCAGAACGCCGAGCTTGCCGATGCCGTCGCCGGCAGCGTTGTGGATGTAGGTCGCCACGACGCCGTGCTCGACTTCCAGCTTGGCCGCACGACGAAGCGTCATGTTCTCGCCGATGGTTGCGATCGCGTCCTTGATGGTGTCGGCGACCGGCTTGCCGGATGCCGGATAGGTCGCTGCCGAAATGGCTTCGACGGTGCCGTCGGTGGACAATGCAACTTCGGCGACGCCGCGAGCGAGATCCTGGAAGGCATCGTTGCGGGCAACGAAGTCGGTTTCGGAGTTGAGCTCGACGACAACGGCCTTGTGACCGGCGCCGGCAATGGCGACCAGGCCTTCAGCCGCGGTGCGGCCGGACTTCTTGTCGGCCTTGGAGATGCCCTTGGCGCGCAGCCAGTCGATCGCGGCTTCGATATCGCCGTTGGTTTCGGTCAGCGCCTTCTTGCAATCCATCATGCCTGCGCCAGACTTTTCGCGCAGTTCCTTCACCAGTGCAGCCGTAATCTCGGTCATAAGCTTCCTCTTGTCGGTTCATACGGTGCGGCGGCAGCATGAAGCCGGTGCGGCACCGATTTGAGGGACGAAATGTACCCGTAAGTATGACAGCGTTATGAACGCCGCGTCATACATGGAATTCTTGTTGGAACATGCCGGGCTCCATGCGCCCGGACGATGCATCACCTAAAACAGAACAAGGCCGTCCGAACTCCTTGAAGTCGCAAACGGCCCTATCCCGGATATCAATGCGCTTGGGCGGACTGGATAGCGTCCGCCCCTCAGCGCGATCAGGCTTCGGTGCCGTCCACGAGGGTCGGCTCGACCGGAGCTTCGACGGAAGCGCCGAGGTCACGGCCCGATGCGCTCTGCTGGCGGGCGATGCCGTCGATGGCAGCGCGCGAGATCAGGTCGCAGTAGAGGGCGATGGCGCGCGAGGCGTCGTCGTTGCCCGGGATCGGATAGTCGATCAGGTCCGGATCGCAGTTCGAGTCGATGATGGCGACGACCGGGATGCCGAGGCGCTTGGCTTCGTCGATCGCGATCTTTTCCTTGTTGGTGTCGATGATGAACATCAGGTCCGGGGTGCCGCCCATATCGCGGATACCGCCGAGAGCCTTGTCCAGCTTTTCGCGCTCGCGCTCAAGATTCAGACGTTCCTTCTTGGTGAAGCCCTGAGCATCGCCGTTGAGGATTTCGTCGAGCTTGCGCAGGCGCTGGATCGAGTTCGAAATCGTCTTCCAGTTGGTCATCATGCCGCCGAGCCAGCGGGCGTTGACGTAGTACTGAGCCGAGCGCTTGGCGCTGTCGGCGATCAGTTCGGACGCCTGGCGCTTGGTGCCGACGAACAGAACGCGGCCACCACGGGCAACGGTGTCGCTGACGACCTGCAGGGCGCGGCTCAGCATCGGAACCGTCTGGGCGAGGTCGATGATGTGGATGTTGTTACGATCGCCGAAGATGTACGGCTTCATCTTCGGGTTCCAGCGATGCGTCTGGTGGCCGAAGTGAACACCAGCTTCCAGAAGCAGACGCATAGAAAAATCAGGCAATGCCATGCCTTTGACTCCTTTTCCGGTTGAACCTCCGCAAGGCGAACAGCATCTTCTTCGAAGACGCCACCGGGCGGAACCATCCGGATTTCTCCCGGACAATCCCATGCCTTACGTGTGGAATGCGGCTGCCCATACATTCGATTCGCCGGGAATGCAAGGGCGAGACGGAAAAAAGAGCGATCCGGCCGGCTTTGGCCCGAATAGTTTACTGGCAGGCCTTGGCGTCAAGCACTTCCAGCTTGGAAAGCTTGCCGGTCAGGACGAAATCACCATAGTCCATGGTGAGATCGCGGGTGATGCCGTTTTCGTAAAGCTTGAACGACATGCGGTAGACCGGCATGGCGTCGCCCTTTGACTTCTCGTTGAAATAGGCGACCGTCACCGGCCAGAACGGCGTCTTGGCGAAGGCGCCGGCCTTGTCGGCATCGGGATCGTCCTTGGTGGGTGCCGCCTGCTTGCCGACGACGGTGGTGGCGAGCAGCGGCTTGTCGCCGTCGTCGGAACCGTCGAACACCTGGGCTTCGAAGAAATTCCTGCCCTGCTTGGCATTGTGGATGATGTCGAGCATGTGCTCGGTCGGGAAGCGGCTCTGGATGAGCTCGACCTGCTTGGCCTGCGGCTGGGTCAGATCGACCTTGATGCCCTTCTGATCATCCGTTGCCGCGCCGCGCACATCCTTGTCGAGCTGGTCGTCGGTATAGGACTTGGTCTCGAAGCGGAAAACGCGCTTGGCGAGATCCTCGAATGTCGTCGTCTGCTGGTCGCTGACGCGCGTGGTATCGCCCGTGTCGATCTGGGTGACGAAGCGGAAATTGGTGGTGAAGCCGGTGCAGTCGGAACCGTCGAATTCATAGACCATGCGGCCGAACATGCCGGCGATGCCGGAGCGGTCGGTGGCGTCCTTGAGCTCGAGGTCGTAGACGGCGCGATGCGCGATCAACCCGCTCGGGCCGGCGGCATCAGCCGTGGATGCGCCCAGAGATGCGACGCCCAAACTCGAAACAACAACGGCGGCCAGACTCGAGCGGAACATTCATTATCTCCTGTTGGACTCGCACGCGATGTTATAAGAACGCTTTCGGCTGAACCGAGACTGCCGATCCACCTTGACGGAATTTAGTCTTGATGCCGGATTTTTGACGATTTTACAACAAAACGGGAGATGAAAATGTCCGACGCTATCGAAGGCCGCTTGAAGGAGCTTGGCATTGTCCTGCCGCAGGCCGCCGCGCCGGCTGCAAACTATGTTCCCTATGTCATCAGCGGCAATCTTCTCTATCTCTCGGGACAATTGCCGATGGAGAACGGCAAGATCGCCGTCACCGGCCATCTCGGCAAGGATGTCGACGTTGCCGGCGGCCAACGCGCCGCCGAACTCTGCGCCATGAATATCCTCGCCCAGGCGAAGGCCGCACTTGGCGGCGATCTCGGCCGCATCAAGCGCCTGATCAAGCTGAACGGCTTCGTCGCCTCGGTTCCGGAGTTCGTGGAACAGCATCTCGTCATCAACGGCGCCTCCAACCTGCTGGCCAATGTGCTCGGCGAAGCCGGCAAGCATGCCCGCGCCGCCGTCGGCATGGCGGCACTGCCGCTCAATGCCGCCGTCGAGATCGATGCCATCCTGGAAATCGCATGATGAGCGAGATTGCCTGGCTGACCAAGCGTCCCATCGCCCATCGCGGCTATCACGACATGAACAGAGAAGTCTGGGAAAACACGCTTTCCGCCTTTAGCCGGGCGATCGAAGCGGGCTTTGCCATCGAATGCGATCTTCACTATGCCTCGGACGGCGTCCCGGTCGTCTTCCATGATGACGACCTGCAGCGTGTCTGCAACCTGCCCGGCGAAGTGCGCGAGCGCACCTCGGCCGAGCTGGGTCTGCTGTCGATCGGCGGCACCAGGGACAAGATCCCGACGCTGAAGCAGCTCCTGCAGCTCTGCGACGGCAAGGTGCCGCTCGTGCTGGAGCTCAAGGGACGCGAGGGCGATGATGACGGCTTTGCCGAATCCGTGCTCGAAGTGCTCGAAGGCTATAAGGGGCATGTGGCCCTGATGAGCTTCGACCGCTGGCTCCTGAAGGATCTGAAAGCGCTGAAGGCACCCTACCCCGTCGGCCTGACGGCGGAAGG
>JASGEG010000212.1:0-14322 GCA_047606605.1 Rhizobium sp.
CGATGCGCCATCAAGCAGGAATTTGCACAGGCCGATCCGATCCTGGTCGCGGCGGATCAATTCCCGGATATATTCGCTGCTCGTGCCGTGACCGCGTCCCGACACTTGCTCGTTGACGAAGCGCTTGAGACTTTCCGGCAGGAAAATATCACGGGGCTCATGTTCGTGCGACAGCGGGAATGGCAAAAATTGGCATGAATGCCTGGCGGCCGCCCCCCCGACATCTCTACGCAGACGCCTGCCGTTCCTTGCCGTACATCCGGCTCGCCCGGAGCAGGCGCTGCGAATAGGGATGTTCGACCGCGCCCTTGCGCAGCGCCTCGATCTCGACCTGCTCCACGATCCCGCCCGCCTCCATGATGGCGACGCGGCTGCACATGTGGGAGACCACGGCCAGATCGTGGCTGACCAAGAGGTAGGTCAGGCCGCGCTCCCGACGCAGATCGTCCAGCAGGTTGAGGATTTCGGCCTGCACCGACACGTCGAGCGCCGAGGTCGGCTCGTCGAGCAGCAGCACCTGCGGATCGAGAACCAGGGCGCGGGCGATGGCGACGCGCTGACGCTGGCCGCCGGAGAGCTGATGTGGGAACCGGTAGCTCAGCGCCGGATCGAGGCCAACCGCGCGCAGCAGCGCATCGATATCCATCGATCCGTCCCCAAGCCCCTGATTGCGCAGCGGCTCCTTGAGCTGCGAACGGATCGTCTTGCGGGGGTGGAGCGAGCCGTAGGGGTCCTGGAACACCATCTGCACCTGACGGAAGAACGACCGCCTCCTGCGGCGGTCGAGAGGCTCGCCGTTCAGCTTGATCATGCCGTCATAATGCGGATTGAGGCCGGAGACGGCGCGCAGCACTGTGGACTTGCCGCAGCCGGACTCGCCGACGAGGCCGAATGCCGTGCCTTTCTCGATGGTAAGGCCGACGCCCCGGACGACCGGCCTTTGCCCTGCGCCGAAGCGGATGGTGAGATTGTCGATGTCGATCACTGCGGCTGCTCCAGGATTCTGCCATCGAGCCAGGACGGATCACGCTTCAGGATCGGCAGGCGCGCCGGCGGCGCGTCGATCGACGGCAGGGACGCAAGCAGGCCCTGCGTATAGGGATGCCGCGCCTTGTCGAGATCGCGCGCGCTGAGGACCTCGACCACCTGCCCCGCATACATGATCAGCACGCGGTCGCAGAAATTGCGCACGAGGTTCAAATCATGACTGATGAAGATCAGGCCGAGATTGCGCCGCGCCACCAGCTCGTCCAAGAGCGCGAGGATTTCCAGCCGCACGGTGACGTCGAGCGCGGAGGTCGGTTCGTCGGCGACCAGCACTTCCGGTTCGGCGATCAGCATCATGGCGATCATGACGCGCTGGCCCATGCCGCCGGATATTTCATGCGGATAGAGCCGCGCGACCCGCTCGACGTCGCGGATCTGGACGGCCTCGAGCATGTCCAGCGTCTGCCGGTACGCCTGCTTCGCGCTCGCCTTCGGATAGTGAAGACGATAGGTCTCGGCGATCTGCTCGCCGATGCGCATCACCGGATTGAGCGAATATTTCGGGTCCTGCAGGATCAGCCCGATCCGCCGTCCCCGGATCGCCATCATCATCCGCTCGTCGGCGGTCAGCAGGTCCATTTCGCAAAAGCGCATCCGCTCGGCCTTGACCACCGCCGTCGGCGGCAGGAGCCGCATGATGGCACGGCCAACGGTCGACTTGCCCGAGCCGGATTCGCCGACGATGCCCAGCTTTTCCTGTCCGAGCGAAAAACTGACGCCGCGCACGGCCTTCACCGCGCCGCCGCCAAAGGCGATCTCGAGATGGCTGATATCGATGAGGGGGGAGCTCATTGCACACCCCTTGGGTCGAGGACGTCGCGCAAGGCATCGCCGACGAGGTTGAAGGCTAGGCTCACCAGCGCGATCGCGATGCCGGGCGCGGCGATGACCCAGGGGCTGTCGAGCATGAATTCCCGGCCCGTCGCCGCCATCGCGCCCCATTCCGGCCAGGGCGGCTGCGCGCCGAGCCCGAGAAAGCCGAGGCCGGCGGCGGTAATGATGATGCCAGCCATGTTGAGGGTGACGCGCACGATCACCGAGGGGATGCACATCGGCAGGATGTGGCGCGTGATGATCGCGAAGGAGGACGCGCCCTGCAGGCGCACGGCGGCGATGAAATCGGCCTTGCGCAGGCTGAGCGTTTCGGCGCGGGCAAGCCGCGCGATCGGCGGCCATGCCGTCAGCGAGATGGCGATGATCGCATTGGTGATGCCTGGGCCGAGCGCCGCGGCAAAACCGAGCGCCAGCACCAGTCCTGGAAAGGACAGGAAGATATCGGTGATCCGCATCAGGATCTCATCGACGATGCCGCCGAAATAGCCGGAGCAGGTGCCGATCAGCAGCCCCAGGGGTGCGACGATGACCGAGACGAGCATGATGATATAAAGCGTCGTGCGTCCGCCATAGACGATGCGGGAAAAGACGTCGCGCCCGAAATTGTCGGTGCCGAGCCAGTGCTCGGCCGAGGGCGGCGCCAGCCGTCCTGCCATGTCCTGCGCGATCGGATCGTAGCTGGTCAGCAAGGGCGCTGCGACGGCAACGACGATCAGCAGCACGATGATCGCCAGACCCACCAGGCCAAGCGGATGCAGGCGGTACGCCTGCCAGCCCTGATAGAGCTGCTGCACGGACGACTGGAACCAGCCGGTCGGTTCGGGTGCAAGCAGCCATTTGCGAAAACTGCTGGCACTGGTGCGATCCGTGTGTTCGGCAGAAATCGTCATCGGCGTCACCGTGTCCTTGGATCAAGAATGCGGTAGAGCACATCCGAGATGATGTTGATGGTCAGGAAGACCGCGCCGATCGTCAGCACCGCGCCCATGACCACATTCATGTCGTTCATCTGCAGGCCGCGCGTCAGATACTGGCCAAGCCCTGGCCAGCCGAAGACGGTCTCGATCAGCACCGCGCCTTCGAGCAGACCGCCGAAGGTCAGCGCCATGATCGTCAGCAGCTGCACGCGGATATTGCGGAAGGCATGGCGCCAGACGACCTTGCTGCGCCCGAGCCCCTTCGCCCTTGCCGTCACGATATATTCCTGGCCGAGCTGCTCCAGCATGAAGCTTCGCGACATGCGGCAGATATAGGCGACGGAGTAATAGCCGAGGATCGCGCCGGGCAGGATGATATGGCCGAACGCGCTCTGGAAGACGTCCCACTGCCCTTCCATCGCCGAATCGATCAGCAGAAAGCCGGTGACCGGCGTCACCAGTCCCTCATAGAGGACGTCGACCCGGCCGGACGCGCCGACGAGCTGGAGCTTGGCGTAGAAGATAAAGAGCGCCATCAGCCCGGTCCAGAAGATCGGAACGGAATGGCCGGCCAGCGCCACGATACGGGCGATGTGATCGAGGATCGTGCCGCGCCGGACGGCCGCCGTCACCCCAAGCGGAACCCCGATGACGACGCCGACGATCATGGCGATGATCGCAAGCTCGATGGTGGCCGGGAAAATGGTCATGAGGTCGGAGAGGATCGGCTGGCCGGTGGTCGCCGACGTGCCGAGATCGCCGGTCGCGACCTTGCCCACATAGGTCAGAAACTGCATCCAGATCGGCTGCCCGAGCCCCAGCTCGTTATAGACACGGTCATAGACGACCTTGCTGACCTCCGCGCCGGTAATCGCAAGCACTGGATCGGCAGGCAGCAGGCGTCCCATCGAGAAGGTCAGGAAGAGCAGGCCGAGCAACGTGGTGACGACCGCGATGGCACGCCCTGCGAGCCGCCGCAGCAAGGCGACAAACGGATGCGACGGAGCATCCCCAAAGCCGTCCGGCCCCATGCCGGGCGAGCCGCGTTTGGATGTCAGGTCAGCGCTTGCCACGGCCCCTCACTCCTTCGTCACGTCATGCCAGCGCGTCGACCAGGTCGTATGCCCGTGATAACCCTTGACGTTGGCGCGCATGACATAGGGATCGGTGCGCTGGAAGAAGATGACCAGCGGCGAAGCCATGCCGGCGTAGATGCCGTCCATCTTCTGGAAGATTTCCGTGCGCTTGGCGGTATCGCGCTCCTTCATCGACTGATCGACAAGGGTGTTGAGATCATCCACCTTCATGCCGGCCCGCCAGAGATAATAGCTGCCGAGGCGTGCCTCGTCGCTATTGTCGGGATTGTAGGCATATTGCGTGGCGACCGCGAAGGGATCGGGAAGCCTCGCGCCGGAATTGCCGAGCAGGACTTCATATTTGCGCTCGCGGAAGGCGGGAATGAATTCGCCCGGCACCAGATTGAGGTCGATGCCGGCGGCGCGCGCACTTGCCTGCAGCGCCTCGGTGAAGGGCAGGGTCGCCGCGCCGGAGGGATTGAGGACCTTCTTCAGGCCGTTCGGATAGCCCGCTTCCGCCAGCAACTGCCTGGCCTTGGCCGGATCGTAGTCATAGCGCGACGTCGCCTTTTCAGGCGCGCCGATCATCCCGCGCGGGATCATCGACTGCCAGGGAAAGCCGGTATAGCGCATGATGTTGTCGGAGATCGCCTTCCAGTCGAAGGCGTGCTGGAACGCCTCGCGGACCTTGGGCTTCTGCAGGTCCGGGTCCTTCTGGTTAAGCGCAATATAGTAGAAGCCGAGGCCGGGCACATTGTCGATCACCACGGCCTTGTTGCTGGCCAGCGCATCGAGATCGCCGCTTGAGAGATATTGGCCGATATCGACGTCGCCGGCTTCGATCTGCAGCCGCAGATTACCCGATTCGGGAATGTGGCGGGCCACGACCCGCGCCATGGCCGGGGCGCCGCCCCAGTAATTCTTGCGGGCATTGAAGATCGCGACGTCGTTCGGCCGCCATTGCGCCAGGGTGAATGGTCCGCTGCCGGCAGAATTGGCCGAAAGCCATGTGCCGCCGAAGTCGCCATTGGCCTCATGCGCCAGCGCCGTCTTCTTGTCGATGACACCGATCGACGAGCCGGCGAGAGAATAGAGCACGAGATCGGTATTGACGGCCTGCGGCAGCTCGATCTCCAGCGTGCGCGCATCCTTGGCGCGCACCAGCTTGTCGACATTCTCGGCCGTAAAGCCCCAGAGCGCGATATCGGTCGAACCCACCTGCCCCATCTTGATGACGCGCTGGATCGACCAGGCGGCATCGTCGGCCGTCACCGGATTGCCGCTCTGGAAGGTCGCATCGTCGCGCAGCGTCAGCGTTATGGTCTTGCCGTCCGGCGAAACACTCCATTTGGTCGCCAGCATCGGCTTCAGCGTCTTGAGATCGTCCTGGGAAAGCTGCAGCAGATTGTCGTAGAGATTGGAGATCAGCTCCGACACCGTGCGCGCATTGTTTTGTGCCGGATCGAGCGTGCGGATACCGGTGAGATTGGTGCCGATCACCAGCATGTTCGGTGGCGATGCGGCGAAGGATGGCTGGGCAACGACCAGGGCTGCGACCATTGCGGCTGACGTCAGTAGGCGTTTCAGCATATCAAGACCTCCCAATCTTGTCGCTCGGGCGATGCCCGGCATACCTCCTTTGAAACGGCTGGACCGGAGCGTGCTCAGCCCGCCGCTTTCGCGGCCGCATCGCTTGCCTGCCAATCGCGCAGCAGGCGGTGCAGCTCCTCGCGGTCCGTCTGGTCGAGCTGCGGCAATCCCGGCACGCGCACGGGTCCGACATTGAGCCCCGAATAGGTCACCGCCTCCTTGACCACGGTGACGTTGGCGCCGTTGCGGAATTTCGTGCGCATGCGCTCGAACGGCTCGAGCTTGTTGACGACGGCGCGCGCGGCGGCGAAATCGCCCTTGTTCAAAGCCTCGAGGACGGCAAGCGACAGATGCGGCGCGACATTGACGAGGCCGGAGGTGAAACCGCGCGCGCCCGCGGCGGTAAAGGTCGGCGCCCAGCTTTCGGCAAGGCCGCAGACGAAGAGCGCGCCGGCGGGGTCCGAGGCGGCGATGGCGCGCGACAGCAGCATCAGGTCGGTGGTGGCGAATTTGATGCCGGCGACGTTGGCATGGCTGGAAAGCCGCACCATGTCGTCGACGCTGAAGCCGTCGGCACGCACATAGGCGACCAGCGGCAGGGGGGACGCTTCGGCCAGATCGCAAAAATAGCTAATCTGGGCGGCGGGCGCCGCAAAGGGATCGACGGGCTGGTGCGACATGACGGCGGTCGCGCCGAGCGCCGCCGCATCCCTGGCCATGGAAATCGCCTCGCGCAGAGACCGACCGATCGCCGCTGTCACCGGCGCCTTGCCGGCAACGCCCGCCACCGCCGCCTCATGCACCTGGCGGATCTCCTGCGGCGTCAGCGCGTAGAACTCGCCGGTATTTCCCGCCGCGACGATATTGTGAATGCCGGCGGTCGCGACCCGCTCATAGACCTTCGCCGTGATGCGGGGCTCGACCTCGCCCCTGTCGTCATAGGCCGTTACAGGAACGCCCGACACGCCCTTGAGCGCCTGGCGCATGGTTGCGATCGTCATCTTCATCCCCTTGTTCCATCTCGATCAATCATTGAGGCGAAGGAGCGGCCGTCGAGCCGGGTCGGCACAGCATTCCTTCTTCTTTTCGGCACCCGTCACACTCCCTGGAACATGCGGGCACGGGCATTCAGGATATGTCTCTTCATCGCGTCGTGCGCATCCGCTTCGCGCCGCGCGAAAATCGCCTCGACGATCACCGCATGCTCGTCCTGGACGCTGCGAATCTGCTGCTCCGTCCGCTTCAGGCTGAGGCTGCGCGTCACGGAATGGCCGATGGCGAAATGCGGCCGGAACCATTCGCGCACCGTGATGTGAAACTGGTTTCCGCTCGCCATGGCGATCGCGTCGTGCAAAGCCTGATCCTCTTCCGCACCGAGCTTGCCGTCACGCAGACATTGCTCGATATTGAGGAGCGCGGCCGTAATCCGCTCCTGGTCGGCCGGCTGCCAGTTGCGGGCGGCAAGTTCGGCGGCTTCAGCCTCAAGGCCGGCGCGGAACTCGAAAAACCGCTGCACGTCGGCAAGCGAACCGACCGGAACCATCTTCAGCATCGACGAATCCGGCCGCTGGCGCACGTAGGAACCGGAGCCCTTGCGCGAAACGATCAGGCCATCGCCGCGCAGATGCTCCAGCGCCTCGCGAATGACCGGCCTCGAGGCACCGAACATCACGGCGAGCTTTTCTTCCGACGGCAATCTCTCGTTCACCGGGAAATTTCCATCCGCGATCATGCCCACGATCCTCTCGTAGATGATGTCGCCGAAGCGCGTGGCGCCTGCATCCGCATCCATGCCGGCAGGAAGCTTCATCTCACCCTTTTTTCCGCCGCCAGATAGCGGCATTCACCCCGAGACCTTGGTGGCAAGGGCTACTAAATCTGTAAATATCTGTCAACTCTTGTAATTATCTGGGAACGTATCTATGGTCGCTTCCGGCGCCGGGATAGGCGTTTTTTTGCGATGAGTTGGGGAGCTTGTCGCGCCGGCGGGCAGATATGCGGCCGGCGTCAAACGGGAGGATATCGATGCGCGATGAAAAACTGTCTCGCGGCGTGACACGGCGCGCCGTTCTGGGCGGAATGGCCGGAATGGCGGCCCTGTCTCTTGCCGGACGGGCGGCGGCTGCCGCCGGCGGCGAGGCCCCGGCGCTGGCCGAGCTCGTCAAGGGCGGCAAGCTGCCGCCGCTTGCCGATCGGCTGCCGAAAAAGCCGATGGTGGTCACGCCTTTCGAGAAGGTCGGCACCTATGGCGGCACGCTGCGGCGCGGCCTGCGCGGCTCGTCCGACCACAACGGCATCCTGCGCATGGTGGGCAATCAGAGCCTGGTGCGCTGGAACATGGAATTCACGAAGGTCCTGCCCAACCTGGCCGAGCGCTGGGAGGTGAGCGACGACGCCTCGCAATTCACCTTCCATCTCATCGAAGGCGCGCGCTGGTCGGACGGTCATCCCTTCACCGCCGACGATATCGTCTTCGCCATCGAGGACTGCGTGAAGAATACCGAGCTTTACAGCGCCACACCGGCGCAGCTGTCGGTCGCGGGCAAGGCGGTCAACGTCGAGAAGATCGACGACTACACGGTGAAATTCACCTTCGCCGCCGCCAATGCGCTTTATCTGGAAAATCTCGCCACACCGCTTGGGCAGCATCCGACGCTCTTTCCCAAGCATTATTGCAGCCAGTTCCTGTCGAAATACAATTCCAACATAGCCGAGGACGTGAAGAAGGCCGGCGTCAGCAGTTGGCCGGAACTGTTCCGGGCGCGCTGCGGCGATATCGAAATCCCCTCTCGCTGGGGCAATCCCGACAAGCCGACGCTCGATCCCTGGGTCATCAAGGAGCCCTATAGCGGCGGCGCGACGCGCGTCGTCATGACCCGCAACCCCTATTTCTGGCAGGTCGATACCGAGGGCAACCAGCTTCCCTATATCGACGAACTCAACTTCAGCATTTCGCAGGACGTCGAATCGCTGATGCTGAACGTCATCTCGGGCAAGATCGACATTCAGGAGCGCCATATCAGCGTCTTGGCCAACAAGCCGACGCTCTCGCAGAACATGAAGAAGGGCGACTATCGCCTGCTGACGCTCGTGCCCTCCACCTCGCAGCAATGCCAGATCTACTTCAACATGACCCACAAAGATCCGGCCATGCGCAAGATGTTTGCGGACAAGTCGGTCCGTCAGGCACTGTCGCTGGGCATCAACCGTCAGGAAGTGATCGACATCGTCTATTTCGGCCAGAGCGAGGGCTATCAGGCCGGACCGCGCCCGGAACATCCCTGGTATCACGAGAAGCTGGCACGCCAGTTCACCGAATACGATCCCGACAAGGCCGGCGCGCTGCTGGACAAGGCGGGCTACGACAAGAAGGACGCCAACGGCTTCCGCCTGCGGCCGGACGGCCAGAAATTCTTCTTTGCCGTCGACGTCATCCCCACGCTCTATCCCGACCTTGTCGACGCCTTGGAACTGGTGAAGGCGCATTGGGCGCAGATCGGCGTCGACATGAAGGTCAACACGATCGAGCGCGCGCTCTATTACACGCGCGGCGACGACAATGCCCATGACGCCCAGGTCTGGCCGGGCCCTGGCGGTCTCGACCCGATGCTCGACCCGCGCGACTTCTTCGCCTTCCACCCGCAGGGCTCGCGCTACGCCATCCCCTGGACGCTCTGGTACACCTCCAACGGCAAGAAGGGCGAGGAGCCGCCGGAAAGCCAGAAGAAGCGCATGAAGCTCTTCGACGACGCCCGCTCCACGGCCGATCTCGACAAGCGCGGCGCGGTCATGAAGCAAATCTTCGATATCGCCGCAGACGAATTCGAGACCGTCGGGCTCTGCCTCGCCGTCGGCGGTTTCGGCATCATCCGCAACAATCTGCGCAATGTCCCGGAAAAGGAACCGGACAGCTGGTCCTGGCCGAATCCCGGGCCGGCATTGCCGCAGCAATTCACCTTCACGAGCTGATCCCGCCGGTTCGGTGCCGCCCCGCGGGGCGGCGCCTTTCTCAAGCACGCCGCTCTTGACGCGAGCGATGGGTCCTGCCCTTCTCCACGCAAAGAGCGGCGTTCCCTACACGGATAAGGACGCTTTATGCTGGTCTTCATCTCCAAACGGCTTCTGTGGATGATCCCATCCCTGTTCGCCATCAGTTTCCTGGCCTTCGTGCTGATCCAGCTGCCGCCGGGCGACTATGTGACGACGTATATCGCCACGCTCGCCTCCTCGAACGAGGTCGTGGACCAAAATACGGCGGCACAGCTGCGCGAACGCTTCGGCCTCGATCAGCCGATGATCATCCAGTATCTCAAATGGATGTGGGGCATCCTCTCGCGTGGCGATTTCGGCATCTCCTTCGAATGGCAGCAACCAGTCTCGGGCCTTATCTGGGAGCGCATGGCGCTGACGCTGGTGCTGGCGCTGGCGACATTGATCGCCACCTGGGCGATCGCGCTGCCGATCGGCGTCTATTCCGCCGTGAAGAAATATTCGATCGGCGACTATCTCTTCACCGCCTTCACCTTTCTCGGCCTTGCCATCCCCTCCTTCCTGCTGGCGCTGGTCTTGATGTATGTCGCCGCCGTCGAGTTCGGCCAGGATGTCGGCGGCCTGTTTTCCTCCGAGTTCGAGACGGCGCCGTGGAGCATCGCCAAGATGATCGATCTCCTGAAGCATCTCTGGCTGCCGGTGATCATCCTTGCCGTCTCCTCGACCGCGAGCCTGATCCGCGTCATGCGCGCCAACATGCTCGACGAGTTGCCGAAGCCCTACGTCACCACGGCGCGGGCGAAGGGGCTCTCCGAGTTCCGCCTTCTGGTGAAATATCCGCTGCGCATCGCGCTCAACCCCTTCATTTCGACGATCGCCTGGCTGCTGCCGAACCTGATTTCCGGCTCCGTCGTCGTCGCCATCGTCCTCAATCTGCCGACGGCCGCGCCGCTGCTGCTGCAGGCGCTGATGGCACAGGACATGTATCTCGCCGGCGCCTTCGTGCTCCTGATCTGCGCGCTGACGCTGATCGGCTCGCTGATCAGCGACATCCTGCTTGCGCTCGTCGATCCCCGCATCCGGTTGGAATAGGAGCCGCCCATGGCCGACATCGCCGTTACAAATCTGCGGCCCGACCGCGCAGCCGTCGCCTCGCAATGGCAGCTCATCTGGTGGGCCTTCCGCCGCCACCGGCTCGCCATGGTGGCCCTCTTCGTCACCGTGGCAATGTATGTCGTCGCCCTCGTGCCCGGCTTCTTCGCCATCAACGATCCATATCTGCAGAATGCGCGCGCAACCTTCCATCCGCCGCAAAGGCTGCATTTCATCGACACCGACAACGGCTTCTCCCTCGGGCTGCATTATTATCCGCTGAAGCTGACGCGCGATCCGGAGACGCTGGCGGCGATCTTCAAGGAGGACACGACGAAGCGGGTCGCCGTCACCCTCTTCGGCCGCGGCTACGAATATTCCGTGCTCGGCCTGTTCAACACCAATATCCACCTGCTCGCCACCGCAGACAAATCCACGCCGCTGCTGCTGTTCGGCGCAGACCGGCTCGGACGCGACGTCTTCAGCCGTACGGTGCAGGGTTCACAGGTCTCGCTGTCGATCGGCCTGGTTGGCGTCTTCCTGTCGCTGCTGCTCGGTGTCGTGCTCGGCGGCATTTCCGGCTATTACGGCGGCCGGATCGACTTCTTCATGCAAAGGCTGATCGATTTCGTCCTGTCGCTGCCGACGATCCCGATCTGGCTCGCCATGGCCGCGGCCCTGCCGCAGGGCTGGCCGGCGACGCTGCAATATATGATGATCACCATCATCCTGTCCCTGACCGGCTGGGCGCAGCTCGCCCGCGTCGTGCGCGGCCGCTTCCTGTCGCTGCGCACCGAGGAATTCGTCGCCGCCGCAAGGCTCGACGGCGCGCGCGAGAGCCGCATCATCTTCCGCCACATGCTGCCGAGCTTCGCCAGCCATATCATCGCCTCGATCACGCTCGCCGTACCGGCGATGATCCTGGCGGAAACCTCCCTCTCCTTCCTGGGGCTCGGCCTGCAGCCGCCGACCATTTCCTGGGGCGTGCTGTTGCGCGAGGCGCAGAACATCCGTTCGATCGCGACCGCACCTTGGCTCTTCCTGCCGGGCCTTGCCGTCGTCGTCGCCGTCATGGCGCTCAACCTTCTCGGCGATGGCCTGCGCGATGCAGCCGACCCCTACAACAAATGAGGCCTGCATGACCGATATCGTTTCCTTGAACGGCGGCAGGCCGCTTCTGCAGGTCAAGAACCTGACGGTCGATTTTCCCTTGCGCACCGGCATTTTCCGGGCGGTCGACAATCTTTCCTTCGCCATCGAGCCGGGCAAGACGCTTTGCGTCGTCGGCGAAAGCGGCTCCGGCAAATCGGTGACGGCGCGCTCGATCCTGCAGATCGTCGATGCGCCCGGACGCATTGCCAACGGATCGATCATCCTGAACGGTTCGGACGGAAGCTCGATCGATCTCGTCCGCCTCAACCCGCGCGGCCGCCAGATCCGCGCCATCCGCGGCCGCGACATCGCCATGATCTTCCAGGAGCCGATGGCTTCGCTCTCGCCGGTCCACACCGTCGGCGACCAGATCATGGAAGCGCTTCGCCTGCATACGAGGATGACGAAGGCGCAGGCCCGCGCCGAGGCGATCGCGCTTCTCGGCCAGGTGGAAATCCCGTCGCCGGAAAAGGCCGTCGACCGCTACGCCTTCCAATATTCCGGCGGCATGCGCCAGCGCGCCATGATCGCCATGGCGCTCGCCTGCAAGCCGCAGCTCCTGATCGCCGACGAGCCGACGACCGCGCTCGACGTCACCACGCAGGCCGAAATCCTCGACCTGATCGCCCGGCTGCAAAAGGCCAACGGCATGGCGGTGCTGTTCATCACCCATGACATGGGGGTGGTCGCGCAGATCGCCGACGACGTGCTGGTCATGCACAACGGCGTCGCCAAGGAATACGGTCCGGTCGAGCAGATCTTCCATGCGCCGAAGGACGACTATACGCGCATGCTGATCGGCTCGGTGCTGAAGCTGGAAAACAAGGCCGAGATCAGGCTGGCGCGCCCGCCGCTCGACACGACAGCCGCTCCCATTCTCGAGCTGCGCAACGTCTCGATGGCGTTTGGCGAGGTCAAGGCGCTCAACGACGTCTCGATTTCGCTGCGGCCGGGCGAGACGCTCGGCATCGTCGGCGAAAGCGGCTCCGGCAAGACGACAATGGGCCGCTCGATCATGCGGCTCATCGATCCGAGCGGTGGCGAGATCCTGTATCGCCGCACTGACGGCGATGTCATCGATCTGGCGACGGCCAAGGGGCCGGTTCTGGCGGCGGCGCGACGCGAATTGCGCATGGTGTTCCAGGACCCCTTCGGTTCGCTGAACCCGCGCATGACCGTCTCGCAGATCATCGGCGAGCCGCTGCTCGTCAACGGCATCGCCAAGGGCCGGGCGCTGGACGAACGCGTCTGCCAGCTGATGGAACAGGTGGGGCTCGATCCAAGGGCGCGCGAGCGCTATCCGCATGCCTTTTCCGGCGGCCAGCGCCAGCGCATCGGCATTGCCCGTGCCATCACCCTCAAGCCGCGCGTCATCGTCGCCGACGAGGCGACGTCGGCGCTCGACGTCTCCGTGCGCTCGCAGGTGCTCGATCTGTTGATGCGCCTGCAGGACGAGCTCGGCCTCGCCTATATCTTCATCAGCCACGACATCGGCGTCATCCGCTACATGTGCGACCGGGTCGGCGTGATGTACAAGGGCCGGCTCGTCGAGGTCGGAGAGGCCGACAAGGTCTGCAACGCCCCGGAGCACGCCTATACGCAGGCTCTCCTTTCGGCCATTCCGCGCCCGGACCCGCGCGACCGCGATCGCTCGCGCCGCTTCCGCTACGTCGAGCCGGATGTGCTGAAGAACGGAAGTTCGGCGCGATGAAGATCCCAGCGACATGCGCACTTCTTGCCGATACCGGCCCTTGGATACGCAGGCCGGCATCGGGCATCCCCATGTGCGGAGGCACCTCCCGCGCCGCACGCATATCAAGCAATAGAAGGACAGACAGATGAAGATCGACCGCATGCGGGTTTTCGTGACCCGCGACAAGGACCGCCCCCGCGTCATCGTCGCGCTGGACACGGATGACGGGCTGACCGGCTGGGGCGAATGCTACAATCACGGCCCCGACAAGGCGCTGCCGCCCATTCTGGACTATCTCTACGGCTTCCTGTCCGGGCAGGACCCGAGCCGCGTCGACTATCTGGTGAACCTGCTCATCCAGCAAAGCCGCTTCCCGCCCGGCGCGCTCGGCCTCTCGGCGATCTCGGCGCTCGACCATTGCCTTTGGGACCTCGCCGCCAAGGCAGCGAACGTTCCCGTCTACAAGCTGCTGGGCGGTGCCGTGCGCGACCGTATCAAGGTCTATGCCGGCGTCTATACCGCGCCCGACGCGCCGGCGGCTCGCGACGAATTCGACCGGCTGAATGCCGAATGGGGCTTTACCGCCTTCAAGCTCAGCCCCTGGCGCGTCGACATCCACGCCCATCGCTGGGGCAATGTCGTCAAGGCGTCGGCGGATTATTTCCGCTCGCTGCGCGAAACCGTGCGCGACGACTATGAGATCGCCTTCGACGCGCATGCGCAGATCTTCGAGCCCGTCGCCGCAAGGCAGCTCGGCAATGCGCTCGCCCCTTACGATCCGCTGTTCTACGAGGAGCCGCTGCGGCCCGAGAATATCGACATGTGGGGTGATCTGAAGCAGGGGCTGAATTGCGTGCTGGCGACCGGCGAGTCGCTCTACAATCGCAACGAATTCCTGCGCCTCCTGCAGGTCAAGGGCGCCGACCTTATC
>JASGEG010000213.1:0-10216 GCA_047606605.1 Rhizobium sp.
AGTCGATGTCGCATTGGCCGCCTTGATTGACTTGGCCAGGCCGAAAGCCTAATCATGACGCATAACGAATGGTTCCCGGGCGGCGATCTGCCGCATGGGATGAAAAGGGAATGTGAAGGGGCGGACCCAATCCGGGCGCTCTCATCACAGCCGACCCCGCGACTGTAGAGCGGTCAGGGTCTTCTGGCCGGTTCGAGGCAATTGCGTTGACGGTTCCGCATGGTGCGGACGAAGCGCAATGGTCTCTCTCCGGAAACGCCACTGGCATGGCATCATGATCAACCGGGGCTGGACGCCTCTAAGTCTACGAATCGTCCGCCTTTTCATGATGACCCGCCGGGAAGGCGAGAAGATCCGCCGGCGCATGAGCGGGGGTGACCGGTCTTCGGTTCGCCCCCGCTTGCCGCGCCTTATCCGCGAGCCAGGAGACCTGCCATGCGTGCCGGGCACTAGGCCCATCCCCGGGACTTGTGTCCCGCTGCCAGCACGGAGGTTGTCATGGCGCAAAACGAGTTTCCGGCGCGGAAGCGCCCATTTTTTTATCCCCGCAGCAATGCGCTGGTTCGCATCCTCATGCAGGGCGGCGATCCATCATGACCTCCTCGCCATCCGGCGCCGTCTTCGTTCTCGGCGGCGCGCGTTCCGGCAAATCCCGCTTCGCCGAATCCTTGATCTCCGATACCGGCCTTGCACGCCATTATGTCGCGACGGGGCAGGCATGGGACGATGAAATGCGCGATCGCATTGCGCAGCACCGTTCCGACCGCGGCGAGCTGTGGAGGACGCATGAGGAGCCGCTGGATCTTGTCGCGCGACTGGCGGCGATCGACGGCGAGGGGAATGGCGTATTGGTCGATTGCCTGACGCTCTGGGTCACCAATCTGATGATGGCCGAGCGCACCATGGCGGCGGAATTTTCCGCGCTTGCCGCATTCCTGCCGAACGCGAAATCGCGGCTCGTTCTCGTGTCCAACGAGGTCGGGCTCGGCATCGTGCCGGAAAACCGCATGGCGCGCGAATTTCGCGATCATGCCGGCCGGCTGCACCAGATGATCGCGGCGGTAAGCGCCGAAGTCTATTTTGTCGCGGCGGGGCTGCCGCTGAAAATGAAGGGTTGATACGCATGAACCAGGAAAAGATTCCCGCCACCGTCATCACCGGCTTTCTCGGCGCCGGCAAGACGACGATGATCCGCAATCTTCTGCAGAATACGGGCGGCAAGAAGATCGCGCTGATCATCAACGAATTCGGCGATCTCGGCGTCGATGGCGAGGTGCTGAAGGGCTGCGGCGCCGAGAACTGCACGGAAGACGACATTATCGAGCTGACCAACGGCTGCATCTGCTGCACCGTGGCCGACGATTTCATTCCGACGATGACCAAACTTCTGGAGCGTGACGCGCGTCCGGATCACATCGTCATCGAGACTTCCGGCCTGGCGCTGCCGCAGCCGCTGGTCGCCGCCTTCAACTGGCCGGATATCCGCACCCAGGTCACCGTCGATGGCGTCGTCACCGTGGTCGATAGCGCCGCCGTCGCCGCCGGCCGTTTCGCTGACGATCACGACGAGGTCGAAGCCCGCCGGGTTGAGGACGACTCGCTCGATCACGAAAGCCCGATCGAGGAGCTGTTCGAGGATCAGCTGACCTGCGCGGACCTGATCGTCCTCAACAAGACCGATCTGATCGATGTGGATGGCCTCGGCCGCGTCCGCGCCGAAGTCGCCTCGCGCATTGCCCGCAAGCCGACCATCATCGAGGCGAGAAACGGTGCTATTCCGGCCGCCGTCCTGCTCGGTCTCGGCATCGGCACCGAAGGCGACATCGCCAATCGCAAGTCGCATCACGAGCTCGAGCATGAGGACGGCACGCCACACGACCATGACGAATTCGACAGTTTCGTCGTCGAGCTCGGCGCGGTCGCCGACCCTCTTGCCTTCATCGAGAAGCTGAAGGGTGTGATCGCCGAACATGACGTGCTGCGTCTGAAGGGGTTTGTCGAGGTGCCCGGCAAGCCGATGCGCCTGCAGGTGCAGGCCGTCGGCAGCCGTATCGATCACTATTTCGACCGCGCCTGGGCACCGGGCGAAGCGCGTCAGACGCGACTGGTGGTGATCGGGCTGCACGAGATGGACGAGAGCGCTGTCCGCAAGGCGATCGAGGCTTTGGTCTAAGGCGAAGCCATGCATCTCCTCCTAGCCCAGAAGGGAACGATCAGCGACGGCGACGAGGCGATCGATCTCGGTCAGTCGCCGGGCGATATCCTCTTTTTGTCCGCCGCCGATACCGAGCTTGCGGCGGTCGCCGCTGCCCATGGGCAGGGGGAGGCGGGCTATTCGCTGCGGCTGGCGAGCCTGATGAGCCTCAAGCATCCGATGTCCGTCGATACCTATATCGAGCGGACGGCGCGGCATGCGAAGCTGATCGTCGTACGGGCGCTCGGCGGCGCCAGCTATTTCCACTACGCGCTTGAGGCGCTGCATGCCTGTGCGGCGCGCAGCGGCGCGTCGATTGCAGTGCTGCCGGGGGATTCGAAGCCCGATCCGGGGCTGACGCCATTTTCCAACGTTGCCCTCGAGGATCTGAACGCGCTGTGGTCCTATCTGATCGAGGGGGGCGAGGCCAATACGCACGCGTTTCTCGGCTATGCCGCGGCGATGCTGTCGGGAGCCGACAAGCCGGCGCCGGCTGCGCCCCTGATGAAAGCCGGCATCTGGTGGCCGGGCAGGGGCGTGATCGGCGTCGAGGAGTGGAAAGGAATCTCGGCTTCCTTCATGGTAGCGGAGGAGGGATTTGAACCCCCGACCGCTGCAATCTCGTTTTACCGCGCCCTCGTCCAGAGCGGCGAAACCAGGCCGGTCGAAGCGATGATCGAAGCCCTCGTCGCCGAGGGCATGCGGCCGTTGCCGGTGTTCGCCTATAGTCTCAAGGATGCCGTCTCTGTCGGCATTCTGGAAAGCGTCTTTGCCGAACTGAAGCCGGATGTGGTCGTCAATACGACCGGGTTCGCCGTTTCCGCGCCAGGCGCGGATCGCCAGCCCACGGTCCTGGAGACGAGCGACGCAGTGGTGCTGCAGGCGATCTTCTCGGCCTCGTCGCGGGAAGCGTGGGAGGCATCGTCGCAAGGGCTTTCGGCGCGCGATCTCGGCATGAACGTGGCGTTGCCGGAAGTGGACGGGCGGGTGCTCGCCCGCGCCGTCTCGTTCAAGGCGGCGGCCCGCTATGATGAGCGCGTCGAGGCCAATATCGTCGCCAGCGAACCGGCCGGGGACCGCATGCGCTATACGGCGCGGCTCGCCGGCAACTGGGCGCGGCTGCGCCGGACGCCGCCTCGCGAGCGGCATATCGCGCTGGTCATGGCCAACTATCCGAACCGCGACGGGCGGCTGGGAAACGGGGTCGGCCTCGATACGCCCGCGGGCACGATCGAAGTGTTGAAGGCGATGCGGGCGGCGGGCTATCCCGTTGCCGATCTGCCTGGCGACGGCGATGCGCTGATGCGGCATCTGATGGATAGCCCGACCAATTCGGGACATGACGGAAAGATTGTCCGCGAGACGCTTTCCATCAGCGAATACAAATATTTCCTCTCGTCTCTTCCGATCCGGATTCAAGAGGAGATACAGGCGCGTTGGGGCGAGCCCGAGGCCGATCCTTATGTCCGTGATGGCGCTTTTGCCTTGCCCTTTGCCCGTTTCGGCGAGGTGCTGGTGGGCATCCAGCCGGCGCGCGGCTACAATATCGATCCGAAAGAAAGCTATCATTCGCCGGACCTCGTGCCGCCGCATGGCTATCTCGCCTTCTATGCCTTCCTGCGCCGCTCCTTCGGCGCCCATGCCGTCATTCACATGGGCAAGCACGGCAATCTCGAATGGCTGCCGGGCAAGGCGCTGGCGCTGTCGGAGACTTGCTATCCGGAGGCGATCCTCGGGCCGCTGCCGCATCTCTATCCCTTCATCGTCAACGATCCCGGCGAGGGCACGCAGGCCAAGCGCCGCGCCAGCGCCGTCATCATCGACCACCTGACGCCGCCCTTGACGCGGGCCGAAAGCTACGGGCCGCTGAAGGACCTGGAAGCGCTGGTGGACGAATATTACGAGGCTTCCGGCGGCGATCCCCGTCGTATCCGGCTGCTGCGCAAGCAGATTCTCGATCTCGTCGCCGACATCGGTCTCGATCAGGACGCCGGCATCGCCAAGGGCGAAGGCGAGGACGAGGCGTTGCGGAAGCTCGACGCCTATCTCTGCGATCTCAAGGAAATGCAGATCCGCGACGGCCTGCATATCTTCGGCGTCTCGCCGGCGGACAGGTTGCTCACCGATCTGACGGTGGCGCTGGCGCGTGTGCCGCGGGGGCTGGGAGAGGGCGGCGATCAGAGCCTGCAGCGGGCGATCGCGCGGGATGCGTGGGGGGCAAACAAAGAGGGGGGAATCTCTCCGCAGGCGCTGTTCGATCCGCTGGATTGCGATATGGCCGCCGAATGGACCGGCAACCGTCCCGCAATTCTTGCCGGCATTTCCGACGCCCCTTGGCGCATCCAGGGCGATACCGTCGAGCGTATCGAGCTTCTCGCAGCAAAATTCGTCGCCGGCGAAATCGCCTGCCCCGAAGACTGGCTCAACACGCGCTCCGTCCTCGCGGAAATCGAAACGCGGCTGAAGCCTTCGATCCTTGCCTGTGGCGAGGCGGAAATCTCTGCGCTGGTGAAGGGCCTCGACGGTCGTTTCGTGCCGCCAGGCCCATCGGGAGCGCCGACGCGCGGCCGACCGGATGTCCTGCCGACCGGGCGGAATTTCTATTCGGTCGACAGCCGCGCCGTGCCGACGCCGGCGGCCTATGAACTCGGCAGGAAATCGGCCGAACTCCTTATCCGCCGCTATGTGCAGGATCATGGCGAATGGCCCGTCTCCTTCGGGCTGACGGCCTGGGGCACCTCGAACATGCGCACCGGCGGGGACGATATCGCCCAGGCGCTGGCGTTGATCGGCGTCAAGCCGGTCTGGGACATGACGTCGCGCCGCGTCACCGGCTACGAGATCATCCCGCCGGCGATGCTCCGTCGGCCGCGCGTCGATGTCACGTTGCGCATTTCCGGTTTCTTCCGCGACGCCTTTCCCGAGCAGATCGCGCTGTTCGACAAGGCGATCCGCGCCGTCGGTGTCCTTGAAGAGGATGCGTCGGACAATCCGATTGCGGCGCGCATGCGCGGCGAGATCGCGCGGCTGCAGGCGGCCGGACTGGACGAGGCTGCGGCGGGCCGGCGGGCCGGTTACCGCATTTTCGGCTCCAAGCCCGGCGCTTATGGCGCGGGTTTGCAGGCGCTGATCGACGAGAAGGGCTGGGAGCGGCGCGCCGATCTGGCGGAGGCCTATCTCGTTTGGGGCAGCTATGCCTATGGTGCCGGCGAGGAAGGCCGGGCCGAGCGCGGCGTCTTCGAGGAGCGGCTGCGATCGATCCAGGCAGTGGTCCAGAACCAGGATAATCGCGAACATGACCTGCTCGACAGCGACGACTATTATCAGTTCGAGGGCGGCATGGCGGCGGCGGCGGAGCAACTCGCCGGTTCGCGCCCGTCGATCTATCACAATGACCATTCCAGGCCGGAAAAGCCGGTGATCCGCTCGTTGGAGGAGGAGATCGGCCGGGTGGTGCGCGGCCGCGTCGTCAATCCGAAATGGATCGCCGGCGTCATGCGCCATGGCTACAAGGGCGCTTTCGAGATTGCCGCCACCGTCGATTATCTCTTCGCCTTTGCCGCCACCACGGGCGCGGTGCGCGATCATCATTTCGAAGCGGTCTATCAGGCTTTCGTTGTCGATCAGGCGGTTCGCGACTTCATGGCGGACAAGAATCCGGCGGCGCTGCGCGAGATGAGCGAGCGCCTGCTCGAAGCCATCGACCGCAGGCTTTGGTCGCCGCGCAGCAATTCGGCGCGGTTCGATCTGGAGTCTCTGGCAAGAAACAAGGATGCGGTGGCGTGAGCGCGCTTGTCGAAATAGGGCCGCCGGCGCGGAAATTCATCATTTCAGGGAGAACACAATGAGCGAAGAAACGGCGGAAACGGGAACCGAAGTACCGCGCAGCGACGATACCCGTCACTCCGAAAAAATGGCCAAGAAGAAGGCCGCTCGCGACAAGATCATGGCGACGAAGACGGACGAGAAGGGGTTGATCATCGTCCATACCGGCAAGGGCAAGGGCAAGTCCTCCTCCGCCTTCGGCATGATCTTCCGCCACATCGCCCATAAGAAGCCCTGCGCCGTGGTGCAGTTCATCAAGGGAGCGATGTGGACCGGCGAGCGCGATCTGATCGAGACGCATTTCTCCGATATCTGCCAGTTCCACACGATGGGCGAGGGCTTTACCTGGGAAACGCAGGACCGCGCCCGCGACGTGGCGGCGGCGACGGCCGCCTGGGAAAAGGCCAAGGAACTGATCCGCGACGAACGCAACTCCATGGTCCTGCTCGACGAGATCAATATCGCCCTGCGCTACGATTATCTCGATATCAACGAGGTTCTGGAGTTCCTGAAGACCGAGAAGCCCTACATGACCCATGTGGTGCTGACCGGTCGCAACGCCAAGGACGAGCTGATCGAGGTCGCCGATCTCGTCACCGAAATGGAGCTGATCAAGCATCCGTTCCGCTCCGGCATCAAGGGGCAGCCAGGGGTCGAGTTCTGACGAGAAAACGGCCGGAGCGGCATGCCGGATCAGCGGTTGAAAAATCCGCCGTCAGACGCCGATCCAGAGCCTGACGGGATTATTCGGGTCTGCCAGCAGCTTGATCGCGAAGGCGATGCAGACGATCACCAGCAGCGGCTTGATCAGTTTCGCGCCGATGCGCATGGCGAGGCGGGAGCCGATTTGCGCGCCGAGAAACTGGCCGAGGCCCATGACGAGGCCGACCTTCCAGAGGATGGCGCCGGAGAAGCTGAAGACGATGAGGCCGCCGAGGTTGGAGCCGAAGTTCAGCAGCTTGGTATGGGCCGTCGCCTTCAGCAGGCCGAAGCCGGCCAGCGTCACGAAGGCGAGCATCAGAAAGGAGCCGGTGCCGGGTCCGAAGGCGCCGTCATAGAAGCCGATGAGCGGCACGAGCGTAACGCCGAAAAGGCCGGCGCTCATGCGGCGGTGCTTTTCCACATCGTTGAGATTGGGCTTGAAGGCGAAATAGAGTGCAATCGCGATCAGGAGGAAGGGCAGGACGATGCGCAGCACGTCGCCCGGCATGATCGTCGCCAGCGCCGCGCCCAGCATGCCGCCGATCACGGCCATCAGCGCCATCGGCAATTGTTCGCGAAGCTGCACATGACCCTGCCGCGCATAGGCGATGGTGGCCGAGGCCGCGCCGCAGATCGACTGCACCTTGTTGGTGCCGAGTGTCTGCAGCGGCGGAATGCCGGCCAATAGCATGGCCGGTACGGTGATCAATCCACCGCCGCCGGCGATCGAATCGACAAAACCGGCAAAGAAGGCGGCAAGGAAGAGCAGAAGCAGCAGATGGAGGGTAATGTCGTGCAAGGCGGGAGGACTCGGGAATTCGAAGCTATGAAATCGAGGCGCCTTCTTGCATTCCCGAAGCAACATGACAATCGCCGTCAAGCCACACCCGACGAATTTGACGGGTAGGGGATGGGTGGGTACATGTGGGGCGTTGCCGCCGCCAGGGAGTGAACATGACGACCTATGCCGATTCCCCCCGCCGTTATGTCTTGGGTCTCGGTTGCGAACGCGGCACGGACTGGAATGATGTCCGTCAGCTGGCCGAGCGGGCGCTGCAGGAGGCGGGCATCGAAGCCGGTCAGCTTCTGGCGGTCGTCTCGATCGATACGCGAATGAACGAACCGGCAATGCTCGAGGTGGCCACCCATTTCCGCTTGCCGTTGCGGTGCTTCAACGCCGCAGCGCTGGAGCGCGAGACGCCGCGTCTGAAGAACCCGTCGGCTCTCGTCTTCGCCCGCGTCGGCTGCCATGGCGTTGCCGAGGCAGCCGCCCTGGCCGCGGCTGGCCCCGAGGCGGAACTCGTGCTCCCGAAAATCAAATCCAGCTCTGCCACGGCCGCGATAGCGAGAATCGGCTGAACGCCGGGATCGTCCTCATGGAACAATCGTCCTATGGGGCATGCGTGCGGCATTTCGCCGGCGATATTTCTCGTGTATTCCCGTAACCCCAGAGCGGGATCTACGGACGCACGGCGCCGTTGGGGCGAGGTCACGCTTGGTCAGAATGTTCGTAAGGAAAAATAAAAATCATGCATAAGGTCATCTACGATACGGACCCGGGCGTCGACGACGCCATGGCGCTGCTCTTCCTGCATCGTCATCCGGATATCGATCTTCTCGGCATCACCACCGTCTTCGGCAATGCCTCCGTCGACACCACCACCCGCAACGCGCTGTTTCTGAAGCGCGAATGGGACATTCCGTGCCCGGTTGCCCGCGGCGCAGACGTCACCTTCGACCCCAGCCGGCAGGAGCGCGCCTGGCCGACCATGGTGCATGGCGAAAACGGTCTGGGCGACATCGAGGTGCCGTCGACGATCGATCTGCCGACCGATCCGCGTCCGGCCTATCAGTTTATCATCGACACCGTGCGGGCCAATCCGGGTGAGGTGAGGTTGGTCGCTGTCGGCCGCATGACCAATCTGGCCCTGGCGCTGAAGCACGATCCGGAGATTGCGGGGCTGGTCAAGGATGTCGTCATCATGGGCGGCAATTTCTATGTGCCGGGCAATGTCACGCCGGTGGCGGAAGCCAACATCCATGGCGATCCGGAAGCCGCCGATGCCGTCCTGACGGCGCCGTGGAAGGTCGTCGTCGTCGGCCTCGACGTAACTTCGGTCACAACGATGAGCCGCTCCTATCTCGCCGATATGGCGAGGGACGGCGGTGCGGCGGTTCGGCTGCTGTCGGACCTTTCGCAATCCTATATCGACTTCTACGGACATATCGTAGACGACGGCATGATGGTGCATGACAGCTGCGCCAGCGTCTATATCGTTGCGCCGGAGCTGTTTGATACGATCGAAGGGGCCGTGCGCGTCGTCTGTGGCGGCATTGCCGATGGCCAGACGATCGTCAAGCCGGACGGCCGGCATTTCCCGCCGAACGAATGGGACAATCTTCCCAGCCAGACGGTATGCACCGGCATCCGCTCGCAGGCCGTGATCGACCTGATCCGCGATGCGATTCTCGGCAAGGTGAAGCACTGAGATCGACGGGAGAGGGCGGCGATTTCGCTCTCTCCCGATCCGTCTGTCGAGAGCCTGGCTTTGTTTTGCAATGTTCTCAGCGATTTATGCCGGGAAATTGGCAATTCGATTCAGGTGCTTGATGTGGTGATTCAGGTTCTTTTCGGGCGCTCCGGGTCGCCTTCGGGAAAGTTTTTAGCGTAGCGCCGCTGCCGCGAGCGCCCGGTCTGGCCTATCATTCGACGATCGGGCAAGAGGTGGGCCGAAGCCGCCTTATCCCGTTCTCAAGATTGCAATTTTAGCCGTCCGGGCATAGGACAGGTGGGATGAACGATACCGCATTTTCCAATCTGCCGGCGCTGGAGCCGGGCTCCGTCTGGCTTGTTGGCGCGGGACCCGGCGATCCCGGTTTGCTGACCCTGTTGGCGGCCAAGGGATTGGCGGAAGCGGACATCATCGTGCACGACGCGCTCGTCAACGAGGATTGCCTGAGGCTCGCCCGTCCCGGCGCGACGCTCGAATATGCCGGCAAGCGCGGCGGCAAGCCCTCGGCCAAGCAGCGGGATATCTCCCTGCGCCTCGTCGAGCTGGCGCGGGCGGGCAAGCGCGTGCTGCGCCTCAAGGGCGGTGATCCCTTCGTCTTCGGGCGGGGCGGCGAGGAAGCGCTGATGCTGGTGGAGCACGGCATTCCCTTTCGCATCGTGCCGGGCATCACGGCGGGTATCGGCGGTCTCGCCTATGCCGGCATTCCGGTCACCCATCGCGACGTCAATCATGCCGTCACCTTCCTGACCGGTCATGATTCCTCCGGGCTGGTTCCGGATGCGATCAATTGGGAAGCGATCGGCAGGGGCTCGCCCGTCATCGTCATGTATATGGCGATGAAGCATATCGCCCAGATCAACGCCAATCTCATCGCCGCCGGCCGTTCGGCGGACGAGCCGGTCGCCTTCGTCTGCAATGCAGCGACTTCCGCGCAGCAGGTGCTGGAAACGACGCTTGGCCGCGCCGAAGCCGATGTTGCCGC
>JASGEG010000214.1:0-8961 GCA_047606605.1 Rhizobium sp.
TCGAGCTTCCCCTGCTTCTGACAAAACTCACGGCCCGCCAGCGTCGCGAACGGGTCGAAATGATCCTGTCGCTCGTTGGCCTCGCCGATCGACGCAAGCACCTGCCTTGCGAGCTCTCAGGCGGACAACAACAGCGCATCGGGATCGCAAGGGCGCTGGCAAGCGATCCGAAACTGCTGCTGTGCGACGAACCCACAGGCGATCTCGACCGAGACGCCGCCGAGGAGGTGCTCGCCATGCTGCGCATCCTCAATGCCGAACTCGGCAAGACCATCGTCATGGTCACGCATGACGACCGCGCCGCGCGCTCTGCAAAGCGTATCCTGCGGCTGGACAAGGGCAAATTCGTCGAACGGGAGGCCGCGTGAACCCATGAACCGCTTCACCCTCCTCAGACGGACCATGGCGCGCAAACCGGTGCGCAGCCTGCTCCTGATCGCCAGCATCGCCATCGCCTTTTCCATCCAGCTGGTGCTTGCAAGCTTCGAACAAGGCTTCCTCGGCGGCGCCGTGGTCTCCGAGCGGCTGATCGTCACCAACAAAGTAGGCGATGCTTTGCCCCTGCCGATCAGCTATTACGGCAAGATCCAGACCCTGCCCGGCATAGCTGCCGCAACCTACATGGCGCGCAGCCGCGCGACCTACCGAGACCCGACGAATTTCCTCGGCCTGACGGCCGTTGAACCGCAGACCTTCGCTGCCTTCATCGACGATCAATATGATATTCCGCCCGCAGCCCTCGCCCGCTTCGGCCAATTGCGCAACGGCGCCATCGTCGGCCGCAGCATCGCTGCCCAGGAAGGCTGGACGACAGGTCAAACGATCACGCTGCAGGCGTCGAATTTCATCAAGGCGGACGGCAGTTCGGATTTCGACTTCGAGATCGTCGGCATATTGGACGGCAAGCAGTCCGCCGACACGCATTTCGTCATGGCGCGCTATGATTACATCAATGCCGAGCGTGACACCGATCGCGACATGGTAAGCGCCTTCGGCATCGTGCCGAAAAAGGATGTCCGCGCCGACGATGTCATTGGAGCGGTCGACCGGCTCTTCGCCAATTCCGCCTTCGAGACCCGGACGCGGACGGAAGCCGAATTCATGCGGGCCTTCGTCGCGCAGTTCGCCGATGTCGCGACCATCGTGCGCCTGGTGGTCGGCGTCGCCTTGGTGACCATCCTGATGATCGTCACCAATGCCATGTTCTTTGCCATTCGCGAGCGGACGAAGGAGATCGGCGTCTTAAAGGTGCTCGGCTTTTCGCGGCGCGCGATTCTCGGCGCTGTGCTTCTGGAAACACTCGCGCTGTTTGCCGCCGGCCTTGGCCTCGCTCTCGGGCTCGCCTTCGTGGCGATCTCCATCCTGCGCGAACCGCTGCGCAGCATCGTGCCGGACATGGCGCTGACGGCCTCGACCATCTCCGAGGCCGTCATTCTCGCCGCCCTGCTGGCTTTGACGACGGGTGCCGCGCCGACGTTCAACGCCATGCGCATCCCGCCAAATGCCGCCTTGAGAGAAAGATAAGACCATGAGCACGATCTTGCGCCAGTCCCTCGCCTTGACCCTGTCCAATCTGAAATCGATTCGCCGCCGGCTGTGGATCTCGCTCTCCCTGGTGTTTTCCGTTGCCATGGTCGTCATCGTCCTTCTCGGTTTCCTGGCAATGTCCAACGGCTTTCGAACATCGCTGCAGCAGGCCGGTTCGAAGGAGATTGTCATCGGCCTCGGCAAGGGGGCGGCAACGGAACTCACCAGCCGGATCGACCTCTCGCAGCTCCATTTCCTCGATGGTGCCCCCGGTATCGCGGTCGATCCGGCGGGAGCCCCGGTCATATCCCCGGAGATGGTCGTGCCGGTCGAGGTTGCCGAAAAGGACAATGGCATGCTCACGACGCTGTCACTGCGCGGCATCGGCCCGTTCGGCCTTGGCGTGCGCCCGAACACGCACATCATTCAAGGCCGCATGTTCAATCCCGGCGCCGGCGAAATCATCGTCGGGCGGCGGCTCAGCCTTGACTATGCGGGGCTGGAAATCGGCAAAGAGCTCGTTCTCGGCACGTCGCAATGGACCGTCGTCGGCATTTTCGACGCCGGCGGATCGGTCTTCGAATCCGAGATGCTGGCCGATATCGAGGTGGTGCGCAGCCTCTTCAACCGGCCCAATCTCATCCAGAGCGTCCGGCTCAAGCTTGCGACGCCACAAGCCCTGCCCTCGCTGCAAAGCCTGGCGGCGGGCACGCCGCAGATCGGGCTCACCTTGCGCTCGGAACAGGATTATTTCGCGGGACTTGCCGAACATACGTCGAGACTGGTGCTGCTTCTCGGCTGGCCATTGGCGATCACCATGGCCGCCGGCGCCGTCATCGGTGCCATGACCACCATGTTCAGCTCCGTATCCGACCGCAGCACCGAGATCGCCACCGTGCGGGCCATCGGGTTCAGCCGGCGCGCCGCCTTCGCCGGCACATGGATCGAGGCGATGATGCTCACCTGCCTCGGCTGCCTGATCGGCATCGCCTTCTCCTATTTCGTGCTCGACGGCTGGGCCGCATCCACGATGAGCCAGGATCGCACCAGGATCGGCTTTCAGCTCGCCCTGTCTCTTCCACTCGTGATGAAGGCGGTCTGGCTGTCGCTGGCGATCGGCGCGATCGGCGGCGCCCTGCCTGCGATGGCGGCAACGCGCATCCCGCTGCGGCTGGCCATGAGCGGCCGCGCGCAGGCCGGTTGAGAAGGAGCGATAATCGGACGGATCGCCGGGCGTGACATTCACGCTCCGGCGATCCCTTGCTTTCTACCGGCGTATTTTATGCGCCCGACATAGCGCGGACCTCACGCCATCTGGTTATGCTCTCCGCCGCGGCGTGAAATGCCGCTCAGGGCCTCGCCGGCGCTGCCATTGGTATGGGTAAGGGCGATATCGCCGAGCGAGAGAATACCGACCAATCGCTTGCTGTGATCCAGAACCGGCAGCCGTCGGACCTGGATGTCGCCCATGTTGCGGCAGACATCGTCGATCTCTTCGTCATCGAAGCAATATTTGACGTCGGACGTCATCACGTCCCGTACCTTGGCCTCCCGTCCCTTGCCCATGGCAACGGCCCGAATGGCGATATCGCGATCGGTGATCATGCCGACCAGATGGTCGTGGTCGGCGACGGGCAGGATGCCAGCATCGAGATCCGCCATCGCCTGGGCGGCCTGCAGGATCGTCTCGTCAGGGTTGGTCATGCGCACATCATGCGTCATGGCATCGCGAACTTTCATCGGTTCCTCCATCGTCGGACGCCGTGTGCGACCGGTGACGCGTCAGCGTCGGGCGGCGATCGGTTCCGATCATCCCGTCGATATTTTCTTCACATCTCGTATTCGTCGTCCTCGTCGGCCGACAGCAGCTCCACCAGTTCGGCCACCTTGCCGCTCGGCGGGCTTCGCCCCTCGCCGATCAGGGCTTCGTCGCTGTTGACCCAGGCCCAGGCCTCGGCCAGTTCACCGGGCGTCGCGCCGGTCGCCGACAGTGCCGCCATCAAGGTCTCGTCAACGGGGCCGAGTACGGAAGCGATATCCTCTGCGGTTATGGTCATGCTCGTTCTCCCGGATTGTCGAAGCCGCCCCATCCTCCTGCGAGCGGAACGAAATCCTGTCGGTTTTGTTCCTGCCCTCAAGCGCATGGATCGACGGAGGCAACCTGTGGATCATGACAGCGATCAGCCTCGCCTGAGGCTGCGGGCAGTTCCTCGTCGGCTGCAGGCCGGCAGTGTGATCGAGCTTTCCAGCAGCACCGACATAGCGAAGATCGAGATTCCGTTCAGCCCGGCCGGGGTGGATGTTCCGGCCCTATACGGCATCGCTGCCGATCAAACATTGCCGGCATCAAGGCCCCGAAATTGAAAACGGCCCCCCCGTCGGGAGGCCGTTTTTATTGGTCAGAAGGCAGATGACGGCCTTATTCGGCTGCCTGCAGCACGGGCGTCTCGTTGTCCGTGGTCAATCTGCCCGCCATGGCGTCGGCGAATTTCGCCTGGTCGAGTTCGTTCTCCCAGCGGGCAACGACGATGGTGGCGACCGCATTGCCGACGAAGTTGGTGAGTGCGCGGCATTCCGACATGAAGCGGTCGATGCCGAGGATCAGCGCCATGCCGGCGATCGGAACCGAAGGCACGACAGCGAGCGTGGCGGCAAGGGTGATGAAGCCGGCGCCGGTGATGCCAGCCGCACCCTTGGAGCTCAACATCGCCACCAGGAGCAGCAGGATCTGGTCGGCGAAGGACAGCGGCGTGTCGGTCGCCTGCGCGATGAAGAGAGCAGCCAGCGTCATGTAGATGTTGGTGCCGTCGAGGTTGAAGGAATAGCCCGTCGGAATGACGAGACCGACGATGGAACGCTTGCAGCCGGCGCGTTCCATCTTGTTCATCAGGCCCGGCAGCGCCGCTTCCGAAGAGGACGTACCCAGGACCAGAAGCAGCTCTTCCTTGATGTAGCGGATCAGCGCCAGGATCGAGAAGCCGTTGTAGCGGGCAACGGCGCCGAGGACGACGAGCACGAACAGCAGCGAGGTGGCGTAGAAGGTGCCGATCAGGAAGGCGAGGTTGGCGATCGTGCCGATACCGTATTTGCCGATGGTGAAGGCCATGGCGCCGAAGGCACCGATCGGCGCGAACTTCATGAGGATCGCCACCATGCGGAAGATCGGCGCGGTCAGCGCCTGCAGGAAATCGACGACCGGGCGACCGCGCTCGCCCACGGCGCCGAGCGCGATGCCGAAGACGACCGAGAAGAACAGCACCTGCAGGATGTCGCCCTTGGCGAAGGCACCGACGATGGTGTCCGGGATGATGTTCATGAGGAAGCTGACGACGGATGCGTCATGGGCCTGCGATACGTAGGTGTTGACGTTGTTGACGGCCTTCGTATCCAGCGTTGCCGGATCGATGTGCATGCCGGCGCCCGGCTGCACGACGTTCGACACGATCAGGCCGATGATCAGCGCCAGCGTCGAGAAGGTCAGGAAGTAGATGAAGGCCTTGCCGACGACGCGGCCGAATTTCTTCAGGTCCGACATGCCGGCGATGCCGGTCGTCACCGTCAGGAAGATGACCGGCGCAATGACCATGCGAACCAGCTTGATGAAGGCGTCGCCGAGCGGCTGCAGCGATGTGCCGAGCTGCGGATAATAATGGCCGAGCAGGATGCCGGCGGCGATGGCGGTGAGAACCTGCACATAGAGGTGCCGGTAAAAGGGAAGTTTGCCGCGACTTTCGGCGGCAGCGATGGGAGCAATCATGATGTCCTCCGTTGTGCCCAACCGATCTCTCGGCCCTCCGGGCAGACTAAAACCTTAACAGCCTCCGACTGTTCGGCTCCTTACTGCAACATGCGTGCCAAATGCATCGTGACTTGCAACAGGCTGATTCAAAACGCTTTTTTTGGATGATCATGATTGCGCTCAGGAATATGTGCGAAAATCCGCACAGAGTGATTTGCAGCGCGCGCGAAATCATGCACAATATGCGGGTGCTGCACCGGCCGGTCACGGAACGAATTTCGACGCCAGAGCAACTGGGCCGGCGCTCCCGCCGAGTCTGGTTCGCCTTTGCGTTTTTCTGTGCCATCCTCATTGCGGCAGCACTTTATGGTGCAAGCTTTTACGGCCGTATCAAGGCGATGGAGACGCTGCAAGCGCAGGGCCATACGGATGCGAACCTGAAGGTCGCGCTGCTGCGTGCCGTTCTCGAGCGTCCGCGCGCCCTGCCGCTGCTGTTGGCGGACGATCTGCAGGTGCAGAATGCGCTCGCCTCCAAGGGCGAAGCGGTCAACACCGTCGACCGGAAACTCGAAAGCCTGGTTTCCGGCACCAAGGCGTCGGTGCTTTACGTCACCGGAAAAGACGGCATCGCCATCGCCTCCAGCAATTGGCGCGAACCTTTAAGCTTTGTCGGCAACGACTATTCCTTCCGCGACTATTTCAGCCGTGCGATGGAATGGGGAGCCGCCGAGCATTTCGCGCTCGGCAATGTCAGCAATCGTCCCGGCCTCTACATTTCCCGCCGCGTCGGCGATGCCGCCTCTCCGCTGGGCGTCGTCGTGGTGAAAATGGAATTCGACCAGTTGGAGGCCGACTGGAGCGAGACCGGCCGTCCGGCCTATGTGACCGACGAGCACGGCATCGTGCTGATCACCAGCATCCCCTCCTGGCGTTTCATGACGGCAGCGCCCTTGGCATCCGCCGATCTCGCCGCCATCCGCAAAAGCCGGCAATTCGGCGATGCTCCCCTGGCGCCGTTGCCGATCTCGCGGCGCGAGCCCATCGGCGCCGACGCCTCGATCGTGCAGGCCATCCTGCCCGGCAGCAGCGCTGCCGAATATCTGCAGCTGACGACATCAATTCCATCCACGCCCTGGCGGCTCACCTATCTCGTTCCGACGGATCAGGCGATTGCCTCCGCCGTTCGCGAAACCCGTTTCCTGACGTTGACAGCGCTTGTGCCGATCCTCGCGATCGCCGCCTTCCTCCTCTGGCGCCGCCATGTCGCCGCCATGCAGATCGCCATCAGCAGGCTCGCGCGCGAGGAGCTGGAGCGGCGCGTGCTCGAGCGGACCGAGGATCTCAGCCTTGCCCGCGACCGGCTGGAGGCCGAGATCGCCGACCACCGGACGACGGAGGCGAAGCTGCAGGTCGTGCAGCAGGAACTGGTGCAGGCCAACCGCCTCGCCATTCTCGGCCAGGTCGCCGCCGGCGTCGCCCATGAGATCAATCAGCCGGTCGCCACGATCCGCGCCTATGCCGACAATGCCCATATCTTCCTGGACCGGTCCCAGCTCGAACCGGCAAGGGAGAACCTGTCCTCCATCGCCGCCCTGACCGAGCGGATCGGCACGATCACCGAGGAATTGAAGGCGTTCGCCCGCAAGGGTCGCAGCGCGCCGAAGCCGGTGGAGCTCAGAAGCGTCATCGAGGGCGCGGTCGTCCTGCTCAGAAGCCGGTTTGCTGGGCGGCTGGATGCCCTGGTCATCGATCTTCCGCCGGCCGGCCTCACCGTCGTCGGCACGCGCGTCCGTCTCGAACAGGTACTGATCAACCTCTTCCAGAATGCACTGGAGGCTTTGGAAGGGCGTGACAACGCCAAAGTCGAGGTATCGGCGCGGGAAACGGACGACGGCGTCGAGGTCGTCGTTTCCGACAACGGCCCCGGCATCCCCGCCGCAATTCTGCAATCGCTGTTCACGCCCTTCAACACTTCGAAAGAACAGGGTCTCGGTCTTGGCCTGGTCATTTCCAAGGATATCGTCGCCGATTATGGCGGCCGCATCGACGTGGAAAGCAGCGAAAGCGGCACATGCTTCACCATTCACCTGCGCAAGGCAATGTCATGAGCGACGCATCCCCTGTCCTTCTCATTGATGACGACAAGGAACTCCTGAAGGCGACGAAGCAGACACTCGAGCTTGCCGGCTTTTCGGTCTCCGCCTTTTCCTCGCCGCTCGATGCGCTCGCGGCATTGGAGCCCGGCTTTGCCGGCGTCATCGTCTCCGATATCCGCATGCCGCAGATGGACGGACAGCAGCTCTTCGACCGCGTCAAGGAACGGGATGGCGACCTGCCGGTCATTCTCGTCACCGGCCATGGCGATATTCCCATGGCGGTCAAGGCCATTCAGGACGGCGCCTACGATTTCATCGCCAAACCCTTCGCCACCGACCGGCTGGTGCAGAGCGTGCGGCGCGCGGCGGAAAAGCGTCGCCTCGTTCTGGAAAACCGGGCGCTTCGCATTGCGGCCGAACAGGCGCAGGGCGACCTGCCGCTCATCGGCCAGACGCCGGCCATGGAGCGGCTGCGTCACACGCTGCGGCAGATCGCCGATACGGATGTCGACGTGCTGGTGACCGGCGAAACCGGCAGCGGCAAGGAAGTGGTCGCAAGCCTGCTGCATCGCTGGAGCCGGCGAGCCAAGGGCAATTTCGTCGCGCTCAATTGTGGCGCCCTGCCGGAAACCGTCATCGAGAGCGAGCTTTTCGGTCACGAACCCGGCGCCTTTACCGGCGCGCAGAAGAAGCGGGTCGGGCGCATCGAACATGCGGGCGGCGGAACGCTGTTTCTCGACGAGATCGAGAGCATGCCGCCGGCAATCCAGGTGCAGATGCTGCGCGTGCTGGAAATGCGCGAAGTGACGCCGCTCGGCACCAACGAGGTGCGCCCCGTCGACCTCCGCGTCGTCGCCGCCGCCAAGGTCGATCTCGGCGATCCGCGCCAGCGCGGCGATTTCCGCGAGGATCTCTACTACCGCCTGAACGTCGTCACCATCTCCATCCCGCCGCTGCGCGACCGGCGCGACGATATTCCCCTGCTCTTCGGCTATTTCGCCGAGCGGGCCGCCAGCCGTTTCAGACGCGAGGTGCCAACCATCTCCGCGGCCGTGCGCCGTCATCTGCTGCAGCATGGCTGGCCCGGCAATGTGCGCGAGCTATCGCATTTCGCCGAACGTTTCGTCCTCGGCCTGGAAACCTCGGCGGGTCCTGCTCCAAGCAATGCACCGTCCGCCGATGCGACCCTGCCGCTTCCCGCCCGCGTCGAACGCTACGAAGCTGACCTCATCCGGGAGACGCTGGCGCAAAATGCCGGCGATGTCCGCCGCACCATCGAAGCGCTCGGCATCCCCCGCAAGACCTTCTACGACAAGCTGCAGCGCCACGGCATCGTCAGGAGCGAATTCGCAGGCTTTGACGCGGAGGATTAGCTCCGTCCGTTCAAAAGCCCGAAGCGCGGCTTACGGCCGGCCCCAAGGCCAATCGCGCGGCAACCCTGGCTGTCCGATCCAGCGCTGTCATCGCCTCTAAGTGTCTTCTCTATTCGGCGTGTTGAGGTCAAGCGCTTTCGAGCTTCAATGTGTCCGGAGTTTTGGCATCATCCGCAGGGCCTCGCTTCTCTTCGGGATCGGCGGTTGCCTTCCCAGCATGGGATCA
>JASGEG010000215.1:0-11733 GCA_047606605.1 Rhizobium sp.
CAAAAGCCAGAGTGTCAGGCGTCCGCCGGCTTCGCAATGCCCGGAAAACACAGCTGCGTGATCGCCCGGGACTTCCCCACCGCTCTTTCGGTCAGAAGAACTCGTCCAGAAGCTGATAATAGGCCAATTTCTCCCGGTTCAACGCGGAGATCCCATAGGCCTCCAGAAAAGGCGCGACCAGCGCCTTGCCGAAATTATGCTCGATGCTGCGGCAGGCGAGCGCGATATCCTGATAACGGTCGGCCACGCCCAGACGGCCGCAATCGATATAGCCGGCGAAGCGATCGCCATCGGCGATGAAGTTCGGCAGGCACGCATCGCCATGGGTGACGACGGCATCTTCCGCCGCCGGCCGGCGCTCCACGAGCTCCCCGAAAAGGCTCTCCGCCGAGCGCCCCAGGCGGGTCTCATCGAAATCATCCTCATCGACGATGCCAGCAAGCATGTGGGCTTTCGCGACTTCGATCCGTGCTCCCAGCCGATGATCGAAGGGACAAGCCGCGATGTCGAGGCCGTGCAGCACCTGCAGCGCTTGTGCAAGCAGGCGCGTGCGATCCAGAGGCAAAAGCCGGGGGATGCTGGCAAGATCAGCCCCCTCAAGCGCAGCCATCAGCAGCCATCCGCGCCCGCCGTCAACCTCATACGCTATCACCTCCGGACAAGGAAAACCTTGCGCGGCAAGCCAATGCAGCCTTTCAACTTCGCCACCCAATTCGCTGAACGGGCTGGCGATTTCAGTCTTGAGATAATGAGCCGGTCGACCTTCCGCCTCCAGCCGAAAAACGCTCGCCTGTGAGCGACCGAAGACATCGGATCTCCAATGAAAGCCGGCCAGCAGGTCACGCAATCGCGCTGGCAGTACCATTTCGATGGGATCAGGCGGAGCATCCGTCATGGTCATGACCTACCTTGCAAACTGCCATCCACATAAAAACCCGGCTCGCTTGCACGAACCGGGTTCTGATTTTCCGACGGCAGAGGCCGTTTAGCTGTCGAGGAACGAGCGCAGCTTGCGGCTGCGGCTCGGATGCTTCAACTTGCGCAACGCCTTGGCCTCAATCTGGCGGATACGTTCGCGGGTGACCGAGAACTGCTGGCCGACTTCTTCGAGCGTATGGTCGGTGTTCATGCCGATGCCGAAGCGCATGCGCAGCACGCGCTCTTCGCGCGGCGTCAGCGAGGCCAGAACGCGGGTCGTCGTTTCGCGCAGGTTCGCCTGGATGGCCGCGTCGATCGGCAGAAGCGCATTCTTGTCCTCAATGAAATCGCCGAGATGCGAATCCTCTTCGTCACCCACCGGCGTTTCGAGCGAGATCGGCTCCTTGGCGATCTTCAGCACCTTGCGCACTTTTTCCAGCGGCATGGCGAGCTTTTCGGCCAATTCTTCCGGCGTCGGCTCACGGCCGATTTCGTGCAGCATCTGGCGCGACGTGCGGACGATCTTGTTGATCGTTTCGATCATGTGCACCGGAATACGGATCGTGCGAGCCTGGTCGGCGATCGAACGGGTGATCGCCTGCCTGATCCACCAGGTGGCGTAGGTCGAGAACTTGTAGCCGCGGCGATATTCGAACTTATCGACCGCCTTCATCAGGCCGATATTGCCTTCCTGAATGAGGTCGAGGAACTGCAGGCCACGGTTGGTGTACTTCTTGGCGATGGAGATGACGAGGCGCAGATTGGCTTCGACCATTTCCTTCTTGGCGATACGCGCTTCACGCTCGCCCTTCTGCACCATGTGAACGATACGGCGGAATTCCGAGATGGAAATGCCGGTTTCGGTCGCAAGGTTCTGGATTTCCTGGCGGATGTCGCGGATCGTGGTGTTTTCGCTCTTGGCGAACTCCTTCCAGCCGCGCGCGGCCAGATTGCCGATCGACTTCATCCAGTTCGGATCGAGCTCGGCGCCCTGGTACTGCTCCAGGAAGCTGTCGCGCTTAACGCCATAGGATTCAGCAAGGCGCAGCAGGCGGCCTTCGTTCTGCACGAGGCGCTTGTTGATGTCGTAGAGCTGCTCGACCAGAGCGTCGATGCGGTTCTGGTTCAGCGACAGCGACTTGACCGACTTGACCAGTTCGTCCTTTAGCTCCTTGTAGCGGCGCTCCTGCGCCGACGACAGCGTACCGGATGCCGACAGGCGCTGCTCGACCTGCTGGTCCTGCAGCTTGCGCAGCTTCTTGTAGGTCTCGGCGATCGTGTCGAGCGTCGTCATGACCTGCGGGCGAAGCTCGGCTTCCATCGCGGCGAGCGAGAGACTGGATTCGTCCTCGTCCTCTTCCTCCTCCTCGATCGGCATGCCTTCGCCGCCGACATCGGTGATGTCGTCGTCACCGGAGGAACGGCCGCGGCGGGCCTTTTCCTTCTCTTCGGCGGCCTTGCGGTCCGCTTCGATCTTTTCCGGGCTCTGGAACTGCGGAGCGGCCTTGGCCTCGGGGCCGGAATAGGTGGTTTCGAGATCGATGATCTCGCGCAGCAGCGTCGTGCCTTCGTTGAGTTCGTCACGCCAGATGATCAGCGCCTGGAACGTCAGCGGGCTTTCGCAGAGGCCGCCGATCATGGTTTCGCGGCCGGCCTCGATGCGCTTGGCAATTGCGATTTCGCCTTCGCGCGACAGAAGCTCGACGGAACCCATCTCGCGCAGATACATGCGCACCGGATCGTCGGTACGGTCGGTCGGCTCTTTCTTCTTGGCGGTTGCAAGCGCCGAACCGGTGGAAGGCGCGAGCTCGCCGCCCTCGCTGTCCTCGTCGCCGCCGGCATCGTCGTCATCGCTGCCGCCTGCCGCGCCCGCCTCTTCGACATCTTCATCCTCGATGACGTTGATGCCCATGTCGGAGAGCATGGCCATCGTGTCTTCGATCTGTTCGGACGTCACTTCTTCGGACGGAAGAACGGCATTGAGCTCGTCCATCGTCACATAGCCGCGCTTCTTCGCGGCCTTGATCATCTTCTTGACCGCGTCATCGGAAAGATCGAGAAGCGGGCCGTCCGAGGTGCCGTCGCGTTCGACTTCAGCTTCTTCGTTCTCTTTGACCTTGGTTGCCATCTCTATATCGTCGCTTTCCCTGACGCTCAAAACTTACACGCGGTGAATGACCGCTCTGGCCCGGCGCGCCGCGCGCCAGCCCCGAATCACCGACAAAGACCTAACGGGTTGACCTTTAATGCCTGATTAACCACGATCACCGGCACCGGACAGCAAAGCTGGATTGCATTTGGATTTCCGGCCATGGTATATATGATCCGCCTGATCCAGTTTACCGTTCTCTGCGAAGACAAACGGTGATTCCTACAATTTTTGTTCTCGTCAAGCTTTTCCAGCAAAAAAGCTCGTTAAATTCCAGAAAAAGCCTTATCCACAGGCTCTGGACGCCGTGAACGATTGCTCCCCGTAGATAGGAAGTCCCTTTGCGTTGACAAGAGCCGTTCCGCGAAACGGCTGTATTTCCGCAATCTGCAAGCGCGATCAGTGCGATCGGGCCACAACCGGCTCACCTCCAGTCCATCACCACCTTGCCGGAATTGCCGGATCGCATCGCTTCGAACCCGTCGCGGAAATCATCGATGCCGATGCGGTGCGTGATGACGGGCGAGACGTCGAGCCCGCCCTGGACGAAGGCGATCATCTTGTACCAGGTCTCGAACATCTCGCGGCCGTAAATGCCCTTCAGATTGAGCATCTTGAAGATCACCTTGTTCCAGTCGATCTCGAAGCCGGCCGGCGCGATGCCGAGAATGGCGATCTTGCCGCCATTGTTCATCTTGTCGATCATGTCGCGGAAGGCCGGCGCCGCGCCCGACATTTCCAGACCGACGTCGAAGCCTTCGGTCATGCCGATGGACTTCATCACATCGGCAAGATTTTCCTTGGAGGCGTCAACGACATGCTCGATGCCGAGCTTGCGGGCGAGCGCCAGCCGGTTCGGATTGATATCGGTGATGACGACCTTTCGAGCACCGGAACGCTTGGCGACCATGGCGCCCATGATGCCGATCGGCCCGGCGCCGGTCACCAGCACGTCCTCGCCCACCAGATCGAAGGAAAGCGCGGTGTGCACGGCATTGCCGAAAGGATCGAAGATCGCCGCCACCTCGTCCGGGATGTCATCGGGGATGGGGACGACATTGGATTCGGGAATGCAGACGAACTCGCCGAAGGAGCCGGGACGGTTGACGCCGACGCCGAGCGTGTTGCGGCAGAGATGCCCCCTGCCCGCCCGGCAGTTGCGACACTTGCCGCAGACGATATGCCCCTCGCCGGAGACACGCTCGCCAACATGGTATTTCGTCACCGCCGAGCCGATTTCGGCGATCTCGCCGCAAAACTCATGGCCGACGACCATCGGCACCGGAATGGTCTTCTGCGCCCATTGATCCCAGTTCCAGATATGCACATCCGTACCGCAGATCGCCGATTTCCGGACCCGGATCAGCACATCGTTCGGACCGACGTCTGGAACCGGCACGTTTTCCATCCACAGCCCGACCTCAGGCTTCGATTTGACCAACGCCTTCATCATGTTCGACATGAGCCGTCGTCTCCATCCGATTCAAATGATTCCAAGTTCACGGCCGGCTTCGGCGAAAGCCGCGATCGCCCGCTCGACATCGGCCCGCGAATGCGCCGCCGACATCTGGGTGCGGATGCGGGCCTGTCCCTTCGGCACGACGGGGAAGGAGAAGCCGATGACGTAGACGCCCTTTTTCAGCATCAGCGCCGCCATCTCCTGCGCCAGCTTGGCATCGCCAAGCATGACGGGAATGATCGGATGGTCGGCGCCGGCAAGCGTGAAGCCAAGCTTGGTCATCTCGCTGCGGAAGAGCTCGGCATTGCTGCGGAGCCGGTCGCGCAAGGCACCGCCGTGCTCGATCAGATCGAAGACCTTGAGCGAGGCGGCCGCGATGACCGGCGCCAGCGTATTGGAGAATAGATAGGGGCGCGAGCGCTGCCGCAGCCAATCGACAATCTCGGCCTTGGCCGCGGTATAGCCGCCCGACGCGCCACCCAGCGCCTTGCCGAGCGTGCCGGTGATGATGTCGACACGGCCCTCGACGCCACAATGCTCGGCGGAGCCGCGGCCATGCGCGCCGACGAAACCGACGGCATGGCTGTCATCGACCATGACCATGGCACCATATTTTTCGGCGAGATCGCAGACGCCGCCGAGATTGGCGATGATGCCGTCCATGGAGAAGACGCCGTCGGTGGCGATCAGCTTGAATCGGCTGCCTTCCGCCTTCTTCAGCTCTTCCTCCAGGGCCGTCATGTCGTTGTTGGCATAACGGAAGCGCTTGGCCTTGGAGAGACGCACGCCGTCAATGATCGAGGCGTGATTGAGCGCATCGGAGATGATCGCATCCTCCTCCGACAAGAGGGTCTCGAACAACCCGCCATTGGCATCGAAGCAGGAGGAATAGAGGATGGTGTCCTCCATGCCGAGAAAGGCTGATATCCGCGCCTCGAGCTGCTTGTGCTCCTCCTGCGTGCCGCAGATGAAGCGGACCGAGGCCATGCCGTAGCCATAACGATCGAGCGCCTGCTTGCCGGCCTCGGCCAGTTCCTCGTTATCGGCCAGTCCGAGATAGTTGTTGGCACAGAAGTTCAAGACGCGCTCACCGCTGGCAACCGCGATCTCGCCGGCCTGCTTCGAGGTGATGACGCGCTCCGATTTATAGAGCCCCGCGTCTTTCAAACCGGCAAGCTCGTTGCGGAGATGGGATATGAATGCAGATGTCATGGTCACATTCCGATGCTGGTCACGGAGCCCTAACAAACCAAGAAATAACACAGATTCCGGCCTCCTGCTGCATCCGGCCGCGGCAAATCTGTAAACCCCAGGGTGGTGGCACGATACAGCGGCCCTCCTGACATTATCTGTCGAATCGCGTGAACCACGGGCAGGTTTCTGGCACGGCTCCCTCTGTCGCCATCACAAAAATTACTTGACTGAGTCCACTATATGGCTGCAGAACGCTTTTGATCTCAAAACAAGGGGAGAGCCATGAGCATAGTCCACAGATTCTCCCTCGCGGGCCGGGTCGCGCTCGTCACCGGCGGCGGACGCGGCCTGGGTTTCGAAATGGCCAAAGTACTCGCCGAGGCGGGGGCCCACGTCATCGTCAATGGGCGCACCGCCACGACGCTGGATACTGCCGTGAGCGCCATCCATGCCGCCGGCGGTTCGGCCGAGGCCGCCGCCTTCGATGTCGCCGACCGCGAGGCGCGGAACGCGACGATGGCCGAGATCGAGAGACGGCACGGCCGGCTCGACATCCTGATCAACAATGTCGGCGCCCGCGACAGACGCCCCCTGGCCGACTTTGACGACGAGGCGATCCTCGCCCTGCTCAACACGGATCTTGCCGCCTCGATCATGCTGTCCCGCGACGCCGCCCGGCTGATGAAACGGCACAATCACGGGCGGCTGATCTCGGTAACCTCGATCAGCGGCCGCGTCACCATGCCCGGCGACTGCGTTTACCCAGCGGCCAAACAGGGACTGACCGGCCTCGTGCGCGGCATGGCGGTCGAATTCGGTGCCCATGGCATCACCAGCAACGCCATCGCGCCTGGCTGGTTTGCAACGGAAACGAATGCCGCGATGGTGGCGAATGCGGAGCTTATGCCGGTCGTGCGCCAGCGCATTCCGATTCAGCGCTGGGGACGGCCGGACGAAATCGCCGGCGCCGCGCTCTTCCTCGCCAGCGACGCCGCATCCTTCGTCAACGGCCATGTCCTGACCGTCGATGGCGGCATGACCGCCAGGATGTGAACGCATTGGACGAGAGTGTCACCGATCGGTGAATTCCTCGATGACCTTCAGGAAAGCATCCCCGTAACGCTCGAGCTTCGCCTGCCCGACGCCGGAAATGCCAAGCAGCGCATCACGGCTCGTCGGTCGTTCCGTCGCAAAGGCGATCAGGGTCGTATCCGGAAACACCACATAGGGCGGCACGCCCAGCGCCTTGGCGAGCCTGGCGCGTTCGGCCCTCAGCGCCTCGAACAACGGCTGCGCCTCTCCGGACAGGCTCGATTGCCGCCTTTCGATGCGCGCCGCCTTCTTCGCCCCACGCCTGGCTTCCGGCCGGTCCTTGCGGAAGAATACCTGGCGCTCGTGCTTGAACACCGCTCGCGCCTCCGGCTCCAGCTTCATCGCGCCGAAAGCCGCATGATCGACGCTGATGAAACCACTCGCCAGCAATTGCCGGAAAACGGACTGCCAGGTGCGGGCGGGAATATCCTTGCCGGCACCGAAAACCGGCATGCTCACATGGCCGAAACGCTCGGTCTTCTCGTTGACCGTCCCCATCAGCACATCGATGACATGGCCGGTGCCGAACCGCTCGCCGGTGCGGTAGACGGCGGCCAGCGCCTTGATCGCCGCTTCCGTGCCGTCCCAGGTTTCCACAGGCTTCAGGCAGGTATCGCAATTGCCGCAGCCGCCGCCATGCGCCTCGCCGAAATGCGCGAGAATGGCCTGCCGCCGGCAGCTGGCGGTCTCGCAGATCGCGAGCAGCGCATTGAGCTTGGCACGCTCGACGCGCTTGATCTCGGGCGCAGCATTGCCCTCATCGATCATCCGCCCCCGCTGGATGACATCGGCCATGCCGTAGGCCATCCAGACTTCGGAGGGCAGCCCATCGCGCCCGGCGCGGCCCGTCTCCTGATAATAGGCTTCGACGGAACCCGGCAGGTCGAGATGGGCGACATAGCGCACATTCGGCTTGTCGATACCCATGCCGAAGGCGACCGTCGCCACCAGGCAGAGATCCTCCTCTTTGAGAAAGGCGTCCTGATTGGCATCGCGAACCGAGCGGTCCATGCCAGCGTGATAGGCGAGTGCGCGAATGCCCTGGCCGTTCAGCCATTCCGCCGTATCCTCGACCTTGGCCCGCGACAGGCAATAGACGATGCCGCTGTCGCCGCGATGGCCATCGAGGAAGCGCAGCAATTGCTGACGCGGCTGATCGCGCTCGACGATTTCATAGGCGATGTTCGGCCGGTCGAAGCTGGTGGTGAAGACCTTGGCCCTGTCGAGCGCCAGCCGCTCGATGATATCGTCGCGCGTATGCGGATCGGCCGTCGCCGTCAGCGCAATGCGCGGCACCTCGGGAAAGAGCTCTGCAAGCTTGCCAAGATCGCGGTATTCCGGCCGGAAATCGTGCCCCCATTGCGAGACGCAATGCGCCTCGTCGATGGCAAACAGCGCGATCTTCGCCCTGGCGATCATCTGCTGGAAGCCATCGGTCAGGAGGCGCTCCGGCGTGACATAGAGCATGTCCAGCGTGCCGCCGGAGACGGCGCGATAGACATCGCTCGCCTCCTCGCGCGACAGCGACGAATTCAACGCGGCGGCCCGTATGCCGAGCTGCTTCATCGCCTCGACCTGATCGCGCATCAGGGCGATCAGCGGCGAGACGACGATGCCGACACCGTCGCGGCAGAGCGCCGGTATCTGGAAGCACAGCGACTTGCCGGCCCCGGTCGGAAACAACACGACTGCATCGCCACCGCCGACGACATGCTCGACGACCTGCTGCTGCTTGCCGCGAAAGGCGGAATAACCGTAGACCCGCTTGAGAACGTCGAGCGGCGCGGATGGGCCACGATCGGCAAACAGCGCATTGTCGGCGGAAAACCGCGGGTCCTGTCGATCCGGCTGAGACATCTATTCCTATTTCCCCGCAGGTCCTTTGATCCGGCCGGACAGCACGCCGAAACCGTCGATGATCGCTTCCTGATTCTCCAGCCGCAAGGCTTCGAGTTGCACTTCCTGAAGGGCGCGCATCAGCTGCTCGATGAGTTCACCGTCGCCATCCTCGGTCGCCTCGGCGATCGCGCGCTCCAGCTCGATCTTGTGCCAGCGCAGCGCCTTCGAGCGTTTGTGCAGCGCCAGCGCCTGGCGATAGCCCTCGCGCGCATCCTCCATGGCCGCCTCTTCGGTCGCGGTCCAGAGGCGGGCATTGCGCACCTGCTGATCGAGACCCTTCAGCAATGCCCCGAACCCCTGCTCCTCCAGCACCTCGAGCAGCCGCTCGCGCGTGAGCTGCGGCCCCGTCATGGTCGCCGCCGCGCCGAGCAGGGCGGACCAGAGGCGCTGCAATTCGCGGCTCTCGTAATCGATCGCGGCAATCTCGTCATATTCATCCTGCAGCAGCAGCGGATGATTGACGATGGTCACGGCCAGCACGCTTTCGCGAAGGCCCGGAACCTCCTGATGCCCCTTGATCATGCCCGAGCGCGTCAGACGATCCGACGGCCGAACGCTGGCTGCCGCTCCGTCCTGCCCCTGCCCGCCACGCCCACCGAAGGAGCGGCCGTTGCCGTCACGGGAAAAGCCGCGCCCCTGCGCATTGCCGCCACGCCGGAACTGCGGCTGGAACAGCCCGTTCAACCGGTCGCGCATGTCCTGCTGATAATGGCGGCGTACATCTTCATCCGCGATGACCGACACCATCTGCCGCAGCCGTGCTTCAAGCTCGGCGCGCGCCTCCGGCGTGTCGAACTTGCCGCTGTTGACCTCGCGGGTCCAGATCATCTCAGCCAGCGGCTTTGCCTGCGCCAGCACCTTGTCGAAGGGCGCGCGGCCATCGTGCCGCACCAGATCGTCCGGGTCCTTACCATCCGGCAGCAGCGCGAAACGGACCGTACGGCCGGGCTTGATATGCGGCAGCGACAGATCGGCGGCACGATTGGCGGCGCGAATGCCGGCGCCATCGCCATCGAAGCACAGCACCGGCTGCGGCGTCATTTTCCAGAGAAGTTCGAGCTGGTTCTCAGTCAATGCGGTTCCGAGCGGCGCGACGGCATTCTCGACACCCGCCTGATGCAGGGCGATGACGTCCATATAGCCTTCGACCGCAATGATCGTACCCGCACCATCGCTGCCCTGCGCGGCGCGGCGCGCGCGGGTGAAATTGTAAAGGACATTGCCCTTGTGAAAGAGCTCGGTCTCATTGGAATTGAGATATTTCGCCGGCGCGTCCGACGACATGGCGCGGCCGCCGAAGGCGATCACCTTTTCCCGCGACGACAGGATCGGGAACATGATGCGATCGCGGAACCGGTCGTAGGAGACCGGGATATCCGGACCGTGCACCACGAGACCGCAGGCTTCGATCTGCTCCTTGGCAACGCCCTTGCCCGCCAGAAACTCCTTCAATGCGTTGCGGCTGTCCGGCGAGTAGCCCAAACGGAAGGTCTCGATGGTCCGGCCCGTTAGTCCGCGGTCGCGCAGATAGGCGCGCGCCTTGGCGCCGTTCGCCGTCTGAAGCTGATCCTGGAAGAACTGCGTCGCCATCTCCATGACGTCGAGCAGCGAGGTTCGCTCCTTCTCGCGCTTCGCCTCCATAGGATCGGCGACCGGCATGGCAACGCCCGCCATATCGGCAATCTGCTGCACGGCTTCCGGAAAGCTCAGCCCCTCCAGCTCCGTCAGGAAACGGAAATGGTCGCCGGTGACACCGCAACCGAAGCAGTGATAGCGGCCCTTGCGGTCCTCGCAGTGAAAACTCGGCGATTTCTCGCCATGAAACGGGCAGCAGGCCCAATAGTCCCCACGTGGCACATTGGTCTTGCGCCGATCCCAGGTCACGCGACGACCGATCACGTCCGAAATGGGAACGCGGTCGCGAATCTCGTCGAGAAACGTATTGGAAAATCGCATGACTACCTCTGGCTCGCCTCCTTATAAGCAGGAACGCTGCGTATTGCCACGGCAAGCCTTTCAACACGCCCGCAATTCACAGGCCGCCCCGAACCTCCGCGAAACGCAACCTTTCCGATCACAAGACCGTGAACGCGGCGGCTCTATTCATGTTCGCAGACCGACCTGGACAGCGATTCAGGCATCGTGAAAAACAGAATCTGCCCGCGCTTCCTGCATCTTATATGTGTATGATAAGTGGTCACTGATACAGCTTCGCCGTGCAAGAAAAACAGCGAAAAAGCAAAGGCTTGCAGATTATCAGCACCCTTTCGGAACGGCGTGGCGAGATCGGCCGTAACCGTAGACCAGGAACGGGAGCGCGCGCGATCACCCCTTCTCGCGGCACATTTGCGGCATGGTTTGTAAGCCAAACATTATTTTTTTGTAATTTGATTGTTGGTGTGCGGCGCAATAGTTTCCTTCTCACGGGACGAGACAAGCCGGCGAACAAATGTGCTTCGCGACGCGACATGCCTAGACGTCCCCGACGAACCGGAAACCGGCAAGCACAGGTTTTCAGTTTAGGAGACAGAAAGATGCGCGTTCTGCTGGCACCCTTCGCCGCCGCCGCCCTCTTCGCCACAGCGACTTACGGCTCGGCAACGACGACGGATGGCGCGGCTCCCGCGGTCGCCACGAACGTGCTCCAGACCAATGCCGGCTATCAACTGCCGGTCGATATGAAGGTTCCGGCTCTCAAGCCCGGCATCAAGGTTCAGGTTTCCTGGCTCGACGCGCAGGGCATGAGCTTGCCGCAGCAGATCAGGATGACCAGATAGAATTTCACCCATACCCATGTGAGGCACCATCCCTACCCCCGGCGCCGCCTCACATGGGTGCCTTTGCAATAGACGTTTGATTTTTGGGCCCCACCCTGCGTCATCAAACGGCTGCAAAGCGCAAGAAGGCAGGAGCTCCCCCAGCTCCTGCCTTCTCTATTTTAGCCCTGTATTGACCTTAGCCCCTGCGGGCGGTGCGGAATTACTTCAACAGATCCTTGAGAATCGCCGAAGCCTTGGCGAAA
>JASGEG010000216.1:0-4061 GCA_047606605.1 Rhizobium sp.
CTATCGCGGCGCCGGGCGGCCGGAGGCGACCTATCTTCTGGAGCGGACGATGGAGACGGCGGCGCGCGAGCTCGGCCTTTCGCCGGCGGAATTGAGGCGCGCCAATTTCATCCGCTCCTTCCCGCACCAGACGCCGGTCATCATGAATTACGACGCCGGCGACTACGAAGCGTCGCTGAACGCTGCCATGCAGCAGGCCGACTGGAACGGTTTCCCGGCCCGCAAGGCGGAGGCGGCGGGCCGTGGCAAGAAGCGCGGCATCGGCATGAGCTGCTATATCGAGGCTTGCGGGCTTGCGCCGTCGCAGGCGGTCGGCGCGCTCGGTGCTGGCGTCGGTCTTTGGGAATCGGCCGAGGTGCGCGTGAACGCGGTCGGCACCATCGAGGTGCTCACCGGTTCGCACAGCCACGGCCAGGGGCATGAAACCACCTTCGCGCAGCTGGTCGCCGACCGGCTCGGCGTGCCGATCGACAGCGTCTCGATCGTCCACGGCGACACCGACAAGGTGCAGATGGGCATGGGCACCTACGGCTCAAGGTCCGGCGCCGTCGGCATGTCGGCCGTCGTCAAGGCGCTCGACAAGGTGGAGGCGAAGGCGAAGAAGATCGCCGCGCATCTGATGGAGGCCGACGAAAGCGATCTCGTCATCGAGAACGGCGAGGTGAAGGTCGCCGGCACCGATAAGGTGCTGCCCTGGGCGCAGGTGGCGCTGTCGGCCTATACCGCGCACAACCTGCCGGCCGGCATGGAGCCGGGCCTGAAGGAGACCGCCTTCTACGATCCGTCGAACTTCACCTTCCCGGCCGGCTGCTACATCTGCGAAGTCGAGGTCGATCCGGAAACGGGCAGGACCGAGATCATCCAGTTCGTCGCCGCCGACGATTTCGGCAATATCATCAACCCGATGATCGTCGAGGGCCAGGTGCATGGCGGCATCGCGCAGGGGATCGGCCAGGCGCTGCTCGAGGGCGTGCATTACGACGAGAACGGCCAGCTGCTGACGGCGAGCTTCATGGATTACGCCATGCCGCGCGCCGACGATCTGCCGTCCTTCCAGATCTCGCATCAGGTCACGCCGAGCCCGAGCAATCCGCTCGGGGTCAAGGGCTGCGGCGAGGCCGGCGCCATCGGCTCGCCGCCGGCGCTGATAAACGCCATCACCGATGCGATCGGCAACAATGCGCTGACCATGCCCGCCACGCCGCTGAAGGTGTGGGAAGCGGCACGGGCCGTGGCCTGAGAAAGGGAGGAGAAAACCATGTATGCAACCAGTTATCACCGCGCCTCCTCGGTCGACGAGGCCGTCAAGCTCAAATCGGGCGCCGACGAAGGCAAATATGTCTCCGGCGGCATGACGCTGATCGCCACCATGAAGCAGCGTCTGGCCTCGCCGAGCGATCTCATCGATCTCCGGCATATTCCCTCGCTCAAGGGCATTCGTGTCGATGGCCGCAGGGTCACGATCGGGGCGGCGACAACGCATGCGGAGGTTGCTTCCTCGGCGGCGATCCGGGCGGTCTGTCCGGCGCTTTGCGATCTCGCCGGCATGATCGGTGATCCGCATGTGCGTCACATGGGCACGATCGGCGGTTCGGTCGCCAACAACGATCCGGCGGCGGACTATCCCTCGGCCATGCTGGCGCTCGCCGCCACCATCGTCACCGACAAGCGTCAGATCACGGCCGACGATTTCTTCACCGGCCTGTTCGAGACGGCGTTGGAGGATGGCGAGCTGATCACCGCCATCACCTTCGAAGCGCCGGAAAAGGCCGCCTATGCCAAATTCCCCAATCCCGCCTCGCGCTACGCCATGACCGGCGTCTTCGTCGCGAGAGGAGCGGGCGGCGTGCGGGTTGCGGTGACCGGGGCAGGGGCGGATGGCGTGTTCCGCGATAGCGGCCTGGAACAGGCGCTCGGGGCCAACTGGTCGCCGGATGCGGTCGCCAATGTCAGCATCGATTCGTCGGCGCTGCTGTCGGATCTGCATGCGACGGCGGATTATCGCGCCAATTTGATCAAGGTCATGGCCAAGCGCGCCGTGGCCGCGGCATAGATCGCAAAAGAAGCGCCGGAGGGCGGTCTGACCGCCCTCCGGCTTCCGCCGTTTTGGACAAATCCTGATTGTCAACTTGATGTGATCATCTATTCTTGTCTGGAATTATTCAAAATTAGGGGCCATTTGCCGCAGCGGGGCGTGAAAGCATTATGCAGGGGTTGACGTGTGAACCGGCATTCATGAAAACGGTTGCATGGTTCTGGAGCAGATGATGGATTTCGAAGAATTTTTTAAGGGCGAACTGGACGGCTTGCACAAGGAAGGTCGTTACCGCGTATTCGCCGATCTCGAGCGTCACAGCGGCAGTTTTCCACGCGCGACGCGGCATACGCCCAACGGCCCGCAGGACGTGACGGTCTGGTGCTCCAACGACTATCTCGGCATGGGCCAGCATCCGAAAGTGATCGAGGCGATGAAGCAAGCCATCGATCACTGTGGCGCGGGTGCGGGAGGCACCCGGAATATTTCTGGCACCAACCACTACCATGTCCTGCTCGAGCAGGAGCTTGCCGATCTGCACGGCAAGGAAGCCGCGCTGATCTTCACCTCGGGCTATATTTCCAACTGGGCGACGCTCGGCACGCTCGGCGCGCGCATTCCGGGCCTGATCGTCTTCTCGGACGCGCTGAACCACGCCTCGATGATCGAGGGCATCCGCCATGCGAGATGCGACAAGGTCATCTGGAAGCACAACGACCTCAATGATCTCGAAGCCAAGCTGAAGGCTGCCGATCCGAAGGCGCCGAAGCTGATCGCTTTCGAAAGCGTCTATTCGATGGACGGCGATATCGCCCCGATCAGGGAAATCTGCGATCTCGCCGACAAATACGGCGCCATGACCTATCTCGACGAAGTGCATGCCGTCGGCATGTACGGCCCGCGCGGCGGCGGCATTGCCGAGCGCGACGGCCTGATGGACCGCCTGACGGTGATCGAGGGCACACTCGGCAAGGCCTTCGGCGTCATGGGCGGCTATATCGCCGCTTCGTCCGCGCTTTGCGACTTCATCCGTTCCTTCTCGTCCGGCTTTATCTTCACGACCTCGCTGCCGCCGTCGCTGGCCGCCGGTGCGGTCGCCTCGATCCAGCACCTGAAGGTAAGCCAGTTCGAACGCATGCGCCATCAGGATCGCGTCCGCAAGCTGCGCCTGCAGCTCGATGCTGCCGGTATCCCGCATATGCCGAATCCCAGCCATGTCGTGCCTGTCATGGTCGGCGATGCTGCCAAGTGCAAGTGGATCTCGGACCTGCTGCTCGACAACGGCGTCTATGTCCAGCCGATCAACTATCCGACGGTGCCGAAGAAGACCGAACGCCTGCGCATCACGCCGACGCCGCTGCATTCCGACGCCGACATCGATCATCTGGTCGGCGCGCTGCATGCGCTCTGGTCGCGCTGCGCGCTGGCCCGCGCGGTAGCCTAAAGGCAATTCCAGGAAAAGTGTGCAGCGGTTTTCCGTCCGGAATTGAGTAAGAGCAAATGGAGAGAGCGTTTTCGCGATTCGAAGAAACGCGGAAATTCTCTAAAGGCAATTCGAACCGGATCATGAATCGGAGCGATTGAGACGATCGCTCCGATATCGTTTTGCGTTCAGCGGGCCTGCCAGCTCTGCAGCTGGGCGATCGAGGCCGTCGCGCCGCCGCAGACGACAATCAGCACACGCTCGTAGCGCGCCAGCCGGTCCGCATGCGAATAGGCGACGGCCAGGGCCGCGCCGCAGGCCGGCTCCACCAGGACCCGATGATCGTCGAGGAAACGCATGCATGCATCGACGGCGGCGCGATCCTCGACGGTGACGCAATCGACGGGGCGGGTGCGGGCGATCTCGAAGGCGCGCTGGCTGACTTTGCGGGCGCCGGCAAGCTGACCGAACTGCCCGCCATCACCAGCATCGCCACCTCGCTCGGCGCCCGCAAGGTCAGCCAGCGCGCCTTCGAGATCGCCCGCACCCGCCCCGTCGATTGCGTCACCGTCGAGGATCGCGCCGCCGTCGGCGCCTGCATGC
>JASGEG010000217.1:0-2548 GCA_047606605.1 Rhizobium sp.
AAGGCGGCGAGCTTCAGCGCGAGATCCTTGTGCGCGCCGTTCGAAAAGACCGTCATGCGCGAGAAGCCGCCGCACAGCGCAAGGTCGCCCAGCTGGACGAGGCCGGTGGTTTCCGGCAGCACGCCCTGCGAAATCGCCTGCAGCACCTGATCCGACCAGACCGGCGTCATGGTGACGACGCCCTGGGCGAGCAACTGAATCGACTGGGTGTTGCCGGCCGTATAGGCGCCCCGGTCGTAGAGGGAGGGGGCGAGATCGGCGAGGAGCTTCCAGGCCGGGCTCAGCATCGCCTCGCCCGCCTCGGCCGAATAATTGTCGACAGTGAATTTCTGCGGATCGCGGCCATTGGCCTCATGGATCGCGCGGCGGACGAAATTGCCGCCGGAACCGCCCTTGTCGGGACGATTATAGATGAACTGGCCGGGATTGGCCTTGATCCAGGCGACGAGTGCCTCCCAGCTCTTGGGCGCCTGCGCCGGATCGAGCCTGGTCTTGTCATAGGCGAGCAGGACCTGCGATCCGCGATAGGGCAAGGAGAATTCGCTATCCCGGGCCAGCGGATTGACCGTATCGAAGCCGGGAACATTCGCCGCCGACAGCTTGACCCAGAGCCCGGCATCGATGCCGCCCGTCGGCAGGCGCGGGTCGAAATGCTCGAACATGTCGGCCTGCGGGTCGGTCTTGGTCTGGAGAGCGGCAAGAGCGCGGTCGGCGATGGCGCGAAGGCCATTGTTGTCGCCGGCATCCGTCACCTTCACGCCGGCCTCGGGATGCGCCTTTTCAAAGGCGGGGAGAACGACATTGCTCCAGAAATCGATGATGTTCTGATCCGAACCGCTGTAGAGGTTGATGACCTCGCCACCGGCAGCGGCGAGACGCGGCATCGCCAGGGCGCCTGCGGCAGCGGAAAGCGTGATGAGGAATTCGCGCCTGTTCATGGGCTTCTCCGTCTGACTATCGCGCAATCGCGCTGGACGGGCCCTGCTAACGCCGGCGCGTGACAGCCCTGTGACAAAGCCCGCAGGATGAACCGCTTGCCGGGACGGATGGCGCAAAATGGCCAATCCCACCGGCCTCCCGCCGAAATTGGATAGTCGCGGCGCCGGCGACCGCGATCAGCCTTGGACGGAATCGCCGGTCGCGATGACGGGATCATGCGGCTCGCGCATCGCGTTGGCCGAATTGCGCACGACTTCGGCAATCTCGAGGAACTGTTTGGCCAGCGGGCTCGTCTTGCGCCAGATCATACCGATCGTGCGCGAGGGCTGCAGGTTCTGAAAGCGGGCGACGGAGACCGAGGCCGAGCGCGTCTCGACCGCCACCGCCATTTCCGGAATGAGGGTGACGCCGATCCCGGCGCTGACCATCTGGACGAGCGTCGACAGGGAACTGCCGTCCATCAATTCGCGCGGCGCCGATGGCACGTTGCAGAAGGACAGCGCCTGCTCGCGGAAACAATGTCCCTCCTCCAGCAAAAGCAGCCGCATTTCGCGCAGCGCCTCGCGATTAGGCACCGGCTTGCCTTCATCCTCGCTCGGACGGACCAGCACGAAATTCTCCGAAAACAGCGCCACCTCGGTGAGCGCCGGCTCGGAGACCGGCAGCGCGACGATGGCCGCGTCGAGCCTGCCTTCCGCCAACTCCTGCACCAGCTTCGAGGTCAGGGTCTCGCGGATATGGATGTCGATCCCCTCATGCATGCGGGTGAGATTGCCGATGATGGCCGGCAGCAGATAGGGAGCGATCGTCGGGATGACGCCGATCCGCAGCCGCCCCACCAGCCGATCCTGCGAGGCGCGCGCCAGGTCCTCCAGTTCGTCGACGGAACGCAGGATGCCCCGGACGCGCAGCGCGAAGGCCTCCCCGAAACTGGTGAGCCGGACCTGGCGCGCGCTCCTTTCGAAGAGCTCGGTGCCCAGCGATTCCTCCAGCTCCTTGATCTGCATCGACAAAGCCGGCTGCGAGATCGCGCAGACATCGGCCGCACGTCCGAAATGACCATGCCGTGCCAGAGCCTCGAAATAGCGAAGCTGCTTGAGTGTGAGGTTCATCATAACCTTATCTTATCGCGGCAATCAGTAAATCCAACTTAAATTAATGGAACAGCTTGGATATGGTGTTGAAAGCAGAGATGAGATGCGTCGCTGTCACATCCGGCCGCTACGGTGGCCCGGACAGTGCGCTGATTATTTGTGTCCAGACTATCCGGAACGCCGACGCCCAAGCTCGTTTGCTTCAGGACGGTCTTCCCAAGGCCAGCTCAATTCAAGAATCGCAAGGGAGACGAATATGAATTCGAAAGTCGAAACGACGGGCAAGTGTCCAGTTGTGCATACGACGACGGCGCATGGTGGCCGGTCGAACCGGGACTGGTGGCCGAACCAGCTGAACCTGAAGATCCTCCATCAGCACTCTTCGCTATCGACGCCGCTGGGTGCGGCCTTCGACTATGCCGCAGAGTTCAAGACGCTCGACCTGCAGGCGCTGAAGCAGGACCTGCATGCCCTGATGACGGATTCGCAGGAGTGGTGGCCGGCCGACTTCGGCC
>JASGEG010000218.1:0-7739 GCA_047606605.1 Rhizobium sp.
CCTCCGCCGTTCCCGCGTCTTCTGGGGCTCGATCCATCTCTGGCGGCCGCGCTTGGTATTCTGGACGGGCGCTCTGGCGATCGGCGTGATCAGCGTCGGTTTCGCCAAGTTGGCCGATCTGTCGCAGCGGGCCTTTACCGGCGTGACCCAGTCCGGCGCGTGGATGTGGCTGCTGCCGCTTTTGCTGACGCCGCTCGGTTTCGTGCTGTCAGCCTATCTTGCCGCGACGCTGTTTCCCAATTCGCAGGGAAGCGGCATTCCGCAGGCGATTGCCGCGCGGCATCTGCACCATGACGAGGATCGCACGAAACTGCTGTCGCTCAGGCTTGCCTTCGGCAAGATCGTGCTGACCATATTGGGGCTTCTCAGCGGCGCCTCGATCGGCCGCGAGGGGCCGACCGTGCAGGTCGGCGCTTCCTTCATGCTGGCGGTCGCCCGCTTCGGAGGGATGGCGCAGGCCAAGGGATTGATCCTTGCCGGCTCGGCGGCGGGCATCGCGGCGGCTTTCAACACGCCGCTTGCCGGCATCGTCTTCGCCATCGAGGAGATGAGCCGCACCTATGAATCCCGCGCCAACGGACTCGTTCTGACCGCCGTCATCCTCTCCGGTCTTGCGGCCCTCGGCCTTTCCGGCAGCTACAATTATTTCGGCACGGCCGATGCCGCCCCGACCATGCTTCGCGATTGGATCGTCATGCTGATCTGTGGCATCGGCGGCGGCGCGCTCGGCGCCACCTTCAGCGGGCTGGCGCTCTATGCCGGCATCCGCATCCGCCGCTGGGCGCAGCCGCAGCCGCTCAAGCGCATGCTGATCCTGGCCGGGCTCTGCGGCTTCGCCGTCGCTGCCATCGGCGTTCTCTCCGGCGGCCAGACCTTCGGCACCGGTTACGAACAGGCCCGCGGCGCGGTGGAAGGACATGCCCTGCCCACGCTTTTCTTCGCGGAAAAACTGCTGGCGAGCTTCCTGTCGATGATGTCGGGCATTCCCGGCGGCATCTTTGCGCCATCGCTTGCCGTCGGCGCCGGCTTCGGCAGCACCGTCGGCACGCTGGTCGGCGGCGGCGTGGCGCTGGCGGCAATCCTCGGCATGGCGGGCTATTTCGCAGGTGTCGTCCAGGCGCCGATGACCGCCTTCGTCATCATCCTGGAAATGACCGGAGATCATCAGGCCGTGATCCCGATCATGGCGGTCTCGATGATCGGCTATGTGACGTCGAGGCTGCTGTCGCGCGAGCCGCTCTATCACGGCCTGTCGCGCGTCTTCATCGCGGCGGCGGTTCGGTCGCGGCGAGCGGTGGAAAAGGAATCCGGCGCAGAACACGCCTCCGGATGAGGCCTATGCCAAAAGCCGGGTGACTTGCGCTTCGTCGGGCCGCGCCACGGCATCGGCGATGGTTGTCGAGAACAGGACCTTGCGGGTGGCGTCGGCAACCCTTGCGAAGACATGGCGGATCTCGCAGGTCTGTTCGCCGTCGCAATCGTCGCAGCGGCGATAGGCGGTGATGGAAAGACAGGGCAAGGGCGCGATCGGGCCGTCGATGATGCGCAGGATCTCGCCGAAGGTGATCTCGTCGGCAGGCTTGCGCAGGAGATAACCGCCCTGCTTGCCGCGCCGGCTGATGACGACGCCCTGATGTTTCAGATCGAGCAGGATCTGCTCGAGAAACTTCTTCGGAATCTTCTGCTGCGCGGCTATGTCGGAAATCATCACGGGCTCTCCCGCCCCGGCCTGGGCCAGAGCAGACAGCGCCCGCAGCGCGTATTTTGCTTTCTGAGTGATCATTGCGAACCGCTTACACACACATGCAATGCGTTTGCCAGCCTCTCCGATCGGTGATCTCGGAGCCCATACTTTCCTGAGGTCCCCCACAGCAGGGGCGACGATCGCGGAAAGTCGGGAACGGCCAGCAACCCAGCCTTGTTTTCATTTTTCGCCACTATGCCCATAGTTTAGCGCAGATTGTGGCGATCCGCACCTTTTTGCCCATCACTTCCGATTTCCATTTGACAAGCTGCGTGTAACTCTACTATTTCTATAGACATTAAAGCAAGTGCTTGGATATGTTTGATCTTATCGGCACTTCTCCGCCGGCCCGCTTTAGGGGCAAAACGCCTTGGTTAACAGCCGAGGCGGTTGCTTTTTCTCATGGGTGCGGCTTCATGGAGATATTTGCTCCCTTTCGCCTTGCTTTCGAAATCGCTTTTTCTGTCCGTCGCCATCGCAAGCTGCGATACTCCCGGCAAAATCAGGACAGGACCCTCTATGACTGCCACCCAACTTATCGAAGACGCCGGGACGCTGAACAGCCGGTTGGCCGCGCTTGACCTCGCCGGCCGCCTGTCCCTCGTCGCCGGCCTCGGCGGCCGCGCCGTCTTCACTACGTCGCTCGGCATCGAGGACCAGGTCATCACGGCCGAGATCGGCAATCACCGCCTGCCGATCGACGTCGCGACGCTGCAGACCGGCCGCCTCTTTCCCGAAACGCTGGCGCTGATCGACGAAACCGAAAGCCAGTACGATATCCATATCATCCGCTACGAGCCGGAGCAGGCCGATGTCGATGCCTATGCGGCGAAATACGGCCTCAACGGCTTCTATGAGAGCGTCGAAGCCAGACATGCCTGTTGTGGCGTGCGCAAGCTGAAGCCGCTTGCGCGAGCACTTTCCGGCGCAACCATCTGGATCACCGGCCTGCGCCGCGGCCAGTCGGCCAACCGCGCCGAAACGCCGTTTGCCGAATACGACCCCGAACGCAATCTCATGAAGGTCAACCCGCTGGCCGATTGGGACATCGACGTGATCCGCGCCTATGTCGCCGACAACAGCGTACCGGTGAACCCGCTGCACCAGCGCGGCTACCCCTCGATCGGCTGCGAACCCTGCACCCGCGCCATCAAGCCGGGCGAGCCCGAGCGCGCCGGCCGCTGGTGGTGGGAAAACGACGAAAAGCGCGAATGCGGCCTGCATGTTGCGGAAGAGGCCGCCGTCGCCGCGCAATGACATGCCCCGCCGGTTCCCGGCATCGGTCTGAGGCGCGGCCAGTCCGCCGCCAACCTACCGGGGACCAACGCATCCTGTTTTTCCGGCCGTCTTCCGGCCGGGGCCATTGATTAAGTTCTGGAGTTGAAAATGCCCGATAGCCACCCGGATACGGAACTCTCCAATCCGCAAAGCAGCAAGCCGCCACTCGACCCGCATCTAAAGGCGCTCGAAAACGAGTCCATCCATATTTTCCGCGAGGTGGCGGCCGAATTCGAGCGTCCCGTGATGCTCTATTCGATCGGCAAGGATTCCTCTGTGCTGTTGCATCTGGCGCGCAAGGCCTTCTATCCCGGCCGCGTCCCCTTCCCGCTCCTGCATGTGAACACCGGCTGGAAATTCGCCGAGATGATCAGCTTCCGCGATGAGATCGTGAAAAAATACGATCTCGACCTGATCGAGCACATCAATCCGCGCGGCAAGGCCGAGAACATCACGCCCTTCACCCATGGTTCGGCGCTCTATACCGATATCATGAAGACGGAAGCCCTGCGTCAGGCGCTCGATGCCGGCCAGTACGACGCCGCTTTCGGCGGTGCGCGCCGCGACGAAGAAGCCTCCCGCGCCAAGGAGCGCATCTACTCCTTCCGCACGCCGGACCATCGCTGGGACCCGCGCAACCAGCGACCGGAACTCTGGAACGTCTATAACGGCCAGATCCGCAAGGGCGAGAGCGTGCGCGTGTTCCCGCTGTCCAACTGGACCGAGGTCGATATCTGGCGCTACATCCAGGCCGAGGAAATCCCGATCGTCCCGCTCTATTTCGCCGAGAAGCGGCCGATCGTCGAACGCGACGGCATGATGATCATGGCCGCCGATCCACGGCTGGAGCTGCTGCCCGGCGAAGTCAAGCGCGAGGAGCTCATCCGCTTCCGCACGCTCGGCTGCTTCCCGCTGACGGGCGCGATCCGCTCCACCGCCACCACCCTTGAAGATGTCATTGCAGAGCTGGAAATCGCCACGGTTTCCGAACGGCAGGGCCGCGCCATCGACCGCGACCAGTCCGGCTCCATGGAAAAGAAGAAGCGCGAAGGATATTTCTGAGATGACTGCAGCCGTAACCGCAAATGTCGTCACAATGCCTGCTGTTGCCGCCGAGCCGGCCCAGGCCATACGCGACTCGCGCCCGCTTCGCCTGATCACCTGCGGCAGCGTCGACGACGGCAAGTCCACGCTGATCGGCCGGCTGCTCTGGGACACCAAGGCGGTCAAGGAAGACCAGGCCGCCACGCTGCAGCGCGATTCCACCGGCAAGCAGAACGATCTCGGCCTGCCCGACTTCGCGCTCCTGCTCGACGGCCTGCAGGCCGAGCGCGAACAGGGCATCACCATCGACGTCGCCTATCGCTATTTCTCGACCGACAAGCGCTCCTTCATCGTCGCCGACACGCCCGGCCATGAGCAATATACCCGCAACATGGCGACCGGCGCCTCCACTGCCGATCTCGCCGTGCTGCTGGTCGATGCCCGTGTCGGCATCCTCGAGCAGACGCGCCGGCATGCCACGATCGCCTCGCTGCTCGGCATCAAGCAGTTCGTTCTCGCCATCAACAAGATCGACCTGACGAATTACGACCGCACGGGCTTCGAGAAGATCTCGCACGAGTTCCGCGAATTCGCGCTGTCGCTCGGTGTCAAACAGATCACCGCCATTCCGATGTCGGCCCTGAAAGGCGAGAATGTCGTCTATTCCGGCGAGGCTTCCATGCCTTGGTACACCGGCCCGACGCTGGTCGAGACGCTGGAAATGGCAACGGTCCGCTCGGCGCAGACCGTCGGTTTCCGCCTTTCCGTTCAGCGCGTTTCCCGGCCGGGCGAGAGCTTCCGCGGCTATCAGGGCACGGTCGCCGGCGGCTCGGTGAAGCCGGGCGACAGCGTCATGATCCTGCCGTCGGGCATGGTCGCCAATGTCTCGAAGATCATCACCTTCGACCTCGTGCGCAATGCCGCCGTCGCCGGCGACGCGATCACACTCGTCCTCGATCGTCAGGTGGACGTATCGCGCGGCGACATGATCGTCGCCATCGACAGCCAGCCGCAATCCGGCCTCGCCTTCGACGCGCAGATCGTCGCGCTGCAGCCGGAAGGCATCGAGCCCGGCAAGCGCTACTGGCTGAAGAGCGGCAGCCGCCGCCAGCGCGTGCAGGTGCAGCCTATCGCCCAGCTCGAGCTGAAGACCGGCGCCTGGGCGCCGGCACAGGCGCTGTGGATGAACGCGATCGGCAAGGTCCGCCTCTCCTTCGATGAAACGGCGGTCTTCGATCCCTATGATCAGAACCGCTCGACCGGCTCCTTCATCCTGATCGACCCGGACAGCAACAACACCGTGGCCGGCGGCATGATCACCGGCAAACGCACCGATATCGGTGGCATCCACAAGGACGGCCAGCGCGTGCTGCTGTCGCTGCCGGCCGATCTCGCCGACCAGATCATGGCCAGCGAACTCTTCGCCAGCCGCCGCGACGAGACCGAAGTCCGCCGCGTCACCGCCGCGCAGGCCGCGGAGATCTGGGCGAACGCCGCAAGCGACATCTGATCGTTGCGGTCCATGCAAAAATAATGGATGGCGGCTGGGTTGGCTCAGCCGCCATTGAACAGGAAACTTCGGCGCCCGCGTTCGGGATCAGCCCAGTATCTGCTTGAGAGCTTCCACTAGCCCGTCGCACTCCTCATCGGTGCCGATGGTGATGCGCAGGAAGTCGTCGATGCGCTCCTGTGCGAAGCGCCTGACCAGAATCCCACGACTTCGCAATTGCGCGGCCAGATCCGCGCCTGCCCTACCCGGATGCCGGGCAAACAGAAAATTGGCGGACGACGGAAGAACCTCGAAGCCCAGCCCGGCCAGGCCATTGGCGAGACGCTCGCGGCTGGCGACGACCAGATCGCGATGCCGCTCGAACCAGTCGCGATCCTCCCAGGCGGCAATTGCGCCGGCCAGGGCAAGCCGGTCGATCGGATAGGAATTGAAGCTGTCCTTGACCCTTTCCAAGGCCTCGATCAGCGGTCGCTGCCCGACAGCGAAGCCGATGCGCAGTCCGGCAAGACCGCGCGACTTCGAGAATGTCTGGATGACCAGCAGGTTCGGATAGTTGCGAACCAGCGCAATGGCGCTCTCGCCGCCGAAATCCACATAGGCTTCGTCGATGACAACCACCTGATCTGGATGGTCCGCGACCAGCGCTTCTATCTCGGCCAGCGGCCGGCCGATCGCGGTGGGAGCATTGGGATTGGGCAGAATGATCGCGCCGCAGGGTTGGCTATAGTCGCCGAAGCGGACCTGCATCTCCGCATCCAGCGGAATTTCCCGGAAGTCGATGCCGTAGAGCCGGCAATAGGTCGGATAGAAGCTGTAGGTGACATCCGGGAACAGCAGCGGTTTCTCGTGGTTCAACAGTGCCTGAAAGGTGTGCGCCAGCACCTCGTCCGACCCGTTGCCGACAAAGACCTCGTCCGGATCGAGCCCGTGGGTTGCGGCAATGGCGCCGCGTAGCCCCCGCGCCGTCGGATCTGGATAAAGACGGAGCGTATCCGTTGCTGCCTTCGCAATCGCCTCCACGGCAAGCGGCGAAGGAGGATAAGGGCTTTCATTGGTGTTGAGCTTGATCAAGACCCCGCCGGCCGGCTGCTCCCCGGCAACATAGGGGGTCAGGGTATGAACAATCGGGCTCCAGAAGCGGCTCATCGTGATTTCCAGACTTGGGTGGCAGGCGGTCTCGATGCCGCGCGGGCGGCTCTTCTCCACCTAGCAGTTCGAGATCAGCCGATACAGCCCTCATTCATGTCCGGGAACAGGCGGAGCCTGGCGGCTCTCACTCACTCAAAAAATCGCCGGGAAGGCGGCCCGCAACAGAATATTTCGCATCCACACAAAATGTGTGCGGCGCAAAAGACCGATCTACAATGCGAAAGCGCCGCGCGGCTGGTGTTTCGGCACGCTGCTGCTATATGAACATCCCCATGATATCAGAGCGCTTTTTGAAGATTATCGCGTGGACCTATATCGCGGCACTGGTTGCCGTGACCTTCGCGCATCTCAATTGGCAGGCCGAACTCGGCAACCCCTTCGACGTCTATCGTGCCGTTGCGCTCTGTCTGGCCGGGATGCTGGCGAGGCTGGCCTATCCGCAATCGCCATCCTTCACCTGCCTGCTGATGATCGGCAGCGTCTCGGCGCTCTGCTTCTCGCATTTCCTGGCGAACGGCAATTACGGCTCGCCCATGGACATCATCGTCGCCATGACCGCCGCACTCTGGGGCATCGCCCTCGGCGCCATGCTCAGCCGCCTGATCTCTCCGACGTCGAAGCGGACCGTGCTGTATTAATCGGCATTAATCGGCGCCCGTTCTGCCGCGATCGAATGCAACCCGCCCTCGTCGCAGGCTTTGCCGACGCATGAATAGCGCCATTTCCTTCTCCGCCGGACCAAGACGGACCGCACGTGCCCTTCGGCACGGCGCTGATTTGTATCTCAGAATGATCATTACGCAGCTAATATTATGCCAGAATTACTATCTGTATTTGCAATTGTGGCTTTCATGCAACTTAAAATGAAAAATCACAAAAACGTCATTCTGAGAAAAATATATCATATAAATTTATGGGAATTCGTCTTTAATAGCGACCAGAAGCGGGTGGGGCCCGTTTCTCCCGAGTCGGGGTTTTTAACAGGGATAGGGTGAGGCACGTCGAATTCTCGGC
>JASGEG010000219.1:0-8750 GCA_047606605.1 Rhizobium sp.
GTCGTCGGCCTGGTACAAGATCTTCCTGTTCTACGTCATCCTGGCGCTCTGCATGTTGACGGCCTATGTGACGATCCGGCTGCGGCGCATGCCGATCGGTCGTGCCTGGGAAGCCTTGCGCGAGGACGAGATCGCCTGCCGCTCGCTCGGCATCAACACGGTGACGACCAAGCTTACGGCCTTTGCCACGGGCGCGATGTTCGGCGGTTTCGCGGGCTCGTTCTTTGCCGCTCGCCAGGGCTTCGTTTCGCCGGAATCCTTCGTGTTCCTGGAATCGGCCGTGATCCTCGCCATCGTCGTTCTCGGCGGCATGGGCTCGCTGAAGGGCATTGCCATCGCCGCGATCGCCATGATCGGCGGTACGGAACTGCTGCGCGACATGGATTTCCTCAAATTGTTCTTCGGTGCCGACTTCACCCCCGAGCTCTACCGCATGCTGATCTTCGGTCTCGCCATGGTCATCGTCATGCTGGTCAAGCCACGCGGGTTCGTCGGAACCCGTGAGCCGACGGCGTTTCTCAAGGAGCGCAAAGCGGTATCCGGCAGCTTTACCAAGGAGGGCCACGGCTGATGAACGCTGTGACCGCAACCCCAGACGACATCCTGCTGAAAGTCGAGCATCTTTCGATGCGCTTCGGCGGCCTGATGGCCATCAACGACTTTTCCTTCGAAGCCAAGCGTGGCGACATCACCGCGCTGATCGGTCCGAACGGCGCCGGCAAGACCACCGTGTTCAACTGCATCACCGGTTTCTACAAGCCGACGATGGGGATGATCACGCTCAACCAGAAGAGCGGCAAGCAATACCTGCTGGAACGGCTGCCGGACTTCCGCATCACCCGCGAAGCCAAGGTGGCGCGCACCTTCCAGAACATCCGCCTGTTTTCGGGCCTGACCGTGCTCGAAAACCTGCTGGTGGCCCAGCACAACAAGCTGATGCGCGCCTCCGGCTATACGGTGCTCGGCCTGCTCGGCATCGGCAAATACCGTGCCGAGGCCAGGAATGCGATCGAGCTGGCGCGTTTCTGGCTGGAGAAGGCCGATCTCATCGATCGCGCCGACGATCCGGCCGGCGATCTGTCCTATGGCGCTCAGCGCCGCCTGGAAATCGCACGCGCCATGTGCACCGGTCCGGAGCTTCTGTGCCTCGATGAGCCGGCTGCCGGTCTCAACCCGCGCGAATCGCTGGTGCTGAACGAATTCCTGCGCAGCATCCGCAAGGATGCCGACACGTCGATCCTGCTGATCGAGCACGACATGTCGGTGGTCATGGAAATCTCCGACCATGTCGTCGTGCTCGAATACGGGCAGAAGATTTCCGACGGGACGCCGGACGAGGTCAAGAACGATCCGAAGGTGATCGCGGCCTATCTCGGCGTCGAAGATGAAGAAGTGGAAGAGGTGATTGCCGAAGTCGAGCACCTCCAAGAGGGCGAAAACTGATGACGGGGCAACCGCTTCTGAAAGTTGATGGTGTCGAAACCTATTACGGCAATATCCGTGCCCTTGCCGGCGTCAATGTCGAAGTCAACAGCGGCGAAATCGTCAGCCTGATCGGTGCAAACGGCGCCGGCAAGTCGACCCTGATGATGACCATCTGCGGCAGCCCGCAGGCGCGTGCCGGCTCCGTGATTTTCGATGGCCGCGATATTACCCGCATGCCGACGCACGAGATTGCCCGGTTGCGCATCGCGCAGTCGCCGGAAGGACGCCGTATTTTCCCGCGCATGACGGTCTATGAAAACCTGCAGATGGGCGCGAGCCTCGACAAGCTCAAATATTTCAACGAGGACGTCGAGAAGATCTTTGCGCTTTTCCCGCGTCTGAAGGAGCGCCAGTCGCAGCGCGGCGGCACGCTGTCGGGCGGCGAGCAGCAGATGCTGTCGATCGGCCGTGCGCTGATGGCGCGCCCGAAGCTGCTTCTGCTGGATGAGCCGTCGCTGGGTCTTGCGCCGCTGATCGTCAAGGGTATCTTCGAGGCGATCAAGGTTCTGAACCAGACCCAGGGCCTGACCGTGTTCCTGGTCGAGCAGAACGCCTTTGCCGCACTGAAGCTGTCCGACCGCGCCTATGTCATGGTCAACGGCCGCGTGACGATGAGCGGCACCGGCAAGGAACTGCTGGCCAATCCGGAAGTGCGCTCGGCCTATCTCGAAGGCGGCCACCATTGAGCCCCGTTTCGCGGAGAATTTGATATGCAGGGACTTTTCATCGATAGCGATACCGGCGGCCGCATAGTCATCCGCGTGATCATCGTGCTCCTGGGTTTCTGGACGGCCTGGCGCGCCGGCCGCGCCGTGGCGTCCAACTGGGATTCCTATCCGCTCGCGGTCATCTATACGTTCATGGTCGGCCTTGGCCTGCAGTTCCTGCACCATGCGCTGTTCGACGGACCGGTGTTCGACCTTTCCAACTATATTCTCGACGTGGTGCTTCTGCTGATCTTCGCCACGGCCGGATATCGTTTCCGTCGCACCGACCAGATGGTGAACAATTATTACTGGCTCTATGAAAAGACCTCCGCCTTTTCGTGGAAGAAGAAGAATTGACACTGCGCCGAAACTAGGCACAGTTTGGACACTGGACTGGAAATGCTCGACTATTTGGCGTCGTGCTTTCCGGACTTCGAAATAAAAAATACCGGCGCGATGGTTGGTGGGTATTGCGCAGGGCGAGCAAACGGAACCCGCTTAAAAATTGGGAGTAACAATATGAAGAAGTATCTCATGTCGGCCGTGGCTCTGTCGGCGATGATCGCTTTCAGCGGCGTTGCGAAGGCCGACATCATCATCGGCGTCGGTGGTCCGCTGACGGGCCCGAATGCCGCATTCGGTGCACAGCTCCAGAAGGGTGCGGAGCAGGCGGCCGCCGACATCAACGCGGCTGGCGGCATCAATGGCGAAAAGGTCAAGATCGAACTCGGCGACGACGTTTCCGACGCCAAGCAGGGCGTTTCGGTTGCCAACAAGTTCGTTGCCGACGGCGTGAAGTTCGTGATTGGTCACTTCAACTCGGGCGTTTCCATCCCGGCTTCCGAAGTCTATGCCGAAAACGGCATCCTGCAGATCACGCCCGCCTCGACCAACCCGACCTTCACCGAGCGTGGCCTGTGGAACACCTTCCGTACCTGCGGTCGTGACGACCAGCAGGGCGCTGTTGCCGGCAAGTATATTGCCGACAATTTCAAGGGTGCCAAGGTTGCCGTCGTTCACGACAAGACCCCCTATGGTCAGGGCCTGGCCGACGAAACCAAGAAGAACCTCAACGCCGACGGCGTGAAGGAAGTTCTCTATGAAGGCATCACCCCCGGCGACAAGGACTATTCGGCCCTGATCGCCAAGATGAAGCAGGCTGGTGTCGATTTCGTCTACTACGGCGGTCTGCACACCGAAGCCGGCCTCATCATGCGCCAGATGGCCGACCAGGGCGTCAAGGCTCACTTCATGTCCGGTGACGGTATCGTCTCGAACGAACTGGCCTCGATCGCCGGTGACGCCGTCGACGGCACACTGATGACCTTCGCGCCGGACCCGCGCAAGAACCCGGCTTCCAAGGATCTGGTCGCCAAGTTCCGCGCCGCCGGCTACGAGCCGGAAGGCTACACGCTCTACTCGTATTCCGCTCTTCAGGTCATTGCCGACGCCGCCAAGGCTGCCGGCTCGAACGACCCGACGGCGGTTGCCGACGCGCTGAAGGCAAAGGGTCCGTTCAAGACCGCCATCGGCGAACTCGGCTTCAACGAAAAGGGCGACATCACCCGTCCGGACTACGTCATGTACAAGTGGGCCAAGGGTGCCGACGGCAAGTACGGTTACGACGAAATCTCGAAGTAATCGGCGCGGCGCCGGTTTCCGGCGATCCGTCCTCATGCGAAGCCCGGCCATTGGCCGGGCTTCTTTCGTTCTGGAATATGCAGGCCGGCATTTCCTTTGCGCCCATCATGCTCTAGCTGTTTATGTCTAAGCAATGCCGGGCAAAAATCGCTGTGCGCTGTTTCCGGAATTGCTCCAGGTCCCACCCGTCTTGGCAGGAAGGCCATACAGCATGACCAAACCCCGCATTCTCGTGACCCGGCGCTGGCCGTCCGCGGTGGAAGCCGTCTTGTCCGAGCGTTTCGACGTTACCCTCAATTCGACCGATGCCGCCCTTGATTTCGGGCAGCTGCGGGAGGCCCTGCTGACGTTCGACGCCGTCTTGCCGACCGTTTCCGACAGGCTGCCTGCGGCGCTTTTCGAAGGCGATGCCATCAGGACGAAGATCCTCGGCAACTTTGGCGTCGGCTTCAATCATATCGATATCGCCGCTGCCAGGTCGAAGGGCATTATCGTTACCAATACGCCGGGTGTCCTGACCGATTGCACCGCCGATATCGCCATGCTGCTGCTGCTGTCCATCGCCCGCCGCGGCGGGGAAGGGGAGCGCGAGCTGCGCGCCGGAGAATGGAGCGGCTGGCGGCCGACGCATCTGATCGGCACGAAGGTCACGGGCAAGACCGTCGGCGTCATCGGCTTCGGCCGGATCGGCCGGGCGTTCGCGCAGCGCTGCCATTTCGGTTTCGGCATGGACGTCGTCTTCTACAATCGCTCCGCCATCGATCCGATGGAGGCCGCACGTTACGGCGCGATGCAATTGCCGACGATCGAGGAGGTGCTTGCCGTCTCCGATTTCGTGTCGCTGCATTGCCCCGGCGGCGCGGAGAACCGTCACTTGATGAATGCCGACCGCTTCGCGGCGATGAAGCCGGGAGCATTCCTGATCAACACCGCCCGCGGCGACGTGGTGGACGAGACGGCACTGATCGCGGCCTTGGAAAAGGGCATCATCCGCGGTGCCGGCCTCGACGTCTATGAGGCGGAGCCGAGCGTGCCGGAGCGTCTCAAGGCGATGGAAAACGTCGTGCTATTGCCGCATCTCGGCAGCGCGACGGAGGAGACCCGCACCGCCATGGGCATGAAGGTGGTGGACAATATCACCGCCTTCTTCGAGGGGCGCGAGCCGCCGGACCGGGTGATCTGAGCTCTCTTTCTCGGCGACGGAGCGGGCGTCACACCTCATGCAGCACATGCGCCGCCTTGACGGCGGCAGACGCCCGGTTTTCGACGCCGAGCTTCACATAGATCTGCTCCAGATGCTTGTTCACCGTGCGGGCGGAGAGGCCCAGGATCTCGCCGATGTCGCGGTTGGATTTGCCCTTGGCGATCCACAGCAGCACTTCGGATTCACGCTGGGTCAGCGCGAAATGCTGCCGCAGAATGCCGTCGTCGGCCCGCTGGTTGGTGGCGGTCAGCCGAAAGAGATATTCATCCGGGCCGATGGCGCCGAGGAAGGCGAATTGCAGGGCCGCCTGGCCGCCATTGCTGATCGAGACAGGATTGTCGCGGGCCGTCCCCACGCGGTCTCGATCGCGCATGAAGGTGGCGATATGTTTGGAGGCCAGTTCCAGTCCGTCATCGCTGCCGGTGGCGGCGTTGATGAGGCGGGTCGCCTGCGGCGTCGACCAGTGGATCGCGCCGTTGCCCTTGACCGCCAGTAGATGCCGGCCGGCGGCGTCGAGCGCGACGCGGGCGCTCTGGGCGGAGCGGGCGTTGCGCAGATGAACGCGGATGCGGGCGCGCAATTCGTCGACATTGATCGGCTTGGTGAGATAGTCGACGCCGCCGGATTCCAGCGCGTGCACCACATGTTCCGTTTCCGTCAGCCCGGTCATGAAGACGACGGGAATCTGGGCGATGCCGGCATTGGCCTTCAGCCGCCGGCAGGTCTCGAACCCGTCCATCGACGGCATGACGGCGTCGAGCAGGATAAGATCGGGGGTGATGCGCTCGACGATGTTCAGCGCCGCCGCGCCCGATGTGGCGATCAGCACCGAGAAACCCGATTGCTCGAGAGCGTCGGTGAGGAAGCCGAGCGCTTCCGGCGAGTCATCCACCAGCAGGACTATATCGCGGGGAAGGGCGAGCTCAGCCAATCGGTTCTACCTTTTCAGTGTCGAATTTGCGCAGGACGTTCAGGAAGCCGTCGAGATCGAAAGCCTGGACATGGGTGCGCAAGGCGTCGGTAAAGGGTTGATTTTCATCCAGCTTTGCGAGGTCCGCAAGCTTCGCCTCGATGCCTCTGACATAGCCTATCTCGGCAAGCCGTATCAACTCGCGCACATGCTCTATCCCGGGGCTCTTCAAGGGCGGCGGCGGTTTCGGCAGGGCCGGCGCGGAGGCATCGGCATAGACCCATTTGAGGCTGAGATGCAGTGCGAGCTTGTCGTGCAGCTGGCGGATGTCGACCGGCTTTGCGATGGCGTCGTTATGGCTGTCGTCGCTGTCGGCCGCGGCGGCGCCGTCGCCGATATTGGCCGACAGCATCAGGATCGGCGCGGTCTGGCCATTTTCCCTGAGGCGCGAGACGAGCTGCCAGCCGTTCATGCCGGGCATGGAGATATCGACCAGAAAGAGATCCGGCTTGATGCCCTCGATCAGCGCCAGGCAATCGGGGCCGCCGGCTGCGGTCAGAACAATGAAGTCGAGCGGCGACAGCACTTCGCGCATCAGCTCGCGATGATCCTCATTGTCGTCGACAACGACGATGGTGCGGCGCGGGCCTTCATAGCCGGCAACCCGCTGCTCCTGCGCCGGCGGCTTCATCGGCCGGATGACGGCTGACAGCATCAGGCGCACCCGGAAGATGGAACCCTTGTCCTTCTCGCTGGCAACGGCGATCTCGCCGCCGAGCGTGTTGGTCAGCAGCTGCGTGATGGTGAGGCCAAGGCCGAGGCCCGGCATCGGGCGGATGCTGTCGGCTTCGCCACGTTGGAAGGGCTCGTAGATGCGGGTGATGTCCTTCTCGGCGATCCCGCGACCCGTATCGGTGACCGTGAAGGTCGCGACCTGGCTGCGATAGCCGACCTCGAAGCGGACGCTGCCCGCATCGGTGAACTTGATCGCGTTGGAGAGCAGGTTGACGAGGATCTGCCGCAGCCGCTTCTCGTCGGTGCGGACATAGTCGGGCAGGGCGGCGGAGCGCTCGTGGATGAAGGCAAGCCCCTTGGCTTGCGCCTGCGGGCGGAACATGTCGACGATCTGGTCGAGGAAATCCTGGATGTTGATCTCGTTGGAATAGACCTGCAGGCGCCCGGCCTCGATCTTGGAAATATCCAGCAGCCCGTCGATCAGGCCGGAGAGATGCTCGGCGCTGCGGCGGATGACCTTGAGTGAGGATTGCCGTGGCGCCGGGATGGTTTCGTCGCGCTCGAGGATCTGGGCGTAGCCGAGCACGGCGTTGAGGGGCGTGCGCAATTCGTGACTGAGACCCACGACATAGCGGCTCTTGGCGCGGTTGGCGGCTTCGGCGGCCTCCTTGGCGCTCTGCAGGGCGGCGTCCGTCTTCTTGTGGGCGGCGATCTCCTTCAGCAACAGCGTGTTCTGGCGAGAGGATTCCTCCTCGGCGACGACGCGGCTGTCATGGGCGAGCACATAGAACCAGCAGACGACGCCGGCGATGACGGCGAAGACGAAGAAGACGATGAGGATGGTGCGGTTGACCACCGACGCCGTCTCCGGCGATGCGGCGCCGACCTGATGTGCGATCATCGCCAGGATGGCGCCGACCGCCGTCAAGGCGACGGCCACCGCGATGCCATAGCGGCCGAGGCGGGTGGCAAGCCTTGCGACGATGCTTTCCGGCAGCAGGGTCTTGGCGACGGTGCCGACCTGCGTGTTCAGCCGCGCCTTCGGCTTGCACATGTCGTGGCAGCGGCTGTCGAGCGAGCAGCAGAGCGAGCAGATCGGCGCGGCATAGGCCGGGCACCAGGCCATGTCCTCCGGCTCGAAGGGATGCTCGCAGACCGAGCAGGTGATGGTGCTGAGGCTCTTCCAGCTCTGTCGCGGCTTGCGGGCGAGATAGAATTTGCCCTTGGTGGCCCAGGCGATGGCGGGCGAGGCGATGAGAGCGACGATCAGGGTGATATAGGGCGCGAGCGAGGCGGCGACCGCGCCGAAGGCGCCGAAATGGGCGATGAGCGAGATCGTCGCCGAGAGCGCCATGGCGCCGAGGCCGACGGGATTGATGTCGTAGAGATGGGCGCGCTTGAACTCGATGCCGGGCGGGGCCAGGCCGAGCGGCTTGTTGATGAAGAGATCGGCCGAGATGGTGCAGAGCCAGGCCATGGCGATGATCGAGAAGATGCCGAGCGTCTCCTCCAGCAGCCGGTAGATGCCGAGTTCCATCAACAGCAGCGCGATGGCGACATTGAAGACGAGCCAGATGACGCGGCCGGGATGGCTATGTGTCAGCCGCGAGAAGAAATTCGACCATGCGAGCGAGCCGGCATAGGCGTTCATCACGTTGATCTTGAGCTGCGAGACCATGACGAAGGCCGCCATCAAGAGCAGCGCGGCATTGTGCCAGGGGATCATATAGCCGAAGGCGGTGAGATACATCTGCGCGGGATCGGCGGCGCGATCCACCGGCACGCCCGAGCTCAGCGTCAGCACGACAAGGAAGGAGCCGGCCAGCAGCTTCGGCGCGCCGATGATGACCCATCCCGGTCCGGCCAGGAAGATCACCAGACGGTGGCGCCATTTGCGGTGGCCTTCCGGCGGCAGGAAGCGCAGGAAGTCGGCCTGTTCGCCGATCTGCGACATCAGCGCCAGAATGACAGCCGACGCCGCGCCGAACTCCACCAGATTGAAGGGCGCAGCCGTGCCCGGCGTGGCTGCGACATGATGGATGCCGGCAAAGGCCCGCCAGAGATCGAA
>JASGEG010000220.1:0-2625 GCA_047606605.1 Rhizobium sp.
GCGAAGGGAATCCTCCACGGCCTTGACGAAGACGTTGCCGCGACCGGCAATCTCGATGCGCAGCAGGTGCATGTAGTTGTAGCCGAGCAGGGCGGCGGCGGAGAGGTCGGTCCGGGACATTTCCCGGATCGCGAGTAGGGCTGCCTGCCATCGTGCCCCGATGGCCTCCCGCCGGCTCGAAGCGTTGCGAAAAAACGGCAGCCCCTCGTCGACGGTCAGGGCAGCGAGCCCCGATTGCCGGAGAATGGCCGCTTCCTCGACGGGGGCGGAGCCCTGGCGGTCGCGTTCGACCACACCGGGCGCCAGAGCGACCTTCACCCGTTCGATGCGCGACAGGATATCGGGACCGACCGGCGGATCGAAGCGGGAGGCATGACGGTAGGAATTGGCGGCCGCGCTCATGATACCACGTCCAGAACGGCTTTGCCGTGCAGACGGCGATCGAGCAGCGCGGAAATGGCCTGCTGGTAATCCTCCCATGATCCGCGCCATTTGACTTCGGTCTTCAGCTTGCCGTCGCGCAGCCAGCCGAGCAGAACCTTCAGATAGGGGCCGACCCGGTATTCCGAGATGAGGAAGCCGTGTATATGCCGGCCGACCGGCCCCACCGTACCGAGATTGCCGAACACGGCGTCTTCCTGCGAGGCCCAGCCGAGGCTCTGGACATTGCCGTTGCGCTTGAGAAGCTTGAAGGACTGCACGAGTTGCGGTCCGCCGACATTGTCGATGACGAGATCGACACCTTCCTTCACGTCGTCGAGGCTGGTGACGGCAAGGTCCGCGCCAAGCTCCTTCAGCCCGGCGGCGCTCGCTTCGGAGCCGACCGAAGCGATGACGCGGGCGCCGCCGAGACGCGCGAGCTGGATGGCGAAACGGCCGACGCCGCCGGAGGCGCCGGTGATCAGCACCGTGCGCCCGAGGATCGGCCCACCGATCTGCAGGGTCGCGAGTGCGGTCACGGCTGCGGTCGGCAGCGTGGCGGCCTCGGTCGGGTCGACCCCGTCGGGGATGACGGCGATATCGTCCACATGGGCGATACGCTTTTCGGCCCAGGCTCCAAGGGCGGCACGGCTAACCACGCGGGTGCCGACAGGCGGGGCCTTGGTCTGCGGTCCGACGGCGGCGATCACGCCGGAGGCGTCCCAGCCGAGCACGGTGCCGTCTGCCTCAAGCCCGCGGGCGCCGCGCCGCGTTTCGCCGAAATTCAGCGATGTATGGGTGACGTCGACAAGCACCTCCCCATAGCCCGGTTCGGGTGTGGGTCGTGTTGCGAAGCGCAGTCCGCCAGACGTCGCCTTGTCGGTTTCGATGACACGAATGGTCATGCTTCGATCCTTTCCAGGCGGCCGGCTATGGATGCGCCGCGCGTGACGACGTTGTAGACGAAGCTGTTGAGCTCTACCTTCTGCCGTAGGTTCTCCAGTTCCTCGTCGGAAGCCGGCGATGCGATCCTCGCGGTGTAGCGCAGGTCAAGATCGACCGGTTCCTTTAATCCCGTACCGATCTGTCCGGGTTTGCTGGTGGCTTTCGCCACAACCTCCAGCGTGTCGATCTCGATATCGAGAAGCGCTGCCTGGATGAGATAGCCATGGTTGAGGCAGGCGGCGACGGCGCCTATCAGCAATTCGCCCGGCGCGGGGCCGAGGTCGAAACCGGCGCCGGCCGGTGAACCGTCGCTGATCACCTGAAAATCGCGGATGAAGATACGGCGGATGCCGCTTCGCCCTTCCGCGACGACCCTTGCGGAGAGCTGGCCGTTGCCGAACGACTTGCCCTGCCTTTCGTCATGCAGTTTTCTCTTGTGGCGGATGTATTTCGTCAGGCCGCTGGTCATTTTCTGTCTTCCTGTCTGTCATGCTGTGGGAAAGGCGGGCCGATTATTCGGCCGGCCGGATTTCGTATGGCAGCGTCCAGTCGTCACGGCGGATGTCCCAGACGACCTTGTTGCTGTAGGCGTAGGTTTGCGGCAGATCCCAGAGGAAGATCGCCAGTGCTTCATCGGCGGCGATCTGCGTCGCCCGCTTGACGGCGGCCAGTTCCGCTTCCTTGGTCAGGGCGGCTTTTGCTTCCTTCACGGCCTCATCGAAAGCGGCCGGGACCGGGCCGATCGTCTGGAAATGCGTGCTGCCGAGGTAGCTCAGGGTTTCGGCAGCAATGCTTGCCGTGTCGGCATAGCCAAACCAGGTCAGCCCGGCGGCGTTTGGCGACGCCGCACGTTCGTTGTGGGAGGGAGCCGGCAGGATGTTGAGCTGGGCACGCACGCCAACGGCCGCCAGTTGCTGGGTGATGATCTGGGCCGCCTGCTCTCCGCCGACATAGGTACCCTTGCCGAACACCATTTCCACGTCGAAGCCATCGGGATAGCCGGCTTCCGCCAACAGTTCCTTTGCCTTCTGAGGATCGTAAGGCCACGCCTTCAGGTCAGTGTCGTAGCCTTCATGGAAGCTGGTGATGATCTGGCTGTGGGCCGGCTGCACCAATCCCTTGAACAGGGCCTTGGTGATGGCCTCCTTGTCGATGGCGTAATTGAGAGCCTGGCGCACCCGCGCGTCGTCCAACGGCTTGATATTCGTGTTGAAGCGGATGATCTGGACGCGCGTGCTCGGCCGTGCGCCGGCAACGAGA
>JASGEG010000221.1:0-3760 GCA_047606605.1 Rhizobium sp.
AAAAGACCGAGGCGCTGATGTTGCGCAGTTCCGCCTGGACGCCGATCTGCGCCCACATGTCCTTCACCAGCGCCTGCGTCGCCTGACGCACGGAGTTGGTCGAGGTCTGGTAGAGGAAGGAGAGCTTCACGCCGTTCTTGGCGCGAATGCCATCCGAGCCCTTGACCCAGCCGGCCTCGTCGAGAAGCTTGTTGGCGCCATCGACATCCGGCTTCAGGCACCAGTCGTTCGCCGTCGAGGCATAGACCTCGGGACCGGGCACGATATTGCAGGTCGGCTTGCCGGCCGCGCCATATCCCGTCTCGTTGATGACATCGCGGTCGATCGCCATCGACAATGCGCGGCGAACAGCCGGGTCCGACAAGGACGGATGCGGCCCGGCTTCCTTGGTCGATCGCTTTTCGCCAAGCGACGGGTCGACGGCATAGTGGTTGATGTTGATACGTTCGACCTGCGATCCGAAGGCCGTCACGAGCTCGCCCTTGCCGGCAGCCACCATGGTTGCCAGAATTTCCGGCTCGACCTGCATGTTCCAGGCATAGTCATATTCGCCGGTCTCAAGCACGGCGCGGGCCGCCGAGACGGCGTCACCGCCGCCCTTCAGCGTCACGGTGGCGAAAGCCGGCTTGGCCGGATCGCGATAATTCTTGTTGGCGACGAAGGAGATGACATCGTTGGGCTTGAATTCCTTGACGACGAAGGGACCGGTGCCGATCGGGCCGAAATTGGCGGAGGTGCAGCCGGGAGCGGCAGCGCCGAGGCAATCCTTGAACTGCGCCTTCTGGATGATGGGCGACTGGCCGCCGACGAAGGCGCTGTAGGGGTAATATTTCGGCTCCGTGAAGGTCAGCTTGACGGTATGCGGGTCCACGGCCTCGACCGATTTGACGCCTTCATATTGCGCCTTCTGGGCGCAGCCGCCATCCGGCGCAGTGCAATATTTCCAGGTGAAGACCACGTCATCGGCGGTGAAATCGGTGCCATCCGACCATTTGACGTCCGGCTTGAGCTTCCAGGTCATGCTGAGCATGTCCTTGGACATGCCGCCGTTTTCCAGCGTCGGAATTTCCGTCACCAGCGTCGGCACCAGCTTGCCGGTTTCATCATAGCGCGCCAGCGGCTCGATGACCATCGAGGAGCTGTAGATCTCCTTTGTGCCGCCCGACAGATACGGGTTGAGCGTCGAAACCGCCTGCCAGAACAGGATCTTCAGCTCGCCGTCGCTGCCGCGTTCGGCATGAGCGGCGGAGCCGACCATGGCGAAAGCCGCAAAGGCTCCGGCCAGAAGGATATTACGTCTCTTCATTTTGATTTCCCCTTTGAGATTCTTGTGCGTTTGGAAGTTCGGCGCGGCATGTCTCATGTGCCGCGGCGCAAGAGGGTTACATCCGTGCGCCGGCACGCCGAAGGCCGCTGTCGGACCACCGGCGGGTAGCGCCTTGCATGATGGAAAGAGAAAGAATGTCACTCGACGGAACAGTCAGTCGAAGGTCCAGAAAAGCGTCGTCAGCCTTCGGTTTGGCGACTATGCGGAGGTGGGGTATCCCCGGCGGCCTCGAATGGCTCGGGGACCGGGCATTTCCAATCGTTATCGGTTCCTCGCAGACCTGCAGAATGATAACCTCCTGAAATCACTCAATTCTTCTTCAATCGAATTCCGATTGCCTATCCGCTTCGGCCTTGTTTCTGGAAGCTACCCGCTGTCATTGTTCCCGTTTATCAGCACTCGCGCCAAGGGCGGTGCTCAAATTTTGGGCCATCTAAGCACAGGCCTATTTTTCGTTCAAGAATGAAAGTTGCAGCTTGCTAAATCAGATTTCCGCAAGGCAATATGCGGCCATATTCCCCTTCAACCGGACGAATGAGGTCTAGACAATGCCGATATTGAACCGTGTTGCCGAAATGCAAGAGGAGGTCGCCGGCTGGCGCCGCCATCTGCATGAAACCCCGGAGCTGCTCTATGACGTCTTCGAAACATCGAGCTTCGTCGCGCGGAAATTGGAGGAATTCGGCTGCGACGTGGTCGAGACCGGCCTCGGCAAGACCGGCGTGGTCGGCATCATCAAGGGCAGGCATGGCGATGGACCGACCATCGGCTTCCGGGCGGATATGGACGCGTTGCCGATCACCGAGGCCAGCGGCAAGCCCTGGACATCGAAAGTGCCGGGCAAGGCGCATTCCTGCGGCCATGACGGGCACACCGCCATGCTTCTGGGGGCCGCGCAATATCTGGCGGAAACCCGCAATTTCAAGGGTTCCGTCGCCGTGATCTTTCAGCCGGCCGAGGAAGGCGGTGCCGGCGCTCTTGCCATGCTGGACGACGGCATGATGGACAAGTTCGGCATCAAGGAAGTCTACGGCATGCACAATGCGCCCGGCATGCCGGTCGGCAACTTCGCCATCCGCAAAGGATCGCTGATGGCGGCGGCCGACAGTTTCGAGATCGAGATCATCGGCAATGGCAGCCATGCCGCCGCGCCGCATCTCTCGATCGATCCGGTGCTGGCGTCCGCCCATGTGATCATCGCCCTGCAATCGATCGTCTCGCGCGGGATGGACCCGCTGAAATCGCTAGTCATTTCGGTGACCACCACCCATGGCGGCACGGCCCATAACGTCATTCCCGGCTCGGTGACCCTCACGGGCACGGTGCGCACGCTGCTGCCGGAAACGCGGGATTTCGCCGAAAAGCGCCTGACCGAGGTCGCGCAGGCAACCGCAATGGCCCATGGCGCCAAGGCGGAGGTCCACTACCATCGCGGCTATCCGGTGACCTTCAACCACGATAACGAAACCGAATTCGCCATCGGCATCGCAAGCTCGATCGCGGGTGCTGCCAGCGTCGAAGCCAACACGCCGCCGCGCATGGGAGCGGAAGACTTCTCCTATATGCTGGAATCGCGCCCCGGCGCCTTCATCTTCATCGGCAACGGCGATACCGCCGGCCTTCACCATCCCGCCTATGATTTCAACGACGACGTGCTGCCCTATGGCATCAGCTATTGGGTGAAGATGGCCGAAACCGCCCTTGCCGCGTAATGCGACGCATACCTTACCAGCTCATTTGCCTGATATCATCGAATGCGGCACGCCCTTGCCGGACGACATAGCCAGGCGCTTCCACGGCCTTGTTCAGAATATAGCGCACGCCGCCTGCCGGCGGCTGATCGTCCACGGGCGCAGGCTCGTAACGGACCGCCACCTGCATGTCCACCGGCGGCGGAACGGGCTTCGCCTCTCCGACGATCATCGGATCGCGCGTATCGCATTGCGGCATGCAGCGATCGAACCGCGTGACATCGGAAGCGTCCGCCGTCTTGACGACCGTGACCTTGGCACGGGTCGCCACCTTCTTTACCCCGCTCCCGGTTGGGGACGAGGCGGACTTGTTCGGCAAGGCCGGTCTGACGGCTGGCGTCGGCAGCACATAGGGGCTGGCATCGATTGCCGCCTGAAGGTCACTCGCATTCTTTCGGGCATTGGCGATCTTGATCGCCCCGCCCCCGGCAGCGTCGATCGACGACATCAGCGGCCGTTCCGAATCGGTGCGGGCAACCGCATAAAGTCCCGCGACAGTCACGCCGCAGACGAAAAGCCCGACACTCATCTTCCGGGCCAGCTCACTTGCGGCACCAGGCAATTTGGCATGTTCCATGCTCATCGCTCTCTCCGTTCGACATTGGTCCACGATCGAGAGCGATGAGCATGGAACATGCCAAATTGCCTGGTGCCGCAAGTGAGCTGGCCCGGAAGATGAGTG
>JASGEG010000222.1:0-3577 GCA_047606605.1 Rhizobium sp.
CGCCACGGCCCGCAAGCTACTGACCATTATCTACGACACACTCCGTAAGGGCTGGGTGTTCGAAGACTTCCCAAACTTCATCATCGCAGGCGCAAAACAACGTCCTGCTGGACAATCATCATAGGAGACGACTATGCGAAGGCCGTCAGCAGACAAACGAAGGCCCAGAAGATCGGATATTCAGGCCCCATTTTCTGCCAGCGCCAGTTCATGCCGTTGATCCTCAAAACCGCATAGCCTGCTCCGGCCAGTACAAGCGCACCGAGAATGGCCGCAACGCCCGGATAGATTGAGAAGATCAATCCCACAGCCGCCAAGCCCTCCGCAACCACGGTGAGGCCCACGAACAAGGTCCCGGGTCTGAAGCCCGCAGCTTCGAATGTTGCCCCAGCCTTTTCGAAGTGCAGGCTCTTGCCGATGAGATGGGGAACGAACCAGATGCCGCAGAGGATGCGGAGCCAGTCAACCAAAACGAATTCCATTGCTCCTCCCTAAAGCGCATCGCGATCTCCAGGATTCGCTTCTCGCGCTTTAGCTCTTTGATGTTGCGCATGCGTGGTCGCAAAGCCGCCGCACGCTTTTGCGCGACATGCTCGAAGACCGCCTCCGCCGGGTCCACACGGATAGTTGCCCATCCCCGCTTGCCTTTTCAGATACTAAACGGTATTCACAGTCCAATTGGAATGTCAATACGAGGCAATCTTTGAATTCGGGAGGAGTGCAGATGGAAATGATGCGTGCCGCGCGGCTCCACGCCGTGGGTCAGCCGATGAGCATCGACGAGGTCGAGCGTCCAAAGGCCACCGGCAGCGACGTGGTCGTCCGCGTCAAAGCCTGCGGAATGGTTCCCAATCTGGCGAATGTTCTGGCCAACTGGGAGACCTGGTATCCGCAGATGCCGCTGCCGCCGCGGCCGGCGATTCACGGTCTCGACCCGAGCGGCGTGGTCCACGAAGTCGGCCCGCAGGTCGTCAGCATCAAGCCGGGCGATCGGGTCTATGTGAATCCCGGACGGTTCTGCGGCGCATGCCATCATTGTTCTTCGGGCAAACCGCAGGCCTGCGAATATTGGACGCTGGGCGGATACTTCGGCTATAACCCCAAAAGCATGGAAATGTTCGCCCGTTACCCTTATGGCGGCTTCGGCGAATTCATGCTCGCGCCGCAGGCTCAACTCATCAAAATCCCCGACATCATGACCTTCGTCCAGGGCTCCCGCATGGGCTATCTCGGCACATCCTACGCCGCCCTTAAAAAATGCGGCCCTTTGACGGGCAAGACCTTGATCATCAACGGCGCCACCGGAACGCTCGGCCTGGGTGCGACGCTGTTTGCCTTGGCAATGGGCGTTGCGAAGATCTACGCCGTGGCCAGGGGCGAGGCGCTGCTCGAACGGCTGAAGACGATCGCGCCGGACCGCATCGTCACCTTCTCGAACGTGAAGGGATCTTCGGGCGCCTTCGTCAAAGGGCAAACCAATGGACGCGGAGCGGATTTGATGCTGGATACACTCGGCGCCAAGGCGCCGCTCGATTCCATGCTGGATGCCATGGGCGGCGTCAAACGGGGCGGTCGCATCGTCAACATCGGCGGCACGGCGGGGGCTTTGCCCGTCGACGTCAAATGGTGGATGGACGAGCAGATGGAATTGATCGGCTCGGTGTGGTTCACGGCCGCCGAAGGCATGGAAATCGCCGCCATGATCGAGGCGGGCATCATCGATATGTCGGCCATGTCGCCGATGGTCTGGCCTCTGGAAAGGATCAACGAAGCCATTTCCGGCGTCGGAAAGGACGAAGGCGGCTTCACCTACTACGCCGTCGAATTGTAACGGAGCCGCACCTGGCCTATACCTATCGCATCACCGTCGGGCGGCGTGAGGGGATCATCCTCCAGCCGCCGGCGAGGCTCTCGTTTTCAATGCGACCACCCACGACGACCAGTTCATGATCAGCCCCGGGCGGCTTACCGATATCCTGATGAAACACCAAAAAATGCTTCGCAGGAACAGCGGTGCGGCCGGGGATATCGAGGATCATGACATGAAGACCACTTGCGGTGGCAGGCCGAGCGACTGAATCGGCAATGGCCACCTGCCGTTCTAAGAACCGGACGCGGTGTCCGGCCAAATGGGAGGAGGAAGCAATGGCAAATATCGGCATACATCCCCATGTCGACGGGGGACGGAAGACGGCTGGCGGCGCGTTCGCCGGCGGCACTCTCAAATGTGAGTGCACGACAAACCCGGTCAAGGTGCGGATCAAGGGCGATATCGCCCATAATCACGCCTGCGGCTGCACCAAGTGCTGGAAGCCGGTGGGCGCAAACTTCTCCATCGTCGCGGTGGCCCCCACGGAAGCCGTGGAAGTCATCGAGAACGGCGACAAGCTTGCGGTTGTCGATGCGGCGGCCCTCATTCAGCGGCATGCCTGCAAGGCGTGCGGCGTCCATATGTATGGTCCGGTGGAGCGGGATCATCCGTTCAAGGGCCTGTCCTTCATCCATCCCGAGCGCTTCGAACAAGACGGATGGGCCGAGCCCGGCTTCGCGGCCTTTGTCTCTTCCATCATCGAGAGCGGTTTCGATCCGGCAAATATGGATGCTGTCCGCAGCCGCCTTCGCGAACTCGATCTCGAACCCTACGACTGCCTGTCACCGGCGCTGATGGACTATATCGCGACCTGGACCGCAAAGAAAAATGGTGCCCTTCCCGCCTGACTGACGTTGGACCGCCGACAATTCGTCGACGGCGATACATCGCACACGATTTCGACTCTTATCTGGACGTCTCCCGTATCCGCGGGAGAATCGATATGAGATGGGGTCGTTGCCGCGTACTCCTTCTCCCCTCGGGGAGAAGGAGATTGGTGCCACATGCGGCATCGTGCTTGCGGGAGGCCCGATCTCGGGCCTGACAGATCGTCAGTGTTGCTCGTCGATGGCCTTGAGATAGGCGTCCATGATGTGGCCGCTGATCTGCCTGGCGGCCTCGTCTTTCGTAACGGCCGAGGCACGCGTGAGTAAGATCCTCAATTCCGTCCCGACACGCGAAAGCGGGATCTCTTTCCGCCGAAGCTCGATCTCGGCCGTCAGATCATCATTGGCCCGCCGCGCTTCCGTGGACGACAGCGCGCTCCAGGTCCGGAACGTCTCGACCCATTGCTCTTCCAGGCACTCGTCCAATATGTCCCGATATTGTCGGCCGCGCTCCAGATAAGAAGCCGTAGCGGCCAGTTGTGCTTTTGCAAACGCGTAATTTACGGCAGCTTCGAAAATATCTTTCTGATGATTACTGGACATGCATCGGCCTTAGTATTTCGGTGGAGGCGAAAACCAAGTGATGAGCAAACCTGCGCTGCGGCACAATGACCAAAATTGGTACAACCGTGAAATTGCAACAAGGCAGCGACCGGCCACCGGGCATTCATTATACCCAATGGCCGACCGCCGAACCGATCCCGGTTCTTGTCACGGCGTGGGCAGCGATACGCCTCCGCCGGCCGGCTCCTCGCGCAGGACGCGCAGCTCGTACCAAAGCGCGTTGAGAATGCCGACGGCAGCGGCCAAACCCAAACCC
>JASGEG010000223.1:0-7881 GCA_047606605.1 Rhizobium sp.
CTTCGCGCCCGGCAAGCCTGGAGGACGGTGACTGATTTACGTAAGAAAATGAGCGACCTGCCCCATTGTGGCGAAAATTAGATAATTTTTGCTTTTTGAAAAACATTAAATGCCCCGGATAGATTATTATACCTCCCTGAAACAATTCTGTTACAATCTGACAACAGTTTCGCTTTTCGAGAGAACCTTCAATTTAGCAGGGTAATTGCTTTTACCTGCGCGAAGCTGGCGATTGGCGGGACAGCCATTGTCGATGCTGCCATCGAATCGACAGCGCAAACAAAAAGGGCATGCGGCGCCTGTCCGCATGCCCTTCAGCTTGAATGGATACCGATTGTCAGCCGGCTTCGCTGACCCTGGCGAGCGCCACCTTGAGGCTGGCGAGCTGACCCTGCAGCTCATCCAGGCGCTCGCGTTCGGCGGCAACCACGTCCGGATTGGCGTTGGCGACGAACTTCTCGTTCGAGAGCTTGCCGACGATACGGGCCATTTCCTGTTCGTTCTTGGCGATGCCCTTCTCGAGGCGCGCCTTTTCGGCGGAGAGATCGATGAGGTTGCCGAGCGGCAGGCAGATGGTCGCCTCGCCGACGACGATCTGCGCCGCGCCCTTCGGCGCCACGTCGGAGAGCGAAATCTCCTCAACGCGGGCAAGCCGCTTGATCGCCGCATCGTGGCGGAACAGGCGCTCGCGGGTCAGGCTGTTGGCGCCGACGATCACCAGCGGCGCCGTGGCGGCCGGCGGCACATTCATTTCCGCACGCACCGAACGCAGGCCGGAGACGAGATCGATCAGCCAGTTGATTTCATCGGCGGCGACATCGTCGGCATAGGACGGCGCCGGCCAGTCGGCATGGCAGAGCAGACCGTCGCGTTCATTGCCCTCGCCCGCGGTATGCGCCCACAGCTCTTCGGTCATGAAGGGCATGAAGGGATGCAGCAGCTTATAGATCTCTTCCAGCACATATGCCGCGCAGGACTGCGCTTCCGCCTTGGCGTTCTCGTCGTCGCCGCTGAAGACCGGCTTCAGAAGCTCGAGATACCAGTCGCAGAACTGGTTCCAGATGAAGCGATAGAGCGCTCCCGCGGCATCGTTGAAGCGATAGGCTTCGATCGCCTCGGTGACGTCACGCTCCGTCCGGGCAAGCTCGGTCAGAATCCAGCGGTTGATGGTCAGCTCGGCTGCTTCCGGCACGAAATGCGGGTCGCTCTTGGCGCCGTTCATCTCGGCAAAGCGCGTGGCATTCCAAAGCTTGGTGCCGAAATTGCGGTAGCCGGCGATGCGGGACGGATCGAGCTTCACGTCGCGGCCCTGCGCCGCCATGATCGCCAGCGTGAAACGCAGGGCGTCGGCGCCATATTGGTCGATGAGTTCGAGCGGATCGATGACGTTGCCCTTGGACTTCGACATCTTCTGCCCGTTCTTGTCGCGAACCAGGGCGTGAATGTAGATCGTATGGAAGGGTTCGACGGGATCGCCGTTCTCGTCCTTCATGAAATGCAGACCCATCTGCATCATGCGAACGACCCAGAACGGGATGATGTCGAAACCGGTGACGAGAACGTTGGTCGGATAATAGCGCGCAAGTTCCGGCGTCTTGTCCGGCCAGCCGAGCGTCGAGAACGGCCAGAGGGCGGACGAGAACCAGGTATCGAGCACATCTTCGTCGCGCGTCAGGATCTCGCCCGGCTTGAAGTTTTCCAGCAAGTCCTCGACATAGGCCTTCATCGGCCCTTCATGCGAGAGATAATGCTGAATGGCTGCCTGCAGCGCCTCTTCCTCGCTCTTCTCGACGAAGACCTGTCCATCGGGGCCGTACCATGCGGGGATCTGATGTCCCCACCAGAGCTGACGGGAAATGCACCAGGGCTCGATATTCTCAAGCCAGTTGAAATAGGTGTTTTCCCAGTTCCGGGGCACGAACTTGGTCTTGCCCTCGCGAACGGATTCCAGCGCGGGCTGTCCCAGGGTCTTGTTGTCGACGAACCACTGTTCGGTCAGCCGCGGCTCGATCGGCACGCCGCCACGGTCTCCGTGCGGCACGACATGCGTGTGCGGCTCGATCTTGTCGAGGAGGCCTGCCTCTTCGAAGATGCGGACGATGATCTTGCGGGCCTCGAAACGGTCCTTGCCCTCCAGCTCGTCCCAGGCGCCATGCAGCGCGGCCGGATTGTCGAGGCCTTCGAGGAAGTCCTCATTCTCCTTGATGGTGATGGTGGCATCGACGTTCATGACGTTGATGGCGCGCAGCCCTGCCCGCTTGCCGACCTCGAAGTCGTTGAAATCATGCGCAGGCGTGATCTTCACCGCGCCGGTGCCGGCGGTCGGGTCGGCATAGGAATCGGCAACGATCGGAATCCTGCGGCCGACGATCGGCAGGATGACATGCTTGCCGACGATCGGCTGGTAGCGCTCGTCTTCCGGATTGACGGCAATGCCGGTATCGCCGAGCATGGTCTCCGGGCGCGTCGTCGCGACGACGATATAGTCGCGCGTCTCGTACTCGGTCGGCTTGCCGTCCTCGTCGAAGGCGACCGGATATTGATAGGTGACGCCGGGCTCCAGCGGATAGCGCAGGTGCCAGAGATTGCCCTTCATCTCCTGCTGCTCGACCTCCATGTCGGAAATCGCAGTCAGGAGCTTCGGGTCCCAATTGACGAGGCGCTTGTCCTTATAGATCAAGCCTTCCTTGTAGAGCGTGACGAAAACCTCGAGAACGGCCTTCGACAGGCCCTCGTCCATGGTGAAGCGCTCGCGCGACCAGTCGCAGGAGGCGCCGAGGCGCTTCAACTGGTTGAAGATCAGGCCGCCCGACTCCGCCTTCCATTCCCAGACCTTGTCGACGAAGGCTTCGCGGCCCATGGCGTGGCGATTGGGCTGCTGCCGTTCGGCCAGCTGGCGCTCGACCACCATCTGCGTGGCGATGCCGGCATGGTCCATGCCCGGCTGCCAAAGCACATCCTTGCCGCGCATGCGCTCGAAACGCACCATGATGTCCTGCAGCGTGTTGTTCAGCGCATGACCCATATGCAGCGAACCCGTGACGTTCGGCGGCGGGATGACGATGGTGAAGGTTTCGGCGCCGGGCTTGGCGTTCGCACCGGCGCGAAAGGCGTCGACCTCATCCCATTTCTGGGCGATCTTCGGTTCGATGGTGGTGGAATCGTAGGTTTTATCGAGCATTTTGGGACCGGATCTAGGGTTCGGTTATGCGGGTTGTAAATAGGATGGCCGCGGGCAAGTCAATAAAAAAGCCGCCCCGGAAGCCGGAGCGGCGGACGTCCACCCGAAGCTCTGGCCGTCAGCGGCGCGGGCCGCGCGCCACTCGTTCGATTTCCTCGCGCACGAGACGCTCGACCAGCGTCGGCAGGTTGTCGTCCAGCCACTCCTGCAGCATCGGCCGCAGCATCTCCTGGGCTATCTCGTCCAGCGAACGGCGTGGGCCGCCATCGATCGCGGCCGCCAGTTCATCGAAGGACCGCGCCACCTGCGCGCCAGTCGCTTCCGAGATCAGCGACGACGGAAGTTCGGCCTGGACCTGCGGCAGGAAACGATCGGCAGATGCGGCGGGCTGTTGTTGCACTGGCGGATTGGAAACCGGCGCTTCGGCCGGCGCGGGCGCAACGGCCACAGCCTCGGTGCGTTCCGTCGTCGGTTGCGCTTGTGCGTCGGTCTTGGCCGCATGGGCGGCAGCCTCGGCCAGAAGGGCGGCCGCGGCCGCCGGCACGGCGGAAACGGGTGCCTCGGCCACCGCGCCGCGCAACGGAACGGAGGCGGCAACGGGCTCGACCAGCGCTTCGGCAAGGCGCGCGGCCATGGACGGCGGCAGTTCACGCGGAGCCTCGCGCGCCGGGTTCAACTGCGCGGCATTGCGTTCGGATGCGGCGCGAACGCGGGCTGCGACATCGGCCAGCGACATGGTCCGGGCCGGCGCTTCCGGCTCGCGCAGCGGCACCTGCGAATTGGCGGCAACGAAACGCGGCTCGGACTCGGCAGCGGAGGATGCGCCGGCCATGTCCACAGCGGCGAACTCCTCATCGACCGTCAGGCGGATATCGTCGTCCCGCTCGTCGTCGGCGGTGGTGTAGACGGGCGGCAGAGAGGGCGAAATAGACTTGGCGGCACCGGGCTCGTTGCTTTCGATGATACGGCGAATGGACGCCAATATCTCTTCCATGGACGGTTCACGCACTACGCTTGGCTGAGCCATATTCATCCCCGTTTTCCCAGATGCAACGACCGGAATCCCGTAAAAGGAGCGCCCGAATCAGCGCCACCCTAGAATACTACCCTGGTGAAAAAAATCACTGCCGCAGCCCTAAACCCGGCGATGCACAGTTTTGTTACGGCGGCGGCGAATCACCTGACAATCGTCGCCTTTACCGGGTGCCGGCACAACAAAAAACGGGCGCCCGAAGCGCCCGTCTGATGAAGACCCGGGATCGCGGGATCGGTCAGAATACGAATTCCTTGGCCTTGGCAAAGCCCGGCAGCGGCTTGACCGATGCATTGAAGAAGACGTTTTCGGACAAGGCGCCACGCTCACGGATGAAGACGGTGGCGCGGGCGGCATGGCCAAAGCCCAGCACGACGATCAGCCGGCCGCCTTCGCCGAGCTGGTCGAGAAGCGCCGGCGGCACTTCCTCGACGGAGCCATCGACGAAAATCACATCGTAAGGACCGCCGGCGGCATTGCCCTTTTCCAGCTCGCCGGTGACGACGGTGACATTGTCACTGCCGAGGGCTGCGAGATTGGCCTTGGCTTGCGAGGCGAGCGTCTCGTCGGATTCGAGTGCGACGACCTTGCCGGCGAGGATCGACAGCAGGGCCGACACATAGCCGGTGCCGGCGCCGACATCCAGAACCTTGTCCTCTTTGCCGATCGCGCCGAGCTGCAGCAGCTTTGCCAGCGGCGAGGCCTCCATCAGGAAACGTGCCGGCTTGCCGGCAGCCGCCGGACAGACCTCGATATCGGTATCGATATAGGCCAGGAGCTTCGACTTCTCCGGCACGAAATTTTCGCGCGGCACCGTCAGAAACGCATTCAACACGGAATGGGAGGTGACATCCGTCGTGCGGATCTGGTTCTCGACCATCTTCACGCGTGCTGCTTCGAAATCCATCATATCCTCTCGCGCCCAAGGGCTAAGCCGGTTTTTGCTTTTATGCTCCGCGTGTCTTAATCGCGTGCGGCTGCGCTTTCAAGGCATCCCGGCAACGGGCGCGGAAATTCTGACGATGCGTCGCGGCGCGACAACAGCTGCTGTCCTTCTGGCGCGGTCAAACCACCTTCTTTTTGACGATGTCGGCCGGCTCGGCCGCCGACGGTGCTGCCCTGCCGAGATTGCGGCCGAATTCGTGAAACGGCTTCTCTATATAGAGATAGGACAGGCGGGACACGACCAGCGTGCCCGCAAGGGTCGCCGTTAACAGATAGACCGCCTGTTCCCAAGGCGAAACCAGCTCCAGGCTCGGCAGCGTGGCGAGCGCCAGAAGCAGCACCAGCATATGCGACAGATATAGCGAATAGGCCATGCCGCCCAGCCATTGCAGCGGCCGGCTGCAGGCAACAGCGGAGATTTTTTCATAGATGGCGCCCCTACCCTCGCGCGCCGAAACGATCACCAGGATCGCCGTCAGCCAGATGATGAGCGGCAGATAGGCGACCGAACGCTGCAGGATGCACAGCCCGACGCCGACGAGCCAGAGCTGCGGCAAAGGCAGGGATTGAAGAAAAGGCTCGCCAAGCGCGCGATGCTTCATGAAATAGAAACTGGCGATGCCGATGCCGAAATCCACAAGCCATTTGCCGAGAAAGCTTTGCGGCAGCTTCGGCAGGACTGCGGCGATGGCGAGCATCAGCAGAACGAGAAGCGCGATTCGCAGCCACGAGATCGGCTTGGCGACCAATCCGATCAGCAGCGGTGCCACCAGATAGAATTGCCATTCGAGCGAAATGCTCCAGGCCTGGCCGAGAAAGGCGTAATCGGTCGATGGCAGGAGGCGTGGCGGCACCAGCCCGTGCAGGCCGGTCACATGCGCCAGCAGATGCCAGGGCCAATAGGCAAGCGTATCGGCGGCAATGCCGATGCGCGCGGCCTTCATCGATCCTTCCGGCGAATTCGTCCAGATCTGCAAGGCGATCGTCGCCACCGCGACCGAGATCGCCAGATAGAAGAGATAGGCGGGGAAAATTCTGAGGGCGCGCCGGGCAATATACAGGCGATACGGCTCGGGCCGCTTGTCGATCAGCGCGGTGATGGCGAAGCCGCTGAGGAGGATGAACACATCCACCGCATATTCATTATAGAACCGCTCCTGAAACAGGCGTCCGTGAATGGCGACGGCCGAGGCGACATGACCGACCAGAACCCAGATCGCCAGCAGGCCTCGCAAAGCCTCGAATTCTCTCACATATTTCATACGCCGCTCCACCAGTCTATTCGCATGCTGGAGCGGGACATAGGGGAGCGATCGATTTCTGCAATGCAATATCGTTGCTGCGAATGCGTTGCCAAAACCAAAGAAGCTAGGGGGAAAATGGAGGCCTCGCCCGGAATCGAACCGGGATGCAAGGATTTGCAGTCCTCTGCGTAACCACTCCGCCACGAGGCCATCCGATATATAAAGGCGAGTGATGGCGGGCGTTTAGAACGAATCTCAGGAGAGTGCAAGACCTATTGCCGCCGATGATCAAATAACTTGTCGATTGTGTCGGAAGGCGCGGCCGTCCCATCGCTCGATCATTGTGATAACGGCCCGACCAATGCTCGGCGCTTGGAATCGGTGTATTTCAGCGCGGCCGGCGGCGTCCCTCTCTTAGTCACCCTTCCCTCCGGTTACGGACATCCCCTGCCCGCAACCAGCGGAAAGCCCCGATCCGGCGATTTGCGTCATTTTTGCAACAAAGATTTTTTTCGAGTAGCGTGCATATAATTCGCAAATCTTAGTAACTTGCCAAATCAGAAAAGTGGGATCACCAAATAGTTCGTGAGGCTTACTATCTCACATTCGATCACAGGGAACATTGAACGGGATGGGGTCGGGCACGTCGTTTTTCGGCGCGATATCTCATGCCCAATCATGAAAAGATTGGAGTTATTAATGAACATCAAGAGCCTTCTTCTCGGCTCCGCTGCCGCGCTTGCAGCAGCAACCGGTGCGCACGCGGCGGACGCCATCGTCGCCGCCGAGCCCGAGCCGCTGGAATATGTGCGCATCTGCGACGCCTATGGTCCAGGCTACTTCTTCATTCCGGGCACCGAAACCTGCCTCAAGGTCGGCGGCAAGCTTCGTACGGAAGGTGAATGGTACAACGCCTATAACCGGACCAGCAGCCAGGGCACGCTCTGGCATACCCGCGCGGAATTGAATGTCGATACCGCGACCGACACCGAATACGGCCCGCTGAAGACCGAAACCATCGTCCGCTGGGACTGGAATGACGGCGGCTCGACGAGCACGAACCTGCTGTGGTCCTATATCAGCCTCGGCGGCTTCACCGTCGGTAAGAAGGACTCGGCTTACAACCTGTATATCGGTTACGCCGGCGACGTCATCAACGACGACGTGATCTATGACGGCCCGTACGAACTCAACCAGATCACCTACAATTACGATGCCGGCAACGGCTTCACGGCCGTGGTCTCGGTGGAAGACAGCAATTCCAGCGGCTCCGGCGCGTCCTATGGCGCAAGCTGGTGGACGGACGACAAGTCCAATCACTACGCTCCGGACGCCGTTGCCGGTCTTGGCTACAAGACGGGCGCATGGCAGTTCCGCGTCGTCGGCGGCTATGACTCCATCGTCGAGGAAGGCGCCATCAAGGCTCGCGTCGACGCCGACTTCGGTGCCTTCTCGGCCTTCTTGATGGGCGGCTGGAA
>JASGEG010000224.1:0-3007 GCA_047606605.1 Rhizobium sp.
ACCAGCTGCAACGGATCGGAGCCGGCGACGATGATATGGGCCGTATCCGGGCACATATGCACGTAAGCGGGGTCCGTCAGCAGCATCAGCAGATCGACGTCGCGGGCAGCGGCGAAGATCGAATGCGCCTCGGTGTGCAGCGCCAGCCGGACGCCCTTGACGTGAAGGGCCGCGCCGAGGCGGTTGAGAAAATCGGCGATCTTGCGCGCCTGCTCGAAATCGAAGAACCGCACCGGCTGCGCGCCGAGCGTCTGGCGCAGCGGCGCGCCGATGACCATGATGTCGCTGCCGCAGGCCTTCAGGAATTCGGCATATTTCTCGGCTTTTTCGATGATGGCGGCCTGGGCGGCGGCCTCGGTGAAATCACCTGCGGCCTCAAGCTCGGCAAAGAAGCCGCTCGCCAGCGTCAGCCCGCGCCTGGAAAGCTCGGCGGCGAAAGCCTCGACAGAGCCATAGGTCTTGGTCGCATCCTGCCAGTTGAAGGGCGAGAAGGTCAGCTCCACGCCCGTGACGCCGGAGGCCTGCACCGCGTCGAGGATCTTGTCCCAGAAGGCGCGCGGCGCGCTGCGCGACAAGGCGACGATGCCGTCGTAATCCCCAACACCCCAGAAATCGGGGTGGAAAAAGGTGACGAGATCGACACCAAAGCGAAGCCGTTCGGTTGAGGTCATGGCGCTATCCGTTCTCCGGGCATGGGGGATCGATTGCGGGGCAGCTATCCGCAGCGATTAATTCACAATGATTTCAATGCTCTGCAATTGGCAATCGTTTGCCGTGCACAGATAGTAGACAAGTCGGTTTTTTATGCAAGTGATTTTTGGCAATCGTTTGCTAAATGGCCGCGACTGCCGTAGCATCCGGCGCAGCAGGCATGGGGAAGGAAGCCGGAAATTGAGAAAAAACAAGCATGTGCCCGTGGAGGAGCAATCGGGGCCGCTGATGGCGGATGTCGCTCGTCTGGCGGGCGTGGCGATCTCGACCGTCAGCCGCGCGCTTGCCAATCCGGGCCGCGTCAATGAAAAGACGCGCGCCAAGATCGACGCCGCGGCCAAGCAGCTGGGCTATACGCCGAACGCCATGGCCCGCAGCCTGAGGGTCGGCAGGTCGAACATCATCATGATCATCCTGCCCGGCTCGCTCTATTACGGTGTTTCCCAGATCATTCCGCAGGTTCTGCAAAGCATCAACAAGGCGCTGATCCAGAACGGCTACAATCTGATGATCGCCAACCTCGATCGCGACGCGGAATCGGAACGCCATATCCTCGATCTGGCTTTCGGCGGCACGGCTCGCGGCGCCATCATCCTCTCGTCGAAACTGCCGGAAATCGACGGGCGGTCGCTTGCCAACGCCGGCCTGCCCATCGTTTCCATGCTGTTCGACATGAGCGATGCCGGCCTGCCGAGCATCGTGACGAACGACCGTGAGGCGGTCCGGGAGGTGACGGCGGAGCTGATCAGGCTCGGCCATCGGCGTTTTCTCTATATTGCCGGTCCGGAAGGCAATTATCACGATGTCGAGCGCTATGCGGGCGTTCTCGAAGCGCTCCATGACGCTGGATTGTCCGAGAGCGCGGTGTCGCGCTCGGGCGGCCGTCTCGACTACCAGGAGGGTTTTGCGATCGGCGTTCGTGCCGCCGACGATTTCGCGCGGCTGGCCGACAAGCCGACCGCGGTGATCGCCACCAGCGACGACATGGCCATATCCTTCGTCAGCCGTGTGCAGCGAATGGGGTTTGTCGTTCCCGGCGATCTCTCCGTCGTCTCGTTCGACGGCTCGCCCGTCTGCGAATTCTCCTCGCCGCCGCTGTCGACGATCGAGCAGCCGGTGGAGGAGATGGGGCAGGCGGCGGTCGCCAGATTGCTCGACGCCATCGGACGCTCGCAGGCGGAGCGGCAATTGCGCACCACCATCCGCAGCAAGCTGATCCTGCGTGAAAGCGTCGCTGCGGCGAAGGCCTGACAACGCCGGCGGACAGCCTGGCCGATTTTGCGAAAGGGGCATTCACTCCGGCGCGTGCGTCGGCGTAAGGGATGAAGCCGTCAGCGCGACGGCGCAGCCTTGCTCACGGAAGCTTCCTTGATCCGCGCCGCATTGCGCGCCTCCTCGGCGAAGGCGCGCACCATCCGCTCATTGGGCGTCAGACCCTGAAAGAGGACGCCGACGCCGCGGGAAGGGGCGTCGGCAAGGGGTATTTTTCTCAAGGAAAGGCCTTCCGGCCAGGGTGGCAGCCAGTCCGGCACCAGGGATACGCCGAGGCCGCGGTCGACCAGCACGGCAATCGCCTCAAGCGAATCCAGTTCGTATTTCTCTCTCGGAGAAAGCTTCAAGCGGCGCAGATAGGCTTCTCCGGACCGTCCGCCCCAATGCTTGCGATCATAGCGGATGAAGGGCGCGTTTCGAATGATTTCGACAGGATCGGTTTCGGTCTCTTTCGCGCTGGTCAGGACGATGAGCGGGTCGCGGCGCAGTTCGTGCCAGACATATTCCTTCGGCACGGCGAAGGGCGGCTCCACCAGGATCGCCGCGTCGAGAAGGCCATCGGCAATCTTCTGATAGAGATCGAGCGATTGGCCCGGCTGCACGTCGACCTGGATGCGGGGCCGTCTCTCCTTCATGATCGACAGGATTTCCGGAAGCAGGCCGGTGATCATCGAGTGGATGACGCCGATCCTGATTGTGCCGATGTCCTCGTTCCGGTTCGCCATTGCTTTCAGGCTGCCGGCAGCCTCGACGATTTTCCGGGCGGCTTCCAGGATCGCCGAGCCGGCCTCGGTCGGCCGGGTGGAATGGCCGGCGCGTCGCACGAGAACCGCGCCGACATCGGCCTCCAGCGCCCTCAGCCTCTGAACCACCGCTGAAGGGGTGATACCCTCTTTGCGGGCCGCGGCGGCGATCGAACTGGAGTCGACCACATTGAGGAAGGTCTGGAGGAAACGCGTCTCCAAATTAAGACTTTCTGAATTTCAAAAGCATGAAACCGCATATTTTATGACGTTTCTCACCA